>CAZDAM010000035.1:0-28767 GCA_964503595.1 uncultured bacterium
CGGTATCACCGGTCAGGGAATCGGGAAAACCAGAGTGTACCTCTACGCCAGCAACGGGCAGTTCATGCAGACTTCCGATACCGTAAGCCAGAACCAGACTCAGATCATGGATTTGCCCCGCTATCGGGTGTCTAACCAGCAGAAATTCAGCATTGACCGATGGCTGACAGAGCAGGGCATGAACCGCTACGGCGATCCACTGGGAACCATGTATGCCGGAGGGAATCCCTTAATGGATATGCAGACGGGGGGAGTGAGTGACGAAAGCACCCGTTATTCTCTGATTATCAAGAAACACCCTCAGCTGGTGTCCCTGTTCAAACTTCAGGCTGCCAACTAGGAATTTCCTGGAAACGGGCTGTATCTTCGGATACGGCCTTTTTTAGTTTCATGCGTAAAGATCAATGACAGTACCCAGAGCCTCATTCCTGGCCTGCACAACTTTGGCATTGGCTTTGGCTTCCGTAACGGCTTCCATCTGAAGCCTGGCAGCTTCGAGGGAGTTGCGGTTGGACTGGTAAGCCGACTTCAGAAGTTTGTCGTTATTGAAAAGACCGGAAATACTCATGGTTTCAGCATGCCGGAATCAGGATCAGAATGCAATCCCCAAAAATCAGACTTCGGAAGGAGATGCTTCAAACAGACGCAGGGAAGCCTTCAGCCAGGCATAGACCGCCACGACCTGGACCTCTTCAAAAGGATTGGCCATCTGCATGCGCAGTTTTTCCAGATCTTCCTGAGTCGCAACCTCACCGAAAAGCTCAATTTCCATCTTCTTTTCAAAGGCGCTGCCACTCAGACTGCCAACCCTCTTGGAAAGCCACTCACGGACCTGCTCCTCGTTCCCCTGCCGAATCATGGCCCGAAGGAAAACAAAGCGGGATTCCAGATCCAGATTTTCAATGCGGGAAAAGATATCGTCCTTGAGACCGGTTCTTCCCAGATCGTAAAGGATCAGCTGAGCATCAAGCTTCAAAGCCGGATTACCAAGGGCATCCTCAACGGTGCCCAGATAACTGTCCTTACCGATTTTCACGAGAGCATGAGCCGCCATCAGCTTCATACGAGGATTCGTCGTGGAATTGTGGATACGGACCATTTCATCAGTACTTGCCGTATCCTTGAGCTCGGAGAGAATGGAAAGCCCCAGGGCCCGAATGGAATTATCCGGATCCTTGAGCATGAAGCGGTAATCCGGCATTAAAGCCGGATCGGACATTTCAATCAGAAGCAAAGAAGCCAGAGCCCGCGATTTGAGGGCCGAGTACTTGGCCCTCTCCTGAAGATAGGGCAAAGCCCGATCCACATCCCCAAGCCGGGTCATGGCATAGCAGACCGCCAGACGAATCGTGCGGCTGGGGAATTCAAACTGCTGCATGATGAAGGACTTGGCTTCGCGATCCTTGAGCTGACCCAGAGCCTTGATACCTTCAAACTTGATGGCTACATCAGTAAACTCGGCGAAATGCCTCAGCCAGCCATAGCCAATCTTTCGGCGAACATCAGGACGCTTTTTGCCGGAGAGTTTTTCCAGCCCATCCAGATAACCAAGAGCCTCACGGAATTCAAAACGCATCAGGGAAACCCTGATGGCATCCTGATAAAAGCGCTCAGGTAAATCCTGTCGGGCCTTGAGAGATTCCAGAATGCTTCGGGCTTCCTCAAGCTCAAGGCGCAAGAGATGATCCTCAACTCTGGACAGTTCGTCCTGATATGGACCCTGGCCACCGAAACATCCTGCAAAAAGAATACAGGAAGCAATTGAAAAAGTCCGAATCCATCTCATCTTCAGCCGCATTATACAGGATTCGGCATTCATGATCCCATTTCTTGAGGTATAATTCCCGACAATATGATTGATCCGCAGTCCGTTTATCGCAGCATCCGTAAAGAAATCAGTAAAGTCATCATGGGAAATGATGAATTGGTGGAACTGGTCATCCTGGCATTTTTCGCTGGCGGCCATGTTCTCATTGAAGGAGCTCCCGGCCTTGGCAAGACTCTTCTGGTCAAAACCATTTCCCGGATTCTAAGCCTCAAATTCCACAGGATTCAGTTCACTCCTGATCTGATGCCCGCCGATATCATCGGAACTACCGTGGTTCATCAGACTTCCACTGGAGAAAGGGTTTTTAGGTTCCAGAAAGGACCGATTTTTGCCAATCTGATTCTGGCTGATGAAATCAACCGGGCCACAGCCAAGACCCAGTCTGCCCTGCTGGAGGCTATGGGAGAAGGTTCGGTTTCCATTGCCGGCAAGTCTCACCAGCTGGATCAGCCCTTCTTTGTCATGGGAACCCAGAACCCTCTTGAGATGGATGGTACCTACAAACTTCCCGAAGCCCAGCTGGATCGATTCCTGTTCAAAATCGATGTACCCTTCCCCCCTCTGGAAACCCTCATGCAGATTGTGGCCACCACCACATCCAATACCGAGGCAGAAGTCCATCCCGTCGTGGATTCCCAGACCGCCATGGAAATCCGCAGGAATCTGCGGGAAGTCCCAATCGCTTCTCATCTGGTCGAGCTGGCCTGCCGCCTGATCATTGCTACTCAGCCCGGTGAAGCTGAGGCAGCGCCCGCAGCCCGGCGCTTTGTTGCCTGGGGAGTCGGTCCCCGTGGACTTCAGTCACTGGTCCTAGCGGCCAAGGCTCATGCCTGGTTTCATGGACGAGCCCATGTCTCCGAGGAAGATCTGCTCAAAATGATCCAGCCCACCTTCCGTCACCGCATTCTCCTGAACTTTGAAGGAGAAGCCGAAGGGCTCAGCCCGGATGAGGTTCTGATGAGGATTCTGGATCACGTACGCAAAAAAGGATGAGATGAAATTTCAAACCCCAACCGAATGTCTAGCTGCTATTCGGGATCGTCAGATTAAAAATATGCCCATTCCACCGGAGTCCGGCACCTACCTAACCGATCTGGGTCTGTTTCTGGTCTATTTCCAAAGTGTGAAACCCAATCAGGAAGTCATCCTCATGGATTGTGAATTTCTGGGGCTTTTACCCAGGGAAGATGCCCTTCTTCTTGTCGCCAAGGCTCGCTTTGAACTCGACGAAATCCCCGAGCCGATTGTCACCAAAGGCTGCTTTTTTACGGAGCTTGAAGGTGATGCCCTCTATGATTCCATTCCTGCTAAAGGCGAGCCTTTGAACATCAGAACCAGCATTCCGGAACATTTTTTTCGGGAAAATGCCAAAGATGACTTCTCAGTTCGGCTTTTACGGGGAAAATATAAGGAAGAATTTTTACCCCTGGTGGCCCATGAACTGGAAATCCTATGAAAAGACTGACCTTCTCTTTTGCTCTTTCCCTGAGTGTTCTGGGAGCCAACACTCAGACCTTTCAGACCGATTTGCTGGGAACTGAAAGCTGGCAGACTCCGGCGGGAATGGCGGAAAAATTCCAGGCGCTGGGAAAATCGGCTTTTACCCTGTTGCGGGGAACCCCAAGAGTCTTCTTTCGGCAGGCCTTGCAAGGAGAGTTCTCAAGTCCCGTGATGGCAGCTCTGGGCAATCACCCAACCCTGATTGTGGGCGATTTTCACATTCAGAACACCGGAATCCGGGTCCCTGATGAAATCGTGTTTGCCCTCAACGATTTCGACGAAGCCGCACTGGGAAATCCGGGTTACGATCTCCTGCGCTACCTCATGAGCATCCGACTGTTCTGTGAGGAAGAAGAAGCTTCCCGGGATCTCAATGCCATGGAAGCTATGCAGGACTTTCTGAAAGCCTATCAGGAAGAACTGGAAAAAATCAGTCAGTCTGCCTCCCGTTCGCGTGAAATGCTGACGGCCCAAAAAGCCCGACGAGAGGTTGAAAAACTGATTAAAAAGGCCGGGAAGAAGTCAATCGGGGATCAGCTGGCCAAATACACCGATGGCCACGGTCAGCTGCTTAGAAGTGAAAAAATCAGGGACGTCCCCCAGGAAACTGCCCGGATTTTCACCCAGGCTCTGGAAGCCCATTTTTCAGATCCACGCCTCAAGGTGCTTGATATCGGGGAACGCCTGGGAGCAGGACTGGGTTCCCGCGGGCGGCTTCGTTACTATTTCCTGACCGAGGGAGACAGCACTGGATCTGGAGACGAATGGATCATTGAGCTGAAAGAACAGGCCTACCCCGCTATGGCTCTGGAACTGGATCCTGAATCCATTGTCACCGAGTTAAGCGCCGCAGAAAATGCCGCTTATGCTGCTCTTTCCATGCATGACGCCGAGGAATTCCCCCTGAGTGCCATCCATGTACAGGGAAAGGACTGGCTGGTGCGACGCCGGATTCCCCAGAAAGACGGGTTTGAAGCCAAGGATCTGAAAAAACAGAAAGATCTGGCCCAGATCGTTGAGGACTCTGCTCTGGTTCTGGCCAGAGCCCACGCTGCCAGCCGGGAAAACCCCGCCAGCTGGGCTTCTTCCGTAGAGGGGCTTCTGAATCAGGAGTCCCGTGCCTCACTGGCTGAACTCGCTCATAAAAAAGCAGAGCAGATGATTGAAAATCACACTGCTCTGCAAAACTGGCTTTCAAATTCCGGGTCCCGGTAACCGTTTTACGGCCATCGAATTCCCCGCCTGCCGTGGAATTTTATTTGCCCTTCTTAGGCTCCGATTTCTCTTTCGGGGCCTTTTTTGTTCCTCCCATTTCAGCTCTGGGAGGCCTGGCAGCATACAGCTGAGTCTCAGATGCTGCCGGACGATAGGACAGAAGCATGGCTTCAAATTCGTAGTTCCTGGGACGGGAGTCCATCTTTACAACAACCCGAAACGAGCGGCTTCCGACCCGGAAGAAATCTTCATATTCATAAAGACCGTCCTGTACAGAGTCATCAATAGTGAAGATGACTCTTCCATTCAGAAGAGCTCTCACGCTATGGACATACTGACGTCGCTTGAAAATACCAAGAGTACGGTTCCGGGTTTCCCAGTAACCTGCCCACTCCAGGCGGAAGATATGGGAGTTTCCAAAATCATCTTCCACGCGAGCGGTATGGGCATAAATCTGGTGCCCCTGAGGAAAACAGTCTTGAAGGTGAAACAGAACACCCAGATCCTGGGGAGAGCGGGCCATCGACCAGGTATTCCCTGCATCAAAGCGGCGAGGCAGAATCCGGCTGGCAAGATAGGTTGCCGAGGGCCATTTCTCGACTCCCCACCATTCTGAATCCGAATACACAACATGACCTTCCGTACTCATGGTGGAATGATCGCAGTCATATCCTTTCTGGCAGGAGGCCATGGCAGCGCCTGCCATGAACAGGGACAGCAGGATCTTCTTCATCATTTCCCCCTCTTAGTGGTAGTAGTAGGTCTGCTGAGCACGATAGTGGCGACCAGGTGTGTAGACAGTCGGCTTGCCATGCTTAACATTGATGTAAAACGGAGTCTTGGTGTAATGAGGGTCCTGCTGGCGCCATTGCCAGTGAAAGTTCCCATAGGTTCCGCGCGCGGCATATTCCGGCTCATCACAGACTTTGACAGTTCCGTTGACGACATAGCGGGGAGCTCCACCGTTGACTTCCTTGACCACGTTGTTGACCACACGGCAGTTGGATTTGCATCCGCAGCGCTCCACTTTTTTGCTACAGCTGTTACAGCTTGTGGAGACGTGGCGAACCACCCTTTTCTGGCAGGAATTGCAGGAACCGCAGGATTTGTAGCGATCATGACACTGATCGGTATAGACCACCTTGCGGGTGAGAACGGGGCGAACCGAAATCCTGCTCTGCCCACAGTTACTGTGGCAGGTTTTGCGACAGGGCTGGCAACGGGGTTTTGGTTTGGGCGCATAATCATAAGAATGCGGCGCCGAGCTTGAAGTGAGTACCGGGTTGTAATAGACATGCTGGCGGGAAGAGTCTTCCCAGGCCTGAACCGGTGAGAGTGCGACCAGTACGAGTCCGAGTAGTGCTGCAAATGACTTCATCGTCAATCCTTTCTTCATACGGTGATGGAACGTATCCATATGTCAGCGTACAAGAAAGGACAAAGGCAGAACACCACCCATTTTTACTCTGATGGCAAGTTTGGGCCTCACATGCCTGAATCTGTATTCTCAGGTCAAACTTCGTCTCAGATCGCCTCCTCCTTGAACTTCTCAATCCGGATTCGTCCGTCTTTGACCCTCAGAAGCATCTTCTCCAGAAGGGAATTGACCCTTGAAACCTCGGGAGGGAGTTTCTCAATTCCCAGATCACCCATCTGTTCCTGAATGTCCGAAAGCTTCTGAATCCATTCCTGCTTGATTTTCACAACCTTGCGGCGGTGTTCATCAAACTGCTCGAAATCCACTTCCTCAACCGGCTGCCCGGAGAAACCAGTCCTGAATTCCTTCTTGAGCTGATTCATTTTTTCCACCATGCGATTCATGTCATCACACCAGATCCGGGCTTCGTGCATAAAACCTCCGATGATTTCTTCGGCAATGCTAAAAGCCCCCGTACACTCTCATGTACGAGGGCTTCACTGGCCTCACCCGAAGGTGAACAAATCTCAAGGATTAGAGATCAATTTTGCGGAAAGCCAGGCGCAGGGTTTCCAGATGCTGGTCTTTCTTGGCACTGCCTTCCATGTGCAGTTCAGCAGCAGCCATGAAGTTGGAGCGGAACTCGTTGAAGGTACTGCGGTTGGACAACCAGCGATCCTTCAGAACGCGGAAGTAGATATCAGCCATCAGATCGTAGCCCAGACCCTCACGCTCAATTTCAGCGCCGGTTGTCGCCAGATAGGCAAACTTGTTGAAGATGGAGGAGTTGATATGGACTCCACCGTTATCCTCACCCCAGCTGGAGCAGATGATTTTGCGGGAAACACGATCCGGATAGATACGGCCTTTGACGCCGCTTTCCTTAGTCATTTTAACCCACTCGCTGTAAGTCATTTCCTCTGTAATCAGATGACCGTGACCCCGGGTTGGATCCTGCATGTTACGAAGAGCGGGGTTATCGCCAATCGCGATATTGTCACCCATCTGCCATTCGTCGTTATCCACCATGGCACCGAAGAAGTCAGCGATATGTTCATTCAGTGCACCGGACTCACCCTGATAGGTCAGTGGGCAGAGGCTGTCAATCACACCGTGAGTGTATTCATGGCCGGCAACATCAAGACCTTTGGTCAGGTAATCAAAACCTTTGGCATCTCCGGAACCATCGCCGAAGAAGAAGCCCCCCTGCCAGCTGGAATAGTAGGCATTGTTATAGTTGTCCTGAACGTGGGCAGTCGCCTTGACCGGCTTCTGTCCCTTACCCCAGACAAATCCGTGGGTCGAGCCGAAATAGTCAATCACACGGGCCATATTCAGAATCAGCTCGACTTCAGCGCGCTGGTTGTTTTTGCGGCTGGTTCCAACACTGTCCCAGTTACAGTCTTCATCCGTAGAGAATTTGCCGATGATGGAATTGAAAACCTGCAGGTTGCGGCTTTTGTCTTCCATCCGGCAGCCTTCGCCCTCAGCTTCAGCCGCGAAAGTCCTGACCGTGCCTTCACTCAGATCCACACCTTTGCCCTGAATATCATAAAGCTGGCGAACCTTGTCCACGATGGCTCCGGTTTCAGCATTGACAAAATAATCAAAAGCCGTTGGAGCCATCATGTACTGGCCTGGCAGAACCAGATGGTAAACCAGTTCATATGCTCCCTGATCGTTGCGGTACATGAAAAGAGAAGCGTCACGACGCAGGTGAGCTGGCAGGGAATCGGGAATATAGGCACCACTGGTACGCAAATCCTTTACCGCAGCCTGCATGGCCTGATCCAGGGAGATTTTGGCTTCCGGGGCAGCACTGGCATTGGTCTGAACGAAATCAAGGTCTGCCTGGCTCAAGCCACGAACCGTATCCAGATGGCGAAACTCCCCTTCACTTTTGGGGAAAACCACGATTTTCTCTTCCCCGAAAACGGGATACCCGGCGACTTCCTTGCGGTAACGCAGGATTTCGTTGCCATTGGCATCGGTCAGTTTCTCGGAGGGGGCAAAGAATTTTTTCAGGGAGATATTGGAACGGACAGCTCCCATATCTTCGCGCATCAGGGCGTAGCCATCTTCAAAGCTTGCGGCATTCAGGCAGGCCGTAAAGGCAACGCCAGCGAAAACGGTTCTCAGCATGTTTTTCATATGTAAAGCTCCTTTAAGAGGTTGCGATCTAAGCGCACAGCATTCTAAGGGAGCTCAAAAAAACGTCAACCCGCAAATTTCAATTATCTTGAATTTCAAAAACCTTTACGGGTTTGGCCCGGCCCTTGACCGTAGTTTCCATCAGAAATTCCATGGGGTATTCTTCCTGAAGCTGCTGGACAAAATCCTCAGCCAATAGAATACAGGTCGATTTTCCCTGTTTGCTCAAGGCTTCAACCCTCGCGGCCAGATTGACCACATCCCCAAGCACGGTACGGGAGAGACTAAGGGAATCACCGACATTCCCCACAACGCCAATTCCTGCATTCATGCCGTAACCAGCATCAAAACGGGGGAAATTCATGGCTGCCATTTCCACGTGGAGTTCATTCAGGCGCTTATGCATGGCAATCGTCGCTTTCAGGCAGGCATCCGCGGGAGAAAATCCTTCTCCCTCTTCAAAGACTGCCATAATGCAGTCCCCGATGAGCTTGTCCAGGTGACCACCATGATTCGTGATCAGAGGAATCAGCTCACTGAAGTAGAAGTTCAGGGCCTGGATGATAATCTGCGGATCCGAGTTCTCGCTGATTGTGGTGAAGTTACGGATATCAGAGAACATCACGGCGATATTCTTCTTTTCGCCACTCAGGGAAAGTTCCTTGCCTTCCTCGCTCACGGCCATGACTTCCTTAAGCGCCATACCAGTAAGAAATTTGGACATGGTTTCCTTTTGCCTGAGCCCCTTCACCATGTCATTCATGGAATCCGCCAGAACTTCCAGTTCATCCCCGGAAGCTACCGCAAGAGTCGGCTCCAGAACCCCCTGTTTCACCTTATCCGTGAACTGAATGACCTGGGAAAGAGGACGGTTCAGAAGTCGGGCCATGACCCGCCTCAAGACATTCCCCACTGTCGCATAAATGAGAACAAAGAGAATCAGAAGAATCAAACCCCGAAGGACATGGAAAAACATAAGCCTCTGGCTGATTTTCTGGTTTTCCTGCAGGAGATTGTTGACCGAAATATCCACCTCAAAAACAGCGTAATAGTCCTCTCCCGGTTCCTTGAACGGTACGAAAGCCGACATCCAGAGCCTGCCTTCAACCGACTTGCTCTTGTAGATACCTGTCGTGCTGGGAACCCCGAGAATGAAGGACCTGTGCATTTCTTCCGGATAGATATAGTCCACCCCGATATAGGGTTTTTCATTGGTCATGACGACAAAGCTGGCGATTCTTTCCTTGGGATCCTTAAGTCTTAAGGTATAAAGCTCCTCTTCGATCCGGTTCACCCGTCTCACGTCCCGCAGATGCTGCCTCAGGGTCTGGAACTCCTGAAGGTCGTCATCCCGGTAGTCAAAGATTTCCGCATGCTTCTCGCCGTTGAGCATCAAAGCGGCAGTATTTCCAACCGAGAGCAGACGCTGGCGTACCGACTCCTTCAGGCGCTCCAGACGAAAATCGGCATCTGCCGTATACAGGTAGTATTCAAGACCGCCAATCAGAATGGATGCCAGCAAAAAAGCCAGGGTCACTGGCTTGAGAATCGCACGGCCCAGCTTGACATGAATGGGCAGTCCCTTTAACCCGTGAGATTTTTTTTGCATTATTTCGCCACGTTCAGTTTCCAGTCATAAGGCAGATAGGAAAGATGGACGGCTTCCCGAAGATTCTTGCCCAAATCCCCTTCCACAATACGTGCCAGGGTATCTCTGAGGTTTCCATCAGGAGCGAAACTCAGGGCATACCATTCAAACAGCTGGGAAATATGCACGGTATCGGTTTTCGCATCGTAGTGAGAAGTCCGCTCCAGAAACCGCTGCCCAAGCCTCATCAGATCTTCATCAATGGTTTCGGGGTGAAACGCCTGCAAGAGCGGAGGACAGCTGTACGAAGCACAGTTGAGACCGAAATGAAGCATGGGATCTTCAAAATGGCGCACCAGTACAAACTTCTCGATTTCATCCAGGCTCAGAGAAAAGTCCCGAAAATGGCAATTCGGTTCCTCAAAAACTCCATCAATACTCAGAATGGAAAAATTCCTGAGTACCGTACTCTGGTTGAGATGCCCCTGAAGCCGATTCAGGACACACAGATTATAGGCATTAGTGAAAAAGGCTTTGCGCTGATTGCTTTCATACTGCAGCGGATCAGAGTGGGCCATCCAGACCACCAGTTTCTGAAGTTCGCTTTCCTTACGGATGAGTTCCCGGTATTTCAGCCCGTCTTCGGTCGCATGATCCCGAATCAGCTGATCCAGGTTCCTGGTGAATTCTTCCAGGCTCCAGTCTGGGGGAGAAACCGTTTCTGACTTGCAGCCGGCAAGCCAGATCCCCAGAAGAAAGATGAGAAGACATCTCATCACCTAAAAACTGTGCCCCAGACCCAGCGTGAAGGAATAGGGTGCGTTATCTGTATTTTCCCCATGGACTTTCCAGGCAAAATTGCCAAGAAGATCCAGCTCCCGGTACAGACGTATGGAAAAACCCAATCCGGCGTGAATCAGACGCTCATCCTGCTGATCAAAATTGGTCCGGGGGGGAGCCGTGAAACCGGGGCCTAAAATATCAATATTTCCTCCCACCACATCCGCAAAAGACACAAAGACACTGCCTCCGGTACGGGAGTCAAACTGACGGGAATAACTGAGATTGGCTTCCAGATAGTCCTTGAGACTCTTGCGAATGTTCCAGGCCAGAGTAAATCCGAAAGAATCCCGGTAGTCCACCTGATAGGCCCAGTGCCAGGCAATCCGGAATTCCTGGGTTCCGTAACCGGGGGCAGTTACAAGGCCGGCATCGTAGTCCGTACTCATCCGAACCCCGAATTCCCAGGCCCGGGAATCCCGCCCCTGGCGGTAGGTTCGTTTCAGGCCTAAATAGGAATCACTCAGACCTTCAAACCCAGGAGCCCCAAAGCCATTGAAGGCACTGATATTGTGCCGTTTGAGCTCAACCAGAAGGGTTGTGTTGTTCCCGACTCCATAGTAGCCATAAAGCGTCGCGGATTCATTGGTGATATGTTCATCAATCCCCAGTTTTCCAAACGGAGTATGGGTGCTGCCAAAGTAGGCCCCATCATAAACAGAGCGGCCATAGACCAGGGCTGCATACCCCTGATCCCGTCCGATGGACCGGGGATCTGCCTGAAGAGGCGTAACCAGAAGTCCTGCAATCAGGAGTTTTTTCACAGGTATTCCTCCAGACGATACTCTTTGGCAAGATAGGTTTTAATCGCTTGCAGATCCTCCGGGGTCTCCACATAAGCCACCTGAAGACCCATCCGCCCGGCATCCAGCTGGCAATCCCTTATGGTTTCCCCGAATTTGCGAAATGCTCTTGAGAGGGAACGTCGACGAAAAGCCTGCTTTTGACCTTCATGATGGCAGCCGGCACAGGACTGCGAGCCCACCTGCTTCCGGTAGATTTCCTCGCCTTTTTTCAAGTCCTGAGGATCCAGATTCTGGGTTCTGGGGGGGGGAGGCGGACGAAAGAATGTCCCCGAAGCATAGACACTGCCCAAAAAGATAAAACTGAGAATGATGCGCAACATAAGTACCCTCAATGTATGATCACCAGCAAAGGTAGCACAATAGCCACGCCATGCCGAAACCACTCCGCCTGACATTTCACCCTCTTCTCTTCCTGTCTTTGTTGATCTGGGTTGGAATTTGTCTCGGCCTTCCCGCAGGATACACCCGCAATACCCTTGCGATCCTTTTTCTTCCGATATTGTACCTGATGGAATTCCGCCATCCCCCTTCGCTTTCGAATCGCCAGATGATTCTGGGAGCCATGCTTCTAAGATGCCTTTTATTCATAGGCCCAACCATTCTGGAAGATGACTGGCACCGGTATCTGGCAGAGGGCTACGCCATCACCCATGGAGTACCCGTCTACACTCTGGCTCCCCAAAATTATCTTCATTCACCGGAAGTTCCCCGGATTCTTCTGAAGCATCAGGGCTTCATTCACCACACCCTCCATGTGGGATACGCCGAGTTTCCAGCCATCTACCCTCCGGATCTCCTTTTTCTATTTGGCTTTCCCGGTGGAAAATCAGGACTTTTTCTCTGGTGGGTTTTTCTGGAACTGGCTCTTCTTTATGCCTTGAGAAAACAGGTTCATCCGGCATTTTTTTCCCTGTGGCTGTTTTCTCCACTGATCCTTTGGGAAGGCTATCTGAACCGCCACTATGACTGGATCTGCGGACTCCTTCTGCTTCTGGCCTTCCTCAACCCCAAAAAAGGCTGGGCTGCTCTTGGATTTGCCCTTCATCTCAAAGGGCTGGTTTTCTGGCTTCTCCCTGTTTTTCCCTGGAAACCGGTTTTCAGGGGGATCGGTTTTTTTCTCGTACTGGAAGCTCTTTGTCTCTGGTTTTACCCCGATCGCTACCAGGCCTCCTCCAGCCTGAAGGTTTTCGCCAATTTCTGGGAAATGAATGCACCTCTGATTACACCCTTAAGAATTTTCCTGACCCCGTTTTTCTCCGATCAGGCTCCGATCGTTGCCCGTCAGCTGCTTCTTGGAATCTGGGTTCTGCTGGTTTTGTGGATTCGCAGAAAGCGCACGATGCAGCCCTGGGAAGCCATGGTTGCCATGTGCCTCTGCTCTCCGGTCAACAATCCCTGGTATCTGATGTGCGGAGCCGGGCTTTTTCTTTACAAATCCCCTCATTTAAGAACCTGGATGGGCTTTCAGTTTCTTTACTATGCTCTCTGGCTTCATACGGATCCCATCCAGGGGCTTTTCATCACGGCTCCTTTGCAGGCTCTCTTTCATCTGGCCATAATTTATACTGCCCGGAATCCACAATCAGAAAGCGCTCATCCTCCCTCACCCAGCCATCCCTGAGATTGCGGCAGGAACGAAGCAGTACCACTCCACCCGTCAGGTCCAGACCCTCGCGAAGTCTTACCGGGAGTTCCTCAGTCTGAACCGTATTTTCCAAAGGGTGTTCCAGAACCATCCAGTCCCGGCGTCCGCTGACCACCCAGAGCTGATTCTGATCCCGGTCGTTCAGCAGGTTCAGCAAATGCTTCAGGCGGAGCCATTTTCCCTGCAGATGACCGGGTTCCATCAGAGCCGGCAAAAATTCCGGCACCCCGCAAACCGGGTAAAAGAGACACCCCTGCAACCAGGCAAAAGAAGCGAGAACACCTGCATCCACTCCCAGATTTGCCAGACTTCTGATGGCCGGAGATTTTTGTGGAAGTGTCAGCTGTCGACGGGCCAGCATGTCAAATTTGGTATCCAGACGATCAATCCCTCGTGCTCCACGGTAATCTGAAAGTCGGGCTCTTTCACCGGCTCCGGCTCCATAGATATAGAATTTCAGGCCGACTTCAATATGAAGCCAGTGTCCCTCGGGAGTTTTCAGCAGAAAATCCAGCTCGCCAATCGTCTGCCTCTGATTCTGAATCTGTACTCCATGAAACATACCCTCACCGTAAAGAGAGCCAAAACAGAGGGCCATGAGGGTTTCATACCAGCGCCCAAGACGACGTGAATCTTCTCTTTTCGGATAAAGCTCTTCAAAAGCGACCAAAAAATGACGAACGAGAAGCCTTTCCCGACTCAGACGTTTCCAAAGAAAAGACTGCCACCCGGGATGCAGGACAGGCATTCCTGCTCCAGCCAGGTCCCAGCGCAGAAGGCTCGGACAACTCAGAATCCATTCAATTTCAGAAAACAGAATCCTCTGATACCGGGAAAGTTCTGCCCGGGAGGAAAAACCCGCAGGCAGGAACTCCCTCATGAACGCGTCAGCTTTGAAAGACTAAAGACCAGTTCATTGAAAGCAATGTGCAAATCTTCCCGCTCCGCTTTAAATCGACCCCGAAGCAGCACCTGGGAGCTTTCAGCGTTGGGATAGATCCCGACCTTGATTTCATATTTGCATTTCTTCAGAAAATCTTCGACCTTCAGGGCAATATCGCCTTCGGTACAGTCCAGAAGAGCTTCAACTTTCTGAAGACCGTTGCATACTCCGGGATGAATACCCAGGCTCTCTCTTAGGACAAATTCCATCATGGAAGGAAGCATACGGGGAAACCCGGGAAGTCCAAAGATTCCCTCCACTGCAAAACCCGGCGCTCCCAAGGCATTGGGAATCAGGCTCGACCCTTCCGGCAGAAAAGCCATACGTCGACGCTGCTCATTGAAACGATCCCCATAGCGGGATTTTAAAATCCCCTCACACTCCGTATGCAGTACCAGCTTCCGGTTCAGACCTCTGGCCACACCCTCCCGCGTGACATCATCATGAGTACCGCCAATCCCCCCGGAAATAAATATATGGTGGATTCGGTTCTGTCTCAAACCCATGACGCTTCCAGCGATAGAACTCACCAGATCCGGAAGAACAATCGCACTTTCACAAAAAATTCCATACTGCTGCAGAAGATTTAGCATCCACTGCTGGTTGGTATTGGCCTGCTCGCCAAGAATGATTTCATCTCCGACATTGATGACAGCTGCTCGCATCTTATTTCCTTCTTAAGGCATTCAAAAGAAGTTCCCGGGCTTCCTGAGCCCTGCCCTGTTCCAGCATTTGCAGTAAAAGCCGGACATCTCCCTCCCCCAGAATCAGGCGGGATGGATCCGGGCTGGACCGGGTTACCAGCGTTTCCAGGATTTTCTGGGCTTCCCGCAGGGATTTCAGATCCTCCTGGCGGTAATCCCCTAGCGAGAGGGAAACAGGAGCAAGACTGGTAAAAAGAGGGTGCACATCCTGAAGTGACGGTCTCAGGCTGCGAGTGGAATAACCCTGCTGCCGGATCTCGCGGACCGTCCCTTCCAAAGCGCTGATGGCATATCCCAGACTGGTCTGGTTGAGGCCGGACTGCAAAAGCAGCAGCTCTCGCTGAAAGGCTCCGGAAGTAGCCGTATAAAATTCACTGAGGCGGCTTAACCAGCGGGCTGAAATCGAACCATCAAAATCCTGCATGCCTCTGATTTCCGAGGCCACCGAGGATTTATAGCCCTCAGCTGCATCCAAAAGCGGGCCACAATTACAAAAACGTCTGGATTTAAGCTCTTCAAGACACAGGGAAGTCTGAAGCAGCAAACCGGGCAATGCCTGGGGCTGGGCACAGACAAAGCCAGCCAAAAACACTCCCAGACTCAAGTGAATAAAGATTTTCGCAAGCACCTGAAAACCAACTCTAGCGAATTCACTTGCTGATTGCAACAAATACGCGAAAACACTCTACCGCAGCGGATTGACACCTAAAGTCATCATCCTTAAAATCCTGGCTATGAGAAGAAACTCCCTGATTGCATTTGCGTTGACAGCCTCTATAGCCCCTTTTCCCATTTTTGCCGAGGACAGTCTCGGAATTGACGATATTTCCCGCACAGGTGGGGTCGCCCTGCAAGGCCCCAGTGTGGACTCGGAAAACGGCACTCTTTCGGTAGGAGACCTCCAGCTTGGACTGGGCGCGGATTCCCTTCAATCCAACTACACCGATCTGGCTCTGCGTTACAGCGAGCTGCAGGACTGGTTTGAAAACACCCTGGATTCCGATGCTGGACAATATGAAGGGATTGGCCGCTTCCTGTGGGGGAAAATC
Source organism: uncultured bacterium (assembly GCA_964503595.1). GTDB lineage: Bacteria > Muiribacteriota > UBA6191 > UBA6191 > UBA6191 > CAZDAM01. Next base: position 15,687 of record CAZDAM010000035.1, read on the forward strand.
AATCAGAGTGCTGCTGCCCCCACAACTCAGACAGCCGCAGATGCCAACCAGGAAAGCATGCAGGAACTGGCCCGCACGGTTGTCATTGCCCAGTCCCTGAAACAGCGCCATCTTCAGGATCAGAATCTGATTGGTGAAAATGCCCCTGAGCACGAATTCTATTTCCGTCTTGTATCCAATCCCGGAGGTCGGCTTTTTGCGCTTAAGGAATACGATGATTCCGGCTCCAGCACCCCGGCTCCGGTCAAAGTCAGGATTGCCACCCAGAACACCGGCCTTAGAGTACGCGGTCTTTTGAACCGGGATGAGGTTCTGGGCTCCCTTCCCAAGAACGCCGTGGTGGATGCCGAGGCTGTCATGCTCAAAGGCCTTCTGCCCGTTGGCTATCGGGTCCTGATTCCCAACCGTACCGAAAACCGCAATGGATTTGTTGCCGGGGCCTATGTTGCCGTGGAAGACGGAGAGGAAGTTTCTGTCATGACCGGGGGCGAACCCCGCTATGCCAGACTGAAGGGCAAAGCCTACCTCTTTGAAAAAATCTGGCAGTCCGTGGCCACCGGCGCCCGCAACCGGGCCGGACTGGTCGGGGATGCTCTGGCAGCCAACTCCCAGCCTTCAGCTCCAGCCCTGAGCACTACCACCGATTTCTTTGAAAATCTCAGCAACTGGTCCACTGCCAACAGGGTTTCCGAAGCCCTAAGCCCTCTGTCGACCCCTCAGGGTGGTCTGGATCTCCCTCTCGCTCCAGAACTCCAGGAACTGGCTGAAGATGAAAGATTCCGGGACTTTTTCGATCCGACAACCGGAATCAGCCAGGAAAAACTCCAGACTCTCATGGCCCAGCAGACTTCCGCAGAAGAAGTCCAGGCCATTGAAGCCCGTGTTGTTGCCTTTACCCAACGCTACGAAGAAATCATGCAGAGCCAGTCTCTGCAGAACTACCTGCGCGATGCCCGGAATTTCCGTACCCTTGAAGCTGAGCTTCCTCAGATCAACGCTCCCATGGAAGCCATTGCTACCAGTGGAGTTTCTCTGGAAAACATTGATGAGGGTGCCAACCCCGAGCTTCACAGACTTGCTTCCATTCTCAACGATGAAGAACTGGCCCCCTACCTTCAGGATGGCCGCATGAACTTAAGCACTCTCGCCAGCCGCTTTGCCAACCCTGGCGAAGGCAACAGCCTTCTGCAAACGGTTGGGATTGGCCGGAATGAAATGCCCATCCGGGCCTCCGTCTTACGCCGTCTTCAAGAAGCAGCTCAAAGCCTCAGAAGCATTGATGTCGGCCGTCTGAGTGCCGAGGTCCACGGCCAGGCCGGCGCCGAGCGCCCTGTTCCGGAAGTCGTTGCCGAAGAAGCTCCTGCTCAGGGAGGTGCTGAAGAGGCCCCCGCTCCTTTGACCGAAACGCCTGATTTCACTTCCGCCCGAAGCTTTGCCCGTTTTGCCTTTGCCTTTGTTCCCAATATCGGCGGTAGTAACGTTCAAGCCATGGAAGATATTACCCAGCCCAGCATTTCTGATCGCTCTCACCGCCTGATCTTCTCCTACCGTTTTCAGAAACACATGGCCGAAAAACTCAATATTCTGGGCCCTGACCCGGAAAGCTATCCTCTAACCAACGCCCTCTTCTTTGATTATGTCGGTCCAAATAACAATGCTACGGTTCTGTATCAGGACAATTACGCGGAAACCAGTGCCATCGGACCTTCTGAAATTGAAGGTATGCGCAATGGCTTCATGGGCATGAAGCTTGAGGTCATGGAACTTGATGGCAATCCCCTTGATTTCAGCGCTCTTGGGGCAGAGAAAGGTGATTTCTTCAACGAAATGGTTGGAGTTCAGTACACCGGCAATCATGCCACCACCCTCTTCGCCCTTTATATCCTCAAAGCCAACGGACAGCTTGACCGGGTTCCTCAGGATCTGTGGGCTCCAGCTCTTGAAGCATGGCGGCAGGTTCTGGAAACCGAGCAAGCTTCCGGCATGGGCCCCACATCTCCTATTACCCGTCTGGCCGATGCCCTGATCCGGGAAGCCGGAGCCCTGCTCGAGGCTGAAATCGCCGAAATTTCTTCCTCTCAATGATACGCGTTCTGCTCTTCTTGGGGATCTTCAGCCTTGGCTGGTGTAGCTCTGAACCAGATCAGCTTTATGACGATGGCATGCAGGCCATGCGCCGCCGGGACTACAGGACCGGCGGTAGTCTGCTTCTTAAGGCGGCCCGTTTAGGCCATGTCAAATCCATGCGCCGGCTCTCCCAGATCTATGAAAGAGGTATCGGAACTCAGGCTGATGTGGACAAAGCCCGCCACTGGAAGGAACTGGCCAGGAAAGCCTACGATGAGAAGCAAAAAGCCGAAGAGCCCGGCCTGAGCCTCAAACTGCCTCCATCTCAGACTTCCTCGATCAAGGTGGCCCGAAATCTCGCCTCCCAGTCCGAATACTATCTTGAGGAAGGAGACTGGAAACAGGCTTTAAGCTACGCGGATGCCGCCCTTTTTGTGGACTACAATCCGGCGATTCTGGTTTTTCGGCTGCGTGCCCTGGAAAGGCTTCATCCCGAAAATTTCGCCCTTGTGGATCAGGAATACCGCCTGGCAATCAAGAACTTCTTTTACCCGGAAATCCTGGAAATGTACGGGTATTTCCTGATGAAAATGAAGGACTACCGTACTGCCCATAGTATGTTTTCCAAAGCTGCTGTAGAAGAAAACAAAAGCCCTTTCTGGGTCTATACCGGTCTTTGTGAGACCGCCTTTTTGCTAGGAGACCCCGAAGCCTCGGCCTGGCTGGAAAAAGCCCGCCGGCTTTATCCGGATCACCCCGATGTCAAAAGGCTTGAAAGCCTTATCGGCTCTTGAATTCCTGATAGGCTTTCAGATTGGCCAAGGCCGCTCCGGCGGCCCCACGCACCAGATTATGGCCCAAAGCCACCAGGGCAATGCTTCTGGGATCAGTCCCCTGCCGGATTTTACCGATATGGGTACGCATATCAAAGGCATGCAGAACCCGACGGGTCTGAGGCATGTTTTCGGCTTCCCAGAGCTTCCACCCCTGGGGAAATTCACGTTCAAACTCAACAATCTTCTCCTTGAGAAGCGCAACCGAAATGTCCTGCTTCATACGAACCTGAAGACAGACCAGATGCCCATCCACAACCGGAACCCGGTTGGCCTGGGCCGTGATCTGAAAAGCCGCCGGGGATTCCAATGTCCCCAGAATCTTACGGGACTCGCGCTCCATTTTCGCCTCTTCACCAGAAATAAAGGGAATGACAGACCCCAGCAAATCCATACTGGGGACTCCCGGCAGCCCGGCCCCACTGGCGGCCTGGAGAGTCACCGCATGAACTTCTTCCACTTCACCAAGACGGCTTAGGGGATAAAGCCCCATGCTTAAAAATACCGTGGAACAGTTGGGGTTGGTCACCAGGGACCCTTTCCAGGGCTGTTTCTTAACAAGATTCAGATGATCAGGATTGATTTCGGGAATCAGAAGCGGGACATCCGCCCGCATCCGGTAAGCTGAGGCATTCGAGAAAACCTCACAGCCTTTTTCGCAGAGCATGACTTCCACATCTTTGGCAATTTCCGCAGGCAAGGCAGAAACAACAGCTCCCGTGACCTCATCAAAACCTTTCAGGACTTTCCGGTGAACCTCGGTGGGCAGATCTTCCTGTCCCCTCCATTCCACCTGGGAACCATAGGTCTTACCGATCCGGCTTTCGCTGGCAACAAGTTCTCCAAGCTCAAGAGCAGGATCCAGAAGGATCATTTCGACCAGTTTCTGACCGACCATTCCAGTCGCACCCAAAACACTTATCCGCATATTACTCCCCAAAGATATCCTCAAGCATGAGAGCCAGCCGAACTCCGGCCTGACGCAGTCTTAAGAACAGAATGGGGCGAGCCTGAAAGCAGTATTCCCACTGAATATTCTTTTCCTGCCCCACATTATAAATGGTATCCAGATACTGTCCGTTTTCTTCTGCCCAGTCGATCACATCAAGCGTATTCCATTTCTGAATCTCATCAAGAGTGGGCTCGGTGGCAAAATCCGCCAGATCCCGAAAGCCAAGCTCCAGATCCGCAAACAGTTTTTCATCCCAGACATAGTGCAGATTCGTGGGCGTTCCAAAGAATTTCAGTTCAAAAAGATTGCCGCCCTGATCTTCCCCTCGACCTCCGGTATGAAGGGGCTGATGCAAATCACCGACCAGATGGATCAACCATTTCAAAGCTTCTGCCTGCTCTTTTTTCGTTTTCAGGGCTCCACCCTTTAAAGCCTGATGCAGCTCCGGGATCTTCTGAAGGATATTCACCAGCATGGTTCTGGGTTCCTTTTCATGAAATTCCCGCCCCTTGAAGGTCACCCAGTGCCAAAAATCAGCGTGCTTCCATTCGGAAAGATTACGCATGTCATCACTCCAGTTGGCTTCCATCCAGAGCTTGCGCCCATCAAGCAGGGCCTCGACTTTGCTACGGGTCGAATCCGTAAGCAGCCGATCGGCAATTTCAGCGACTGTGCGATGACCCGTTTTTCCCCAGGAAAACAGATTCTGGGAAAAAGCCAGGGTTAGTAAAATCAACCATTTCATGTAATGGGGACTCCTTCATCAATCAAATCCAGAAATGCCGGTTCAGCCCGAAGATTCCTGAGGCAGGGATTGCGGCGGGCATGGGCTCTCCAGCGAGAATCACGCCCAACAGCTTCACGCAAATGGGCCAAAGACTCATGGATCTGGCCAAGAACCGCAAAAGAGGACGCGGCAAAATAATGCAGAGTGGCATTCTGTGGATGCAGAATCAAAGCAGATAATGCCTCATGCAAAGCCCTCTCGTGGTCCTGATGAGCGGCAAAATGCAGATAGATTCCTTCCCAGAAACCACTCCATCCCGAACAGAGCTTGCGCAGAAATTCCAGATCCTTCTCAAGTTCCTCCATCAGGGAAGAGGATTCCAGCAGAATCAGGAGGGTATCCTTGTCACGAAGCCCCAGAGAAAATCCCTCCAGAGCAAAGGCTCGGGCCAGCCGGGTTCTTTGGGTGGCATGATGCAAAAGACAGAGTTTTTCAGAAATCAGGGCCTGATCCGAAGAATCATCCGTCATGGCTCTTGCCTGCATCAAAAGCTGCTCGGCACGACTGTATTCCCCCATTCTGAGGGAGGTTTCTGCCAAATCCATCAAAAGGGAGGCGTCATCTTCCTGGGCCCGGGCAGCTTCAAAATGTTCACGGGCTTTCTGAAACTCACCTTCATCCAGATAGAGCCGACCCAGCCAGCGGTGCACCTCAACCTGTTCGGAATCCACCCCGATGCAGTGTAAAAGAGCCTTTTTGGCAGCAATCCGGTTACCCGATCGCAGACGGGCCAAACCCAGGCGAAACAAGTACTGACAGAGCTTTTTCGGTTCTTCTTCCCGGTGAGCCAGGATTTCAAGCACCGTGGCTGCCTCGGAGTACTCTCCCAGCTCCTCAAGTCCCCTGGCCAGACCTGTCATGGCCCGGAAATTGTATTTTTCCTTCTGCAGGGCCCGTCTGAAATATTCCACAGCCAGGAGGATCTCTCCCTGCAGGGCATGGACCTCAGCCAGCCAGCAATAAGTGGACGCCCGGGCTCGACGGGTCTGAACCAATGCTCCCAGACCTTCCTGAGCCTTCTGAAATTCTCCGAGAGTCAGCTGGATGAGGCTCCAGCGTTCCAGAATATCCGGATCTTCCGGATCCAGCCGGCGCGCTCTTTCCATCATCTTGGCCGCGGCCTGAGTATCATCGAGATTATAAAGCAGTTGAGACAAATCGCAGTAAAGCGAAGCATTCGAGGGCTCAAGGCTCAAGGCCGCCTGCATGGAAGTCACGGCTTCTTCAGTCAGGCCCAGCTGGGCCTGACAGCGGGCCCGAATCACATGAAAAAGCACATGGGATTTCAGATGTGGCTCAAAGCGCCGGGCCTGCTCCAGAGCTTTTTCGTACTGACCCTCCTCATAAAGGGCCTGAATCATTTGAATGGGATCAACAGCCATGTTTGAGGCGCTCCCAGAGCGACTCCTTTTCTTCGTAGGTCATGGAATTCAGATCCAGCCCTTCTGATGCAATAGCCGCGGTGTATTTCTGCCAGCGCTTCATCAGCTTGCTTTCCGCCTGTTTGAGCAGCTCCTCGGAGCTCAGACCGAACTCAGCAGCAGCACTTACTGAAGCCAGAATCAGATCCGCGAGCTCTTCACGCAGGCGCAGAGGTTCATCAAGAACCTCACGGACTTCCTGAACTTCTTCTTCCACTTTGCTCAGAGCCTGGGTGGGATGCTCAAAGCGAAACCCGGAATCCTTGAGCTCCTTCAGAATCTTATCAATTCTCAGAAGGCCCGGGAGATAGGCATGTTTCCTGAAAGGATCAGGGGTTTCCGTCTCGCCTTTTTCCTCGATTTTGATTTTCTGCCAGGCTTCTTCAACACTTAAACCATTGGCATTATAATTCTCATCAAAAATATGGGGATGGCGACGAATCATTTTCTCACTGATTCGTATGGCTACTGTATCCAGGGTGATGCACCCTTCTGTGGATTCCTCCAAAAGACGGGAATGCAGATAAACCTGCAACAGAAGATCCCCCAGTTCCTCTTCCATATCCTCCTGGGAATGGCGATCCATCGCATCCAGAAACTCCCAGCATTCCTCCAGAAGATATTTCCGAAGGCTCTGATGATCCTGTTTCAGATCCCAGGGACATCCCTTTTCAGGATGTCTCAGTCGGGCGACAATCTCCTGAAAATATTTCAGGGGCTGATCACGGTGCATGATCCGAGCCCTCCTCAGAGCTTTCTTTATCAGAGGGGCTGTCATCACTCCGGGACTGGACGGTGAACTTCAGTCCTCCGGACTTCTTATCCGTCCCGACCTTAATCAGATCATTAGACTTGAGCTTGGAATTCAGGATCATTTCTGCCAGAGGATTTTCCAGGTATTTCTGAATGGCTCTTCGCAAAGGCCTGGCACCGTACTTCTCATTGGTACCCTCATCCACCAGAAATTCCTTGGCCTTCCGGGAAAGCTGCATGGCAAGCTGAAGGCGCTTCAGACGACCCGAAACATCTTCAAGCATGACATCCATGATACGGATGTTCTCATCGCGGGTTAAACCCTTGAACAGAATGACTTCATCAATCCTGTTCAGAAATTCGGGAGGAAAGACTTTCTCAAGAGCCTTACGGGTTTCCCGAACCCTGGCTTTCTCATCTACGGCTTCCTTGGCCCCGCCAAAACCGATGGCACCCGACATCTGATCGATTCTGTCCACTCCGATATTGGAAGTCAGAATGACCAGGGACTGGTTGAAGGAAACCACGGTACCCTTGGAGTCAGTCAGGCGTCCTTCATCCAGAATCTGCAACAGAAGATTATGGACCTTGCGATGAGCCTTTTCGATCTCATCAAAGACAACCACGGATTCAGGCTGATTCTTGATGGCCTCGGTCAGATAGCCCCCATCACTATGTCCGATATAGCCGGGAGGAGAACCAATCAGCTTGGAATACTCATGGGACATGGCATATTCGGAACAGTCAATCCGGATGACTTCCTGCTTGCCGAAAAGATAGGCCGAAAGCGCCTTGGCAAGCTCAGTTTTGCCAACTCCTGTCTGACCGACAAAAATAAAGCTTCCTACCGGACGCTGGGGATTCTTCAGTCCCACCTTGGCTTTTCTGACAGCCTGGGATACCACTGTAACTGCTTCATCCTGACCAATAATACGCTTTTTGATTTCCGTCTCCATGTCCAGAAAACGGCTGTCCGCACCAGGCTGCCCTCTCTTGCTGTCCGGAGCATCCAGCAGAGCGATATTTTCATCCTCAGAGTCCACAAAGATCGTGATTTCCTTGATATCAAGGGAAGGATTCACCTTGATACAGAGGTTATAAAGCTCCTGCTCGATGATGTCGGACAGCAGAGGATAATCATCGTTCTTGAAGATACTGGGGGCAATTTCCGCCGTGTAGTTCACCACACAGGCATTGATGATGAGACGGCGATAGGACTTCTTGTCCGTGATTTTGACGTTACGGAACAAATCCTTGCGCTGAGCCGGTGTGAAGGAACGAATCGCCACAAACCGATCCAGGGATTCACAGAACTTCATTTTGATATTGCCTGAACCGTTATTGGAATCCATTTTTTCACCTTTCCTTCAAGCTCTGGACTCTGTTTTTATAAATATCGTCGTCAAAGCCTGCGCGATTCACCCTCAAAACAGACCTACTTGAGCTGCATCCGGTATTTTTTTGTCTGTATCCATGCTTTGGCGTTTTGTCTGGTCTATTCATCTCTTTTATTATAAACCTTCATACCATGAGCGATCCAGCACATACCAGGGTGAATCATAATAGTAGAATACTCCTAATATTGAGGGTGAGGCATCCTCCATGTACAATGGCCCTCATGAATCAGCCCCGCATTGACATCGCCCTGTTTGAACCGGAAATCCCCGGTAATGCCGGCAGCATCGGCCGCACCTGCGTTGCCACTGCCTCAGAACTCTACATTGTCGGACCGACTCCCTTTGACATCACTGACGCCCGGATCAAGCGGGCCGGACTTGATTACTGGCCCCATCTCGGATGGGAATTCTTTGAAAACAGGGAGCAGTTCTTTCAGGCCAAAAAGGGACGCCGACTGGTTTTAACCAGTGCCCGCATCGGAGAGCGTTACGATCAGTTTTCCTATCGGGATGGTGATATTCTGGTCATGGGCAAGGAGACCCTCGGACTTGCCGATTTTCTGGAAAGTGGCTGGCCGGTGGTCCATCTTCCTATGTGGGGGCCCACCCGCTCGATCAACCAGGCCAATGCTGCTACGACCCTTCTTTATGAAGCCTACCGCCAGGTGGGGTTTCCAAAAGGCTGATCAGCGGGAAGGATGAGCGCCCTGGGTGAAAATCTCATCAGGATCGTAAGCTTCCATGTCACTTGAAGGATCTCCACTGACATAACCGCTCTTGGCTAGCTGATTCCAGGCATTGGAACCTTTGGGAATGAACCGCAGAAATTTGTGATTGCGGGGGAGACGGGCCCGTGGACCGGCAATCGGGTCCATCCAGGTTTTCAAAGCGCCCGGCTCTTCGGCAAAAACCCGGACATAAACCGGGTATTTCTTGTGAGCTGGCAGTACCGCGGTCACCGATTCCGCTCCCTGTCCCTTCAGAACCACAGGAAGAAATGCCTTTTCGACCATTCCTCCTCCCGGATCCTCACTAAGAAACGAAACATAAACCGTTGTGGGGTTTCTGACAGCAAATCTCAGCCATACCCGAACATCGGAAAGGTGACCACCGGGATACTCAATCAGATCGATGCGGGCAACATCAATGGCCAATCCCTGCTCACGCACCAAAGCAACCGGGCGGGCCAGCACTGGTGAAAAATTCAGTAAGAGCAAGAATAAAAAGCGCATCAGCAATCAATTCATCTTGCAGTCACGGTTCCTTGATTTGCAAGCCGGCAGCCGGACTGAAGCACACATTCCATGACCAGGGACCAGAATTCAGCCATCTTCAGCCAAGAAAACAAAAAGGCCCGGAATCCGAAGACTCCGAACCATTTCGTTCCTGGTAGTTTCAGGAATCAGAACGTCTTGAATTTTTTGAACAGGGCCGACACAGATGTCCCCAGATGAATGCTAAGAATCGCCTTGGCAAAGAGATCCGCCACTGAAAGAACCTTGATTTTCCTGGTATTGAACTCCCGGCGAATCGGAACTGTATTGGTGACAATCACTTCTTCCAGCTTGCTTTCACTCAGACGCTCAAGCGCGCTGTCCGAGAAAATCGGGTGGGTACAGCAGGCCAGAACCCGCTCAGCACCTGCGTCATAAAGAGCGTTGACGGAATTTACAATGCTGCCTCCGGTATCGATTTCATCATCCACCAGAATTGCTGTCTTGCCTTTCACATCCCCGATAATACCGAAGACCTGGGTTTTATCCTTGTTGCCTTCCCGCTTTTTATCCATAATGGCCAAATCCGCGTCCAGAGCCCAGCTGTAACTGCGGGCCCGCTTGGCTCCTCCGGCATCCGGGGCAACCACCACCAGATCGTCATAGCGCTTGCGCTGGATATAATCGCAAAGTACCGGAAGAGCAATGAGCTGATCCATCGGACGATTGAAAAAGCCCATAATCTGCTCGCTGTGAAGATCCATAGTGAGGATCCGGTCCACTCCGGCCACCGTCATCAGATCCGAAACCAGTTTGGAAGTGATCGAAATCCTCGGCTGATCCTTCTTGTCCGATCGGGCATAAAAAAAATAGGGCACCACTGCTGTGATGCGCCTGGCTGATGCTCTGCGAAGAGCGTCCACCGTGATGAGCGTCTCCATCAGATCATCATTGGGATTCTCCCCGATGGTGTGGATAGTAAAACAGTCCATATCGCGGACGTTTTCCTCAATCTTCACAAACGTGTTGCGATTCTTGAAGTTGAAGCAGGCCGTCTTGCCCACTTCCACACTCAGATGATCGCAGATTTCCCGTGTCAGAGGAGCAGCGCCCCTTCCCGCAAAAATACGCAGTTTGTCCAGCATGGCCTAATCCTCCGTGCGGTCTTTTTCGACCACAACCTCATCAGTCTCGGTATCGTTGGCCCCATCTTCATAAAGGGCGTTGATTTCGGATTCCGTGTTGCGGATACGCTCACTAAGAGCCTTGAGATATTCCATCTGCTCGGCGTAGTCCTCTGAGCGAAAAGCCGTACCTTCTGTCAGGGTCCGGGCCAGATGCTGACCCATGGCCCGCCAGGTCTCTGCCTGTTCGTTCTGCAGGCTTTGCAGGCGCTTGCGGATTTTGTGCATGGCAAGTTCTTGATTGACTCCCTCGCGCAGCTCCTGGGCCTTCTTTTCCAATTCTCCAACACCTTCGCGGATACTATCCGAAAGGCGGTCCAGAAAACTCATGATCCCCTCCCCGGCCTCAGGAGGCTGAGCATAGCAAAACTGCCTTGCAGGATCCACGATTTATCCATCCGCCCCTAGAGAATTTCTATCCTGCTGCAACCTTTTCCCGTCTTTGTCCGTAAAGAGTTGTGGAGGATTAGAATATGAAACGTTTTGCGATTGCCCTGACTCTTGTTCTTACGGCAACACTCCCCGTCAGTGCGGACAACAGCATTCAGAATACTCTTTATGCTGCCGAAGCCGGCCAGGAAGCTCCCGAAGGAACTTTTGACCGCCTTCTGGACAGATATCGTTCCCAGATGGTGGATATGGAATACAGTAGCCGCCGTTTCTCCGCCTATTTCTCTTCCCTGGATCACAGCATCATGCAGGCCCTGAATCACACCATGCAGCTGGCTGACAAAGTCAAGGGCTTTGGCATCGGCAGCCCCGAAGGTCGCGAGGCTTTCTATCAGCTGAAGCAACCCCTGACTCACATTACCATGAGCATCAAGAACACTCCTCAGCTGCGTCATGTTGTGAGCATGTGGGACAAGAGCATTCTGACCTACCAGAAACTCGTCAATGTGTTTGAAGGAGTCGATGCAACTCCAGGCCAGGGAGTCAATCCGAATCATCCCGGAATCCGTCTTCTGCAGCAGCAGGCTGAAACCCTGCGCCAGTCCGTGTTCGCCTTCGAACATCAGCTGAAAGCCGGTCTTCCCATGGTCAATCAGGAAAACCAGAGCCTGATTGCCTACATGAGCCAGTTCTCCATGCTGGTGGACAAACTCAAAACCCATAGCCTGTCCTTCATCACCGAGCGGCAGTACATGGCTGAGACCCTGAGGCATGCCACCAAAGTCAGCCGCCAGATCAACGCCATCATGCTCTATAACCAGAACATCCCCCATCTGGTGCTTTCCTGGGAAACCATTCGCAGCCAGGCTAACACCATGCGCCAGCAGTACGAATCCCTGATGAATGACATGGACAACCCAGGATTTCCTCCAGCGCAATGACAAAATGGGCGGCTTTTTTCGTCCTCTTTCTTGCAGGCTGTCAAAGTCCTGAACAGACGTCCCCACCGGAAAATTCCGGAGGGCGTCTTTCTGTTTCCAGAGAATCCTCCCAGGAGCCCCTCATCCATGAAGACACCCCTCTGGTGGAAGTTCGTATCAAGACCGACTGTGAAAGCGGGCTTCTGATCAAGGACGCCGACGGCAAAACCATTGGCCGCGACGACGAAGAGCCCAGAATCGGCTTTCTATACATGTTTGAAGGCACCAAGGCCGCCGTGGAAGTTTCCTGCCCCAAGAAACCATCCCAGTACCTGAAACTGGAACCTCGTGGCTTAATGGAAATCCACTACGTGAAGTTTTAGACCAGCCCAATTCTTAGCATTCACGGTGTCAGGATGAATATGGCTCCCTCCTGCATCCTCTAAGAATCATGTAAAAACCCCAGACACCAGCCATCCAGAAAACTCTAAACGGATGCGGCCATATCCCACACAGGGAAAAGTCCCAGGAAGTCCTGGAGATTGTTCAGAAGTTTTTACAGAGCCTTGATGAGCAATCGCCTCTCTTCTGAATGCTATACTGAAGCGCCATGAAAAAATTCTTCAATACCGCCGGAGCCTGCCAAACGGATATTCACTATTATGTCGAACGTCCCCTTGGTCTTGATCCTGTTCTGGAGCTAATCCATGCCAGAAAGTACTTCACCCATCACGCTCCAAGGCAGAGTGGCAAAACCACTCTGCTTCGGCAGATGTGTGCCCGGCTGAATGAAGAAGGCCGGTATCTGGCCCTTCATATCAACGTGGAAAATGCCCAAGCAGCAAAGAATGATGTTCTTCAAGCCAATGAAGTCATCCTTAGCAGTCTCAAGTATTCTCTCAAAGAAGCAATTTCAATTCCAATTGAAAAATTTCAATCCGCCCAATCCTTTCAGAGTTCTATATCCGGCGTACAGCAGTGTCTACAAGAATGGTCTTCCGCATCAAAAAAACCCATCGTCCTTGTGATTGATGAAATCGATTCCATGGTTGGAGATTCCCTCATTGCCCTTTTAAGGCAGCTTCGTGCTGGCTACGACCTGCGCCCCCATGCCTTCCCCCAGTCCGTTATCTTAAATGGAGTACGGGATATCAAGGACTACC
>CAZDAM010000036.1:0-28710 GCA_964503595.1 uncultured bacterium
ATCCATCGGGCGAATTGACAGTTCAGCCCGAAGCTTCACCGGCATGGTCTCCAGCGATGGATTCCATGAAGCCCGTAAATGGAAACATACTGGGTGGCATGGAATTCAAGGAAGCGGAGTGGGCGTGGGAGATCGCTGCATCCGGTCGGCTGTGGCACCCGCTAGAGCAATTTGCATAAAAATAAAGAAACCCGGGTTTTTATTCCCGGCCCCTTTCATGCACCAGAGCATGATGCCTGAAGCAAAGCGTGATCAGATTTTCCACAGTGTTCTTTCCTCCCTTTGAGACCGGAATTCTGTGATGGATGTGCAAAAACCGCCTTCCTTCACAGCGTTTTCCCTTGAAATGAAAGGTGCATTGGCCCCGATCGCGTAAATGTACGGCATGTTTCACTTCTGCCGGAACCGGTTTTCTTTTCCGGCCTGTGACAGACGCTTCCAGCGCGGGTTTCACAGTCTGGGCCAGAATAGAGTCTTCAACCGGTGAAGGTGGTGACTCTGTGAAGGTTTTGAGGTGAAGTCTGACACCAGAGCCGTATGAGGGAAAACCTCATGCACGGAATCGATGGGGGCGGCTGGATAAGCTGAAACGGTGAAGCCTGCTGCCTACCCTGATGATAAATTGTTCTAAAAGGCTGTATCCAGAGTTTCAAGGCTGAGAACTCCGGCATTGCTTCCGGCATAGATTATCAGTCTGGGGCTCTGGGTATCTTCAATTCTGATCTGGTGAATCATGGTTTTTATTGTGCCTGGAACGGGCGAAAAGCTGGCCCCGCTGTCCTGACTCAGGAAAATCCCTTCACTTCCTCCGGCAACCAGAATCTGCCCGCTGGATGCAGCGGTTCTGATGTTGCCGCTCAGTCCGTTTGTAAGCTCGGTCATGAATCCAGCCTTGAAGCGGTAGAATTTGCCGGATGCGACGATCAGGAGGCCATCGCTATAGGCCAGATCTGTTGGATCGACAATTGCCGTTGCGACCGAAAAGCTGGCTCCCGAATCGACGGACTGGAAGACAGCCGTGGAGCTTGCCGTATAAAGAACCCCCTGATGGGAGAAAGCTACGGGGAAGGAAGTTCCTGTCAGTGTTGATGCACTGAAAGTAAGTCCCTGATTGTTGCTCATGAGGAGTCCCTGATCGTGTCCGGCAAGGATGACATCGGTAACGGTTGAAGAGGCGTGCAGGGCGGTGATGTGATACGGGGGGAGGGAAGAGCAGGGGTAAGGGTTGAGCCCCCGCTGGCATCAATGGATAAAAGACCGGTGCTGTTGGCAAAGAAAATTCTGCTGTCAGATGGCCTGAGGGTAATGGCCGTAAAGGAAGTCTGGGTGCTTTGAATCAGGGATGCCTGAGAAATCATCTGGCCATAGGTCAGGGACATCAGGGAGCCTGCAGACAGGAAGTAGGCGGTCTGGTTCCCTAAAGCCATTCGGGAGACAAGCGGAGGCAGGGCGGAAGTCAGATCACTTAGGGAAGTGCTGGTTCCCATCAGATCGGAGGAAGCATAAAGATGACTGTCTGTTGCCATAAAGGCCCGGGTTTCCTGCTGGGCGGCGGCAATTCCCACAAGGTTGGTGCCGAAGCTTTGCCAGATCGTCTGGGCAGCACTTCCATAGTTGGGTAGAGAGAGAATCTGAGAACCACTGGCGGCCAGAATCAGTCCGTGAGAAAACAGGCTGGCATGAGAAATTTCTGATGCCACGGGAGCATGGAAAGCAGGTTTGATGGTGTCGGTTTCCGCGGAGAGGTTGGAGGTGATCAGAAGTTTGTTCTGGCTGGTGATGGCAATCAGGGCGCTCAGGTTCTGGGTAGCCGCTAAGGAGATCAGATCCGTGGCACTGGTGGTGGGAATGGCGCTGCCTGCTCCGGCCAGATTCCAGGAACCGAAGGTTCCACTCAGATCCGTGAAGAACAGACCTCCTTTGGTTCCGGTGTAAATGCGATTGCCGGCATAGGCCAGGGTCTGGTGGTAGAGCTTTTCTGTGGTTACTGGCAAGGGCCCGTTGGCATTCAGATTATCCGAAAAGCTCAGACCGGAACTGGCCGAGCCGCGTAAAGTCTCGGTGGTTGCCGCGTAAGCCCGGCTGGCATGAGATGTTGGGAACAGAAGAGCGTTGACCGAACGGTTGCCATGAGCAGAAAGCGGAAGCTGAGTGAAGTTTGTTGCGGAAGGCTCTTTTCGGTAAATCCGTCCATTCTGAAGTGCAAGTAGAGGGCCTTCGAGGCCTGCGGAAACCAGTTGTTCCGGACAGATGGCCTCAAGCCCGGACTGAAGGGATGTGTAGGAATCCGTACTGGCCTCAAAGTTGGGATTCAGGTTCAGACGTGCCAGACCAAAACGCCCGCAGATGTAGAGTGAAGAATCAAGAAAAGGGTTAGGGTAGATGCGGTTCAGGCCTGCGTGGGTATTGTTCCACAGGCCGCTGTGATTATTCAGAATTGCTTTTGGAGTGGACAGGAGCCAGGCTGTCTGCAGGGGTGACCGGTTACCAGAGGCTTCCCGAATCTGAAAGCTCAGGCTGGTCAGGCTTCCTGAGACAAGGCTTGTGGTGTAAACATACTGGCCACTGGAGGGCAGATCGGTAATTTTAGCTCCGTTGAGCCAGAGCTCGGTATCTCCTTGGCCGGATAGGTTCAGAGAGGCACTCAGGTTTGTTGTCGTCAGAAGCCTCGGAAAAATCGAAGGAGTGGCAGGCAGAGTGCCATCCAGAGATTTGTAGACTGTCTGGGTCGCATTCAGAGGGGACTGGTTGCCCGCTGCATCTATCAGGCTGACCTGATTCAAACTGAAGAATCCTGCCAGATTGTCTCCGTTCTTGACCGTATAGTGGGTGGTGAACTGGAGGCCATCGGTGGAGGTAAAATGAAGTTCTTTTCCGGCGAAGGTCAGTATGCTTGTGACTCCGGAGGAAACCTTCATGACTGTGGCTCCGGGTTCGGCTGCCTGGGAAATCAGGGAAAAGGTAACATGCTGTCCAAGACCAACCGATTCTGCCAACGGATTAGCAAAATCAAAGGAAGTGATTGACGGAGGATTTGGATCCAGAAGAAACCCGATACTGGTGGTAGCTGCTGTAGCAGTCTGCGAGGCTGCATCAGACATGGTCAGGGCAAGCTGGACAGGGCTTGAAAGCTGGTTCATATGTCCGTTGTCCAAGATATAGGTTGCCAGATAGTGTGTCCCGTTTGTGGAGGTAAAACTGAGAGCAACTCCATTGTAAGCGGCAGATGTGAAGCTGAGATTTTCCTCGGCCTTGCTCAGAATCAGAGAGAAGGCCACTGAATCTCCCATTTTCAAAGTGGTTCGGCTGGATGATGGGGTGGCACTCAGACTCAGAACAATCGGGGGACCAAGATCAATGGGCAGAGAAACTCCATTGAGCCCCGCCACTGTTGTTGCGGGAAGAAGGGAACGGTTCCCAGCCTGATCGTAGAAATAGACATCGGCAAGCTGAAGGGGCTGGTTCTGATCCGTGTGGGTGGTGGCTACGGTATAGGTTGAAAGGTAAACGCCTGAAGAGCTTTCTTCAGTGAAGTTCAGGGAGGCGCCGTTGTAGGTGGCAGTAGCCCATCCGAAGCGTTCGGTCCCGCTTGGAGCCAGCATGTTTGAGACCAGCATGAATTCGATGTAGTCCCCGACGGTCAGAACACTTACCGGGGAAGTGGAGCTCACGGAAAGGCTCTGGATCGTGGGGCGTCTGGCATCCAGAGCTGCTGTCATAACAATGAAGCCGGGTATGGAAGCAGAATTTCCTGCCTGATCATAACCCTTGATGGAAGTGAGCTGATTGAGACCTGGAGCCAGAGTTGTGCGATCGGCATCCAGTGTGAAGGTTGTAATCCAGTGAAGAGAATCTGTGGAAAGAAAGCTTAAGGAAGTTCCGGCGAACAGAGCGGATACGGTTACCGGAGGATCCTGGGAGCAGGTTGTGGCAATGCATGCGGCGTTGGCGACAAGTTCAAATTCAACGGAATCACCGATTTTGACCCAGCCGCTTTGAACTGGAGTGGCTTGCAGAAGACGCATAGACGCCTGGGTCAGAATTGGTGCAACTGGATCGATAGCTTTGGCAAGACTTGTATCCATCAGAGATGTGGTATTTCCAAAACTGTCGGTGGCAGTGATGTTTACGGGAGCACTGCTTTGAGAGTAGGGATGAACCGGAGAAACAAGATAGTTGGCTGTATACAGACTTCCATCCTGGTTGGAAGAAAAACTGAGCGGTACGGTGCCCATGATGGTCGAAACCACCGACAGGGATTTGTCCGGAGGAGAAACGGAGAGTTCAAACAGGATCGAGGAGTTGGTGGTATTTTCCAGGTTGAAGACCCCCAGCCGTCCGGCAGTGGTGTGGTTGTGACTCAGACTCAGGGTAGAAGGGGTTGCTTTGAAAAGGTAGGGCAGGTTGGTTGTTGTGAAAAGAGGCCCCTGGTTTCCGACCAGATCATTGAGGCGGGCTTCGAGTTGAATTGGAGTGATGGGGTGTTCGGGCTTTCCGGGTAGCATGGTGTAGGTAGCCAGGAATGTGCCATCCGTGCTCTGACGGACAAAGTTCAGGCTCTCGCCGTTGAAAAAGCTGGAAACAGCCGTGCTGTCAGCCAGGGAAGCCGAGCTGGGAACAATACGGAAATGAACCATCTGACCCGAAGCAATTCTGGTGCCTGAAGCGGAATGTTCGATGCGTTCAATCAGGGGGGACTGGGCATCAACTCCTTTGGCCAGGGCTGCGGTCACAGTTGCGGAAGGATTTCCGGCCAGATCCCGGGCCAGAGCGGAGCAGATCAGGGGACCGCTTGTGAACCCGTCTGTGGCCAGAATACTGAGATTGGCCGTATAAACGAGGCCACTGGTATCCGGGCTGAAACTGGTGCTGCGATTGAGGCAGTTTCCCTCTACCAGGCTGGCAGGGTTGGTGCCGCCGGAAGTTGAGGCCTGGGAAAGGCTCACGGACAGCAGGATCTGATCTCCAATTCTTAAGAGAGTGGCAAGCTGGGAGGAAGAATTGGAATTCAGGTTGAAGGACTGAATCTCTGGAGCATCAGTATCAAAAGAGACTGCCGGCAGCTGGGTTGTCCAGGTGCTCAGGTTCCGGGCTTCATCGCTCAGATTCAGGCTTAGGACCGGAGTGGTGACTGATGGGTGGGTGCTTAAAAGAGTGTAGGTTCCGGAGTAGGTGTTTCCGCTCAGGACCAGTGGGAAGGTCAGACCTCCGTAGGCAGCTGTGGCTGTGGCGGGCATGGCTTCGCTTACGGTGAAGCTGAGTTCTACGCTATCTCCAATTCTCATGGTTGGAAAACGGGAGGCGATGGCCGAGAGACTCAGAAGCCGGGGTTTTATCGTATCCAGATTCAGACCGGTGAGAGTCTTGCTGGATACCTGAGATGTGTTGCCTGCTCCATCTGTCAGGACAATCCCGCTTAAAACGGGTGAGCTCAGGAAGGCATCTGGCACCTGGCTGAGAGGCAGGCTCAGACTCAGGGAGGCATCGAAGCTTAAGGTTGTACCGCTCAGAAAAGCCTGGCCTGAAGTGACGTCGGTGCTGAAACTGGCCGGGAACAGGCTGATCATCAGGGAATCTGAAAGACCCAGCCAGGTGGCTGCAACGCTGGGAATGGCTGTCAGCCCTGTTAAAACCGGAATCCCCGTATCAGAAAGAAAACCCGTGGCCGGTACGGTCACGGGCTCCGAGGAGTTTCCTGCTATATCCTTTAGCATGACCTGAGCCTGGGTGCTTAGTGGCCCCCCGCTTCCGCTTATGGCCGGAAGGGGAAAAGATGTGACAAGTTGCCCGGAACTCACTGCACTGAGAGGATAGGTCGAGCCGAACATACTCAGAGAACCGCTGATTCCGGTTTGTGCAATCCGGGGAAAGATGGAAGCTGAAATGAGAGTCCCGACCCTGGCAGTTGTGAGAGCTGAGCTTAGAACTGCAGAAGCGATCTGAGGGGCCTGATTATCGATGAGAAGACTGAAGCTCAGGGTCTGGGGCAGGCTTCTGGCTCCTGATGGTTTATGGATTTCAATCTGCTCAAGAATAAGAGAACCGGTTTCCATGCTTCCCGAGGGCAGGGAGATGGTCGTGGCAAGTACATCGCCCTGACTTTGAAATAGCAGCGGAATCGTTCCTGTTCCCAGGTTCAGACTTGCCGAAGCAGTATAGTTTCCTGCGAACGGAGATGTAGCCAGTCCAATCTGAAGAGTATCGTGAATGATCGCGGCTCCGGTTCGGGACAGATTGCTGGCGGTGACACTGACGGCAGCGGGCAGGCTGGCATCAACGATGGGGGTGATCCTGCCCGATTGGGGAGCGGATCGATTGCCTCCCAGATCCTCAAGCCAGATCTGCCAGGTGGAGTTGGCACTGGCATCACCGCTATTGGCATCAATATTCCTGAGGAGTTCAAAGGAAGTTCTGTTGGTCAGGGGAGGAAGGCTGAAAATCGAACTTCTCCAGGAGGCAAAGGCCGAGACTGTTGATGGTGAAGTGGCTTCTCTGGATGGGTCGACGGTGACGAAGAAACGGATTTTGTGATCCGGAATGAGGATAGTGGCAATGGTTTGAGGAGTGACTGAAGCCAGGCTGATCGCTGGAGCTACAGCATCAATGGTATGGACAATGGGAAGAATGGCAGAGCTCAGAGGGGGAATGGCAGCATTCCCGGCCAGATCCCGGGCAGTCAGGATAATGCTTGGCGCATGTCCGGAAGTATCTGTGGCTTCCACAGTTGTCTGAGCCTTGTAGAACAATCCCCCGGATTGCGGCGAAAAGGTCAGGGGACGGTTGAACCAGGTCGCTGAAACGATGAGATCGGGCTCTTCGGACGCCAGAGAAAGAACAAATTCGATCGATTTTCCAACGCCAAGGACTCCTGAAGAAGACAGATTATTGGAAATCTGAAGGATCCGGGGGCGGCGGGCATCCAGGATAGCCTGCCCGGTAAAATCGGTTGAAGAGGTATTACCCGCCTGATCGGTGACATTGATCAGCCCCTGGACGGGATGGCCGTGTCCGGCGTCATTCTCTTCCAGAATGAAGCTGGTGGTCAGGCTTAGGTCGTTCAGCGACATGGTATTTAAGGGCGAAGTGGTAAAGGCTCCACTCGGAAATTTTCTCCAAAACGATGCCTGAGGTTGAAAATCGCTGTTTTCAAGTGTAAGGGAAAATGTGATGGCCTGACCGATTCCGACACTTCCAGAGGCTGGCAGAACCGAGACATCTGAAATCCGAGGGGCCAGAGTATCAATGCCTGTACTCAGAATCAGGTTCTCTGAAGTGGTATTGCCCAGAAGATCCGAGGCGCTGACTTGAATCAGTGGGGCAGTGGTTTCGAGAGAAACCCGGGAGATAGCCAGTATGGCAGTGCCGGTCCGGGATGTCAGAGAGAAGCCGGTTGTACTGGTGCCCAGCCGGACGGATGCCTGAGACAGGCTTTCACTGGCCTGAAGATGAATCTGAATGCTGTCTGAGGTGGTCAGCCAGGCTGTCAGCGGGTGAGATGCGCTGAGGTTCAGCCCCGGAGGAGTGCTGTCCTGCTCAATGTTTAAATGATGAAGAGGACTTGGATTACCAGCAGGATCAATCTGACGGATCCGGAAGGTGTTGATCTGGTTCGGGTTGAGATTCAGAGTGGTGGTATAGGTCCCGTTCCGGGTGCTTCCCACAAGGCTGGAATTGAGTTCAATCCGGGCCAGGTTCTCTCCTTGAAGAGCCAGCGGCCAGGTCATGGAGGAAGTTCTGAGAGAAGAAGGAACACCAGTCACTCTGCCAGGAGGGATCCTGTCCAGAAGGACAATGGCGGATGTTGTGGTCAGATTCTGGGCTCTGTCGATAAGTTCAAGCTGAAGCTGGATCTGATTGTCCATAAGACTAGCCAGGGCCGGAAACTCAAGATGGCAGCCACTACCGGTTCCGTGGTCGATGGAGCAGTTCTGTCCGTAGGCATGGGTTACAAAGAGGCTGCCTCCAGCACTTAGACGGGCTACTACAGTGGAATTTTCGGAAAACTGCAGGCTTAAGGGAAAGCCCAGGGTGGTTGATGTCTGGGGCAGGTTGAAACCGGATAGAACTGTGGGTCGAGTTTTATCCAGGATCAGGTTGGTTTCACAGAGATCCGTGGTGTTGGATGCCAGTTGAATAAAGCCTGGACAGCGCAGGGGATTCCCGGCTTCATCCTCACCGCTCAGATCAAAATACCAGGTGCCTTCCTGGTTGAGATTCAGATCCAGAAAGGTGGACTGTGGTGGAATACTGGTAGAGCCCAGGCCTGGACTGGCCAGAGGATAGAGACGGTAACGCAGGGAAGTAAGGGGTTCGCTGAAGCTTAAGGGCAGGCGATAACTGCTGGAAGCTGGAGAAACCGGAGTGGCTGAAAATGTGGGTTGGGTACGATCGGCATAGAAACGGAAGGAAATGCGTGAAGAGTTGAGTTCGTCGGTGGCATCGGCCAGAATTTCGATCAGACCATCAGGAAACTGGCTTAGAGTACATGAAAAGCCGGTGGTACAGACCAGCTGACCGGAAGAGGCTGTTGCGGTGAGAAGGCGGGAGGGGCCAAGTGCGTCGGTACTCAAAAGCTGAAAGCTCAGGCTCAAGGCCCTGGTTAGTCCGGGCAGAGCGGGGGAAGAAGTAATAGATGGTCCCTGGGTATCCCGGATGATGAGGAATTCTTTGGAGATATTACTGCCATCCAGAAGAATCCGGATTCGGTTCTCCCCTTCGGTACTAAGGCTCAAATCGGTGGCAAACAGTCCGGTTGTACTGGAAATGAGGCTCTGGCTCAAAGAGCCGTTACGAAAAAGTGAAACTCTACGGGAACCCGGAGAGGTATTGCCGCTGATACGAATGATTTGAGTGGACGCCCGGGAAGGCAGAGCGGCCACACTTAAGACCCGGGAGGCATCCACCCCCCCGTTGAAGCTTCTCAGGGACTGGGTGATTTCCAGAGGCAGGGTCACCTGGGCAAGATTTCTGGTTGAAGTTGCAAAGCTTTCGATGGAGGTGGCAAGTTCCTGAGTGGCCCAGTTCTGTCTGAGCTGAATTCCTGCTGCGGTGAGAACGGAAGTTCCGGCAAGTCCATCGAGTTTCCCGTCCATGGAATCCTGGATCAGGAGGTTGATGGCGGCATTGGGGTTGATCCCCAGAGTTCTGGAAAGCTGGGAGACTCCGGCCAGGGCCAGACCGTAGGCCGGGTCGCCGGAATTTTCCTGGGTGGAAGCAGGGTTTTTGGGCTCGCTGTCATGCAGGCTGGTACGGCCGATCATGGCCGCTATGGATGAGGATGCATTCTGGATTCCGGAGGATGTATAGATTCCTCTTCCGATACTGGCGGCCCAGGCCATGCTGGTCAAAGAGTTGATTTCGATTCTGGTCTGGGCACCGGAAAGGGCGGTTTTCAAGGGCTGATCCAGGTTGAGGGTCTGCCCGGTTGCCTCATCTTCAAAGCTGCCACCGCTT
The DNA here is from genome assembly GCA_964503595.1 of uncultured bacterium. Classification (GTDB taxonomy): domain Bacteria; phylum Muiribacteriota; class UBA6191; order UBA6191; family UBA6191; genus CAZDAM01. The sequence continues at coordinate 9,454 of CAZDAM010000036.1, forward strand.
GCGATCAGTTCTAGGGGGAGGCCCCGATTTGTATAGCTGATGCTATAGCGGCCCTCCTGATCTGTGCGGGTGGTCTGAAGCAGGGTGCGGGAGCCGTTTTCCTCAATCTGGTAGATTTCGACAAGACTGTCTTCCACAGGCCCCTTGAAGACCCTGCCACTTGATTGGGCGGTCGGATTTGCTGGAGGAGAAGTTTCTACCGGAGGCAGGGGATTTGGAATTGAATTTCCCCCGGAGCCACAACCACTGAAAAGGACAGCAAGGCCCAAAAGAAACAATTGTAAAAGCAGGAATTTTGACATATTTCTGTAATATAGCGGAAAAACCGGGAAGAAGCCTTTGCTTCTCAGTTGAATTTGTCTCGAAAATGGTTCAGGAGTTTGCTCTTGAGGGCCGAAACTTGCCAACTTAGTTACAGGCCAATATAATCCAGCCTTGTGAATACAGGTGCACTTATGGTCTTGTGCGTACCTTTTTGAATTTTGTGCTTTTTAAGGAAGGGGTGTGAGCGTGTCCGAAATAAGCTATTCTCGTGGTCTTGCAGGTGTGATTGCTGATGAATCCAGAATCTGCACGATTGACGGTGTTAAGGGCGAGCTCTATTACATGGGCTATCCGATTCAGGTTCTCGCAGAAAAATCCAGTTTCATTGAGATTACATACTTGCTGCTGTTCGGTAAACTGCCAGCAAGCAAGCAGGAGCTTTCCAGCTTTGAGAACCAACTGAAGTCCCATCGCCAGCTGCCTGAAGAGGCTCGCTCTGCTCTGGCCACCTTCCCCAAGGAAGCTCACCCTATGAGCTGTCTGCAGGCTCTGGTCGCAGTTCTTGGCATGAAAGACCCCGGAGCGGGCAGTGATTCTTCTGAAGTGAACCGGAAAAGAGCCATTCGTCTGACTTCCCTCTTTCCCACCCTGGTGGCAGCTATTCATCGCCATCGCACTTCCCAGGCGATTCTGGAACCCAGAGAAGATCTTTCCCATGCGGCGAATTTTCTTTACATGCTGAATGGGGAAGTTCCTACAGCCCAGATTGAAAAAATGTTTGATGTATGTCTTGTTCTTCATGCTGAGCACACATTCAACGCTTCCACCTTCACAGGTCGTGTTGTTGGCTCGACTCTGGCTGATCTTTACAGCTCGGTTTCCGCAGCCGTTGGAGCTCTGTTTGGACCACTGCATGGTGGAGCCAACGAGAAGGTTCTGGATATGGTCCGGGAAATTGGGAGTGCCGACAATGTGGATGCCTGGTTTGCCGAAGCTCTGGTCAAGAAGACCAAAATCATGGGCATGGGTCACCGGGTTTATAAGACCATTGATCCTCGCGCTAAAATTCTTCGGCGCCTGCTGGACGAACTTTCCGAAACGAAAGGGGAGCGGGCGGGTCTTGAAATCCTTGATCAACTCGCTGGCCTGATGGCTGTCAAGGTTGAACAGGAGGGTAAGCAGATTTGGCCGAATGTGGATTTCTTCAGCGGTACTCTTTACTCTCTGATGGGTATTGACAGTATCAATTTCACTCCTATTTTTGCGGTATCAAGGGTGACTGGCTGGTGTGCTCACATTCTCGAGCTTTGGGAAGACAATCGTCTTTATCGCCCTAAAGCCCACTATGTTGGTGATAAGGATCTGGAGTATAAATCCATTGATGAGCGCTGATGGTTTCAGAAAATCTCTGTGTCTGGCGGGCCTGCTGCTTTTTGGGGCAGCAGGCCCTCTTCACACTGAGGAGAACGATTTGGATGGGGAAGCTTATGAGGCTTCTTGGCTTCGTTTGATGGATGCCAGAAGAGGGCCCCAGAACCTCATGGATCTGATGGCTGCTTCAGACTGGTTGGAAATGAAGGCCTCCTTAAAGTCGGGAGAATCTTTTGATGATTTGAAGGCCTGGATTGAGAGCCAAGGAGTTTTTGAGCCGGTTTTCAAGGCTTTGCGCTCCTATACGGCGCCACGCAGGAAGACAGTTTCGAATGTTGCCAATCATGCCAATGCCAGAAAGACAATTTCTGATGAAGCGATAGAAAAGCAGTATGACTGGTTTGTGAGGCATCGGGTTCATCTGGAAGAAATGGCAGAGCGCACACGCGTGAATCCGGAGATTTTGGCGGCGATCTGTTACGCCGAAACCCGGTTGAGTCAGTATCGTCTGCCTCATCTGGCAGTGGATGCGGTCTTCACTCTGAATGGTCTTCTGGAAAACGGGATTCTCTCCAATGAAGAGTCTCAAAGGGGGCGCATCAAACGTCTGAAGCGTCTTGCCCGGGCAAGTCTTCTTTCGCTCTGGCGTTTTGAACGGGATCATGATTTTGCTGTTCGCAGAATCAGGAGTTCCTGGGCAGGGGCTGTGGGCCCCATGCAACTGATGCCATTCAACTTCCATTATCTGAGTGATGGAGATGGCGATGGAATCATTGACCCGGAAAACATGCTTGACTCTTTGACAGGGGCAGCTTCATTTCTGAATGCCAAGGGTTGGGGGGCTCGCCAGAACTGGCTGTTTCGCCAGAATCTGAATGATGCGGAACTGGTTGGGATCCTTTTGAAATATAATTCCAGTACGCCTTATGCTGAAGGAGTTCTGGAGGCAGCCAAGCGTCTTAGGGAGCTGATTCTGAAGAAAGAGAGCGAGTCCGCTTCGGGGCTGAAACCTGTCGGGACGTCACAGGAATAAAGTTTCTTTGTGATTCCTCTCATGCTAGAATTCAATCTGTTTGCGCGGGGAGCGGCTGAAGTGGTCTCGGCCACTTTTTTTGTTTGCGTGAAACGGTGAGGAGTAGAAAGCATGGCAACCGCCAAGGATATACGGGAAGTCGTTCAGCCGATGGCTGATGAAATGGGTGTGACCATTTACGATATTCATTTGAAAAAGCGCGATCGTGAGCCGGTTGCGGAAATTCTGGTCGATGCTCCTGGTGGCTTGAATGTAGATGGCTGCAGCCGGCTGCATCGTCGGATTGCCAAAGCTATTGAGGGGACGGAACTGGATGAAGTCCTGATTTCGGTTTCTACCCCTGGAGCTGGCCGGCGTTGCCGTTTCCCCCAGGACTTTCTGTTTTATTCCGAGCGTAATTTTGAAGTCAGGCTCAAGGATGGCGGGGAACTTGGCGGACTGGTGAAGATTTTGGACCAGGAGTCCGGAAAAATGCAGGTTGGAGATACCGCAGTGAACTGGTCTGATGTGGCGGAAGCCAAATTCCGTCTGGAATTCTGAATTCGGCGTTTTCGTCCGAGCAATCTGGAGATATAGGCATCATGAAAACGAATCTAGCTGTCGCACTCAAGGAAATTCAGAAGCAACGTGGCATCTCTGCGGAAGAAATGCTGAGCACTCTGGAAGATGCCCTGATTCGTGCATACTTAAAGAACAACAGTTTTGACGGAGAGCTGAAAATTGAATTCCGTGAAGACGGCAGTTATGCAGTTATGACATACAAGGCCGTTGTGGAAGGCGTTGAGCGCGAGGATCGCGAAATCTCCATTACGGAAGCCCGCATGATTTCAGAAGATGCTGAAGTCGGGGATGAGATTCTCGTTGACATCACTCCGGATCAGTTCGGCCGGGTTGCGGCCCAGACGGTTCGCCAGGTGATTATGCAGAAAATCACGGAAGTGGATCGCAAGGCTGTCTATGACAAATTTTCTGAGCGGATTGGGACTTTGATTGCCGGAAGGATTCAGCGTTTTGAGCGGGGGGATATTCTGGTAGAGCTGGAAGATGAAATTGAGGGTCTGCTGCCCGTCCGCGAGCAGATTCCTTCCCAGCGTTTCCGTCAGGGTGATGTCCTGAAGGCCGTGCTTCTGGATGTGCGCAAGCAGGGTAAGGGTCCTCAGATCATCCTGTCCCGGACTCATCCGGATTTTCTGGCTCGCCTGTTTGAGCAGGAAGTTCCTGAAATCAGCGACAAGCTTGTGGAGATCAAGTCGATTGCCCGTGAGCCTGGGGTGCGTTCCAAAATAGCGGTGTACTCGGTTGAGGATCATATTGATCCGGTTGGCTCCTGTGTGGGTCTGCGCGGTTCCCGCATTCAGGTCATCGTGGGAGAGCTCAATGGTGAAAAAATCGATATTGTGAAATGGAATCCCGATTTTGAAACCTATATTGCCAACGCTCTCTCTCCGGCCAAGCCCCGTACCATGCAATACATCGAAGATGAAAACCGCATGATTGTCGTAGTCCCAGACTCCCAACTGTCTCTGGCAATTGGAAGAGAAGGACAGAATGTTCGTCTTGCGGCGAAGCTGACGCATGTAAAGATTGATATTGTTAAAGAGAGTGATTATATTAGGAGTCTTGATTTGGGGTGAGCCAAATTTGGCCCATTACAAGGGTCCGGCAGATGGCATGATGCTTGTCTGAGGGGGCCTTTTTTTACTTCTAACGAGTCTTGATGACTGACGGCAGAAGCAGTTCGCGCTTGACCCCAAGGCGCCGGCTGGCAGGGATGACATGAGAGTATTTGAACTGGCAAAAGAGCTCAACCTCGAAAAGAATAAACTGATTGCAATGTGCAAAGAGGCTGGGTTGAATATTAAAAGCCCGCTAAGTCCGGTGGATGCGGATTCTGAAAAGAAAATCCGCTCCCTGGTGAGCAGCAAGGCTCCAAAGAAGGATGCACCGGCCCAGGTCGCTGTAAGTGCTCCTCCCCGTGGTCGTGTGATTCGTTCCATGAAGGACTTGCCCTCGATCAGCTCCGATGATCTGGAGCGTGGCAAGGTCCGGATTTCGGGAGGTCGCGGCGGTCCTTCCCAGGGTGCTTCAGGAGCCCGCCAGGCTCTTCCGGCCAGCGGCGGCGTTCGTGGTGCCGCCGGAACAGGAGCTCCGAGCCGTAGCGGGGACACACGCCAGGCCGGTACTCAACCCGGTGGTGCTCAGCAGGGAAACATCCAGCAGGGAGGCTTTCGCGCAGGTCGTCCACCATTTCCGGGCCAGGCCGCTCAGGATGAAAGTTCCCGCAAGCGTTCAGCCATGACGGAATTTGAACGTCAGCAGGCTAAAATCCAAAAGAAGAAGAAGCTCAAGGAAAAGCAGATTCAGAAAGAACGCAGGGTTGAAGAAGAGGCCAGGCGTGAGCTTGAGGCCAGTAAGGTTCTGCATCTTGGTGAAGCCGTATCGGTTGCCGAGCTTGCCTCCAATATAGGGGTTGCTGCCAATGAGCTGATTGGCAAGCTCTTCAAAATGGGTATTATGGCCACGATCAACCAGCGCCTTGATAACGAGACGGTGGAAATTCTGGCCTCCGACTATGGTTTCAATATTGAAAACGAGATTTCCGATGAGTTGGAGCAGATTGAGTTTGGTGAAGAGGATAGTCCGGAAGATCTGAAACCTAGAGATGCCATTGTAACCATCATGGGTCATGTGGATCACGGAAAAACGACTCTTCTTGACTATATCCGCAGCGCTCAGGTTGCCAAGGGTGAAGCCGGGGGAATTACCCAGCATATTGGTGCCTATAAGGTGGCGACCCGTTCTGGCCACAGCATCTGCTTTCTGGATACTCCCGGTCACGAAGCCTTTACGGCCATGCGTGCCCATGGCTCCCAGATTACGGATGTTGCCGTTCTGGTTGTGGCCGCGGATGACTCGGTTAAACCCCAGACCTTGGAGGCTATCAACCACGCCAGGAATGCCGGGGTTCCGATTATTGTGGCGATCACCAAGATTGATAAGCAGGGTGCCAACCTTACCAAGGTCTATGAGGATCTGGGTGCCAATGGCCTGATTGTGGAGGCCTGGGGAGGTAAAATTCCGTCCGTGCCCGTATCTGGTATTTCCGGGGAAGGGATTGATGATCTTCTTGATACCATTGCCATTCAGGCCGAGGTCCTGGAGCTGACCGCGAATCCGGATAAGGCTGCCCGTGGGGTGGTTGTGGAAGCCGGCATGAAAAAGGGCAAAGGTTCTGTCGCCACGATCTTGGTTCAGGAAGGTAAAGTGGTTGTTGGAGATGTCATGGTTGCCGGTATGGCCATGGGCCGTGCACGAGCCATGACCAACGAGCGCGGGAGGAAGGTCAAGGAAGCGGGTCCTTCCACTCCGGTGGAAATTGCCGGTTTCTCGGAAGTTCCCCAGTTTGCTGACAAGTTCATGATTGTACCTAATGAGAAGATCGCCCGTTCCGTGATTGAAAAACGTCAGGAGCGTTTCAAGCGCCTGAAAACCAGTGGTGCTGGTAGTGTTGTGAATCTGGAAACTCTGTTCGCCAAGGTTGAAGAAGGAAAGATCGAGGAACTGAAAATCATTGTCAAAGCTGACGTACATGGTTCCGTGATTGCACTTTCCGAGTCCCTGAGCAAGATCGAGATGGAAGGTCTGAGGGTCAATGTGATTCACTCCGGTGTCGGTGCAGTCAGTGAATCCGATATCATGCTGGCTTCTACTGCCAATGCCATCATTCTCTGCTTCCATGTTCGTGCTGATGCCAAAGTGGAAAATCTTGCAGATGAATACAGTGTGGAGATCCGTAGCTACAAGATTATCTACGAAGCTATTGAAGATATTGAGAAAGCCCTAAAGGGAATGCTCAAGCCGGTCTTTGAAGAACAGATTCTGGGTCGTGCTGAAGTGCGTGAAGTCTTCAGCATCAGCAAGGTTGGCAAGATTGCCGGCTGCTTTGTCGAATCCGGCAAGGTTGTCCGTGGCAAGGAATGTCGCCTGATTCGCGACGGCGTGGAAGTCTTCAAAGGCAAAATTGATGGCCTTAACCGCTTCAAGGATCAGGTCACCGAAGTCTTGAGTGGTTATGAGTGCGGGATTCTGGTAAAAACCAATGACCTGAAGATCAAGGACGTGATTGAAGCCTTTGAAATTCAGGAAATTCCTCGCTGATTGAGTCAATAGAATGCGTAAACGTGGTGGGAATTTTCGGGGCCGCCGCCTCGAAAGCGATATTCGGCGTCTGCTTTCCGAGCTGATTGCACGGGAAGTCAACGATTCCAGGGTTCAGGATGCGGGTCCGATTGTCAATCAGGTCCAGCTTTCTCCGGATCATGGTTATGGAAGGGTTTATGTGTCCTTCCTGAAGCCCGATCTCAAGGAAGGAGCCAGAGACGCCTGCCTGGGAATTCTGCAGGAATCTTCCGGGTATTTTCGCTCTCAGATTGGCCGCAGGTTTTCGATTCGGGTCGCTCCTGAGCTCAGCTTTTTCTATGATGAGACTTCAGATGAGATGGCACGGATCCAGAGGGATCTTGAAGAAGAGCGTCAGGAGCTTGAGCGAATCAAGGCTGCGGCTGCTTCTGATGACGGAGAAGCTTCAGAAGATGAGCTGGAATGAAGTTCAGGGCATTCTGAATCTTTATAAACCGGCCGGGGTCACGTCGACAGATTGTGTCAATCTGCTCAAGCGGTTTTTGAGGGTCAGGAAAATCGGTCACGGCGGAACTCTGGACCCATTTGCGGAAGGGGTGCTTCCGATTGGGATCAATCGAGGCACCAAACTTCTGGAGCATTTTCTTCAGGGGGAAAAGGCTTATACCGGTGTATTTCGTCTGGGCTACGGTACGGATACCCTGGACCATGAAGGGACCCTTCTGTCCCGGAAAGAAGATTTTGCTTGTCCTCCCCAGACTTTCTGGGTTACTCGTTCCCAGTCTCTCCTGGGGACCTGGCTTCAGGATACTCCAGCTTTCTCTGCCCGTAAGGTTGAAGGCAAGCGGCTGTATGCTCTGGCCCGCAAAGGTGAGACTCCGGCAGAACGTCCCAGAAAAGAGGTCACCATCTATGAAATGGAGCCTACGATTCTTGCTGGGGGACAGCTGGTGAGAATGGATGTGGCCTGCTCCAAGGGCACTTATGTCAGGCAGCTGGTTCAGGATCTGATTCGGCCTGTTGATGTTCCGGCCTGTCTCGAGTCTCTGGTTCGGACACGTGTTGGACCGCTTCTGGTTGAAAACTCGATCGCTCCTGCCGAGCTTTTGTGCAGAATACAGCAGGGAGAGGGGCCTTCGAAGCCGTGGTTTCAGGGCTGATTCCAAAACTTCCTTCGGAATGGCCTCCCAAGGGGCCCTGTGTCTGTGTCCTCGGTACATTTGACGGGGTTCACCGTGGTCATCAGATTCTTTTGTCCGGCGCTTCCGAAGATGCTCGAAACCGGGGTGTACCTTTATGTATTCTGACCTTTCATCCCCATCCTTACGTGACTCTGGGGCGTTCTTTTGCGGGCTATGTCCTGCCGCTTGAAGAAAGAGTGGAGCTTTTGCGGCAGTTCGGTGAAGTCTGGCAGATTGAATTCACCGAGGACTTTGCCAGAACTTCTCCTGAGAATTTTCTGACACTGTTGCAGAAGGCGGAGCTGACATCTGTCTGGGTTGGCCATGACTACCGCTATGGAGCTGGGGGTAAAGGTACAGTCCAGCATCTTCAGACTTATTTTGAATCCCTTGGAATTCCTGTCAGAATTCAGACCCCTGTAGTAGAAGATGCCGTGCGTTTTGCGTCTTCCGGTTTAAGACAGGCGCTTCAGAATGGCGATCTGAAAGAATATGAGCGCATTGCCGGCCGCAGCTATTTTCTGAGAGGTACTGTCAGGCATGGAGATGGACGGGGCCGTAATCTGGGCTACCCTACGGCAAATCTTGTAGCGAAGGATGCACTTTTGGCCAATGGTGTGTATTGTGTCTCGGTTACGGGGGCTTTTGAAGGTTGCGGGCTGGCCAACCTTGGGGTGGCGCCGACCTTTGGCCAGGGAAGAGACAGGGTTCTGGAAGTCCATCTGCCCGACATCAGGGGTGAAGAAATCTACCAGAAAATTCTGAGGGTCTGCTTTCATGAGCGTTTGAGAGAGGAAATAGAGTTTCCATCGCATGAAACTTTGCTTATGCAGCTTAAGTCTGATTTTTCCCGGTTTCGTGACTGGGTGAATAAAGTGAGGATAAGCCATGAATGACGAAAGACTTTTGAATCTGGTTCGGTCTGTTGATCGACTTTTGACGGCGATGGATGAAAAAACCAGGATTCGGGTTCATCAGGAGCTTGAGATGATGAGTATGGAAAATGCCCGTCATCTGGAGTCCATGCAGGATTCCGAGTTCTCCAAGGTTCACTGATGCAGCTTGAAGCAAAACTGGAAGGCATCCGTCAGGATGTGGATCGGGCTTTGCTCGGGCTGATGCACAAAGCAAAGAGTCCAGCCCCTCGGATTCATGCTGCCGTGGACTACGCTCTTCAGGCCGGAGGCAAGAGAATCCGTCCAGCTCTGGCCATCCTGGCCGGAGAACTGGGGAAGGTTTCCCATGAACTTCTGCTGGATTGTTCCTTGTGCCTGGAGATTCTGCATACCTATTCCCTGATTCATGATGATCTGCCCTGTATGGATGGTGCCGATCTGAGACGGGGCAGACCGACTTTGCACAGGATTTATGATGAGGCCATGGCCACTCTTGCCGGCGATGCCATGCTGACTTTGGCCTGGGAGTCTCTGATTGAAGCCGGCTGTCGTCATGGAGTTGAGTATCAGGCCCTGCTCCGTTCCATTCTGGATATCTCCAAAGCCGTTGGTATGGGTGGCATGATCGGGGGCCAGGTTCTTGATCTTGAAGGGGAGAAAAAGTCGCTCTCTCTTGAGGAGCTGCGGGAGCTGCATGCTCATAAAACGGGATGTCTGTTTGTAGCTTCTTTGGTTTTGGGGGGGCGTCTGGCTGGCCTTTGTCCTGAGAAAATTGCCGCTCTTACGGAATACGGCAAGGCTTTCGGGCTTGTCTTTCAGATCACGGATGATCTTCTGGACCTGGAAGCCTCAACCGTTCAGCTGGGGAAAACCAGTGGGCGGGACGAGCATCTTGGCAAATCAACCTATGTCACAATTCTTGGTGTGGACGAGGCCAGAAGGCTTGCCAGAGAAGAGGCTCAGAAAGCAAAACAGGCTCTGAGTATTTTTGATGAGCAGGTATCCAAGTATCTCCAAGAACTGGTGGAAAGTCTTCTGGAAAGAAAGTTCTGATGCAATGTGCGGCGATTCTGCTTCTTGGGGGTCGGGGCCTTAGAGCAGGAACCTTAAGACCCAAGCAGTTTGAACTGATTCATGGCCTGCCGGTTTTTTCCTATGCCTTGTATCAACTGGTACAGACTGATCTGTTTTCCTGCATTGCATGTGTGGTGGAGCCCGAGGACTTTAGCCTGATTCAGAGACTTTTTTCCGGGATGAAGAGTCAGGCACAGCTTCTTCGAGCTAATCCGGGGGATCGGAGGCACCTCAGTGTCCTGTCCGGGTTAGAATCTCTTCCTCAGGAGATTGAAATTGTGGCGATTCATGATGGAGCCCGTCCCAATCCGGGGGTCGGACTCATCCAAAAACTCATTTCAGGAGTTCGGGAAGACGGACATGCTAGAATTCCAGGCCTGCCCTTGGTGGATACTGTAAAAAAAGTGAATTCGGCGGGAAAGGTCAGGGAAACTATAGAACGGTCGCACTATATGAGTGTGCAAACTCCCCAGGTGGCGCGTAGAGAGGCTCTTTTAAAGTCCTTTGGCCGGCTCCCTGTCGGGCAGGTTCCCACGGATGATGCCCAGGTTCTGGAATTTGCCGGATATGAAGTTCATATTGAGAGGGGTCATTCCTCAAACCTGAAAATTACCTGGCCAGAAGATTTCGAACGGGCCGGAAAACTGCTGGAGCCCTGGAAGTGAAAAGGCTTTTCAAGGGTCTTTGGCTACTGATTCTCTTCGGACTGCATGCGCTTCGCCGTTTCGTACAAAGTGTCGTTTTCAGCGTTCTGATTCTGATTATGCCTATCATTGCCATTGGTGGCGGGATGGTACTTGGAATGCTGGAAAACATCTGGGATGAATTACCGGAAGTGGCTGCTCAGGATTTGAGCCCGGCTCTGACGACCCGCATTTATGACCGTCATGGCAATCTTCTGGATACGGTTGCGGACATGAATTCCCGTATGCAGCTGGCCCGTTTCGAAGAATTGCCGGATTATGTGCCTCAGGCATTTATCGCAATCGAAGATGAACGCTTCTATAGCCATATCGGGATTGATCCGATTCGGATTGTCGGTGCCCTGATTGTGGATCTGAAGAAGGGTGGGCTTGAGCACGGCGCCTCTACGATTACCCAGCAGCTCATAAAGAACGTCTACCTCTCTCCGGAGAAGACGTTCACGCGCAAAATCCGCGAAATGATCCTGGCTATGCGAATGGAGTTCAAATTTACCAAGGAAGAAATTCTTGAGATGTATCTGAATACGGTTTTTTTCGGGGTGAATTTCTACGGGATTGAGTCAGCAGCCTATAATTATTTCTCCAAGACCGCCAAAGAGCTGAGTGTTGCGGAAGCTGCTTCGCTGGCAGCTGTGCTGAAGGCCCCCAACCGCTACAATCCGATGACCAATCCGGAGCTTGCCCATTCCCGCCAGAGAGTGGTTCTGGGAAAGATGCTGGAGCTTGGTTATATCAACCGGGAACAGTATGAAGCAGCAGCGAAAGGCCCGGTTGAAATCAGGCGGCCGGAAGAAGTCCGTAAAACCCGAACCGGCAAGGCTCCCTGGTTTGTGGAGGAAGTCAAACGGGAACTGATATCCAGATTTGGTTATACCCGGGTTCATTCCGGGGGGCTAAGGGTTTATACCACACTCGATCTTGAGCTTCAGGAGCTTGCAGAAAAAGCTTTTCTGTCAGGTTCGATTTTCAGTACCTATCCCCTGACCCAATATCCGGATCTGGGGGGAGCCTTTGTTTCCCAGGATGTGGCCAGCGGAGACATCTATGCTCTGGTCGGTAATCAGGACTGGGAAACTTCCCAGTTCAACCGGGCGACTCAGGCCAGAAGGCAGGTTGGTTCAGCTTTTAAGCCGATTGTTTATGCTGCGGCTTTTGAGAATGGGATTCCTCCGAATCAGATTCTTAACGATGTCCCTATTTTCTTTCGCATGGAATCCCTGAATCAGGAGTGGAGTCCTCAGAATTATGGAGGACGCTATCATGGACCTTCTCTTTTAAGGGTTGCTCTGGAACATTCCTATAATGTCACGGTAGTTCAGCTTCTCGATATGATAGGAGTCAACACAGTCATTGAAACAGCCCGTAAACTCGGGATTGAAGCCCCGTTTGTTCCCAATCAGACCATTGCCCTGGGGAGTACGGAAATGCTTCCCATGGAACTTCTCTCGGCCTATGCCACTTTTGCCAATCAGGGGATCCGAGTCACTCCGCGTATGATTCTCAGGGTTGAGGACAGCTCGGGAACTGTGGTTTTCCAGTCCCGCCATGAAGAAGAGGAAGCCTTAAGCGCCACGACGGCCTATCAGGTCTATGACATGCTGCGTTCTGTGGTCAAGAATGGCTCCGGACGCCGGGCTCTGATTCCCGGGGTGGATGTGGCCGGTAAAACCGGGACCAATCAGGATTACATCGATGTCTGGTTTGTCGGCTTAACTCCACGGATGGCCTCGATTGTGACCTACGGTTTCAATGAAAGGATTTCCCTGGGAAGAAAGGCTTCCAGCTCCCGCGTGGCGACTCCGGTTGTCGGGAGTTACCTGCGCGATGTGGAAAAACTGCGCCCGGGCTGGCTGAATGGAGGCGGAGTCCCTGTTCCCCGTGAAATCAGGAAGTACCGGATTTGCTCCCATTCCGGACTTCTTGCCGTTTCTGGATGTCCGCATTCCGTGGAAGAGGCTTTTGAAGAAAGCCAGGTTCCTCAAACTCCCTGTCCTCTGCATGGACCGACCGGTCTTTGAAAGGCATTTGCCGCTGATTTGGACCATCGTGTATCATGCGCCCGATTTAAAGAAAACCTAATTGGAGGCGACATGGGAATCTTTGCTCAGATGGCGGAACACGATTACGAACAACTGGTCTTCTGTCAGGATCAGGCCACGGGTCTGAAAGCCATTATCTGTATTCACGATACGACTCTGGGACAGGCTCTGGGCGGGGTGAGGATGTATCCTTACGCCTCGGATGAAGAGGCCATCTATGATGTATTAAGACTGGGACGTGGCATGACTTACAAGGCAGCTGTTTCCGGTCTGAATCTGGGCGGAGGAAAAGCCGTCATCATCGGAGATCCAAAGACTCAGAAAAACGAGGCTTTTTTCCGTACCTTCGGTCGTTTCGTCGAATCTTTGAACGGGCGTTATATTACGGCGGAAGACGTCGGAACTTCATTAGAAGACATGACCTGGATCAATATGGAAACAGACTGGGTTACGGGAATTCCCGCCAACCGTGGTGGTAGTGGAGATCCGTCTCCAGTAACGGCCAAGGGTGTTCATATCGGCATGAAGGCCTGCTGGAAAGCCCGATCCGGTACTGATTCTCTAAACGGTGTCACAGTATCGGTTCAGGGTCTGGGCCATGTCGGCTACTATCTGTGCTCTTATCTTCATCATGAAGGGGCCCGCCTGATTGTTACGGATGTGAATGAAGAATCCGTCAAGCGTGTAGTCGATGAATTCGGTGCTCAAGCCGTAAGCGTCGACGAAATCTACGAGGTTGACTGTGATGTTTTTGCTCCCTGTGCCCTTGGAGCGATCATCAATGACAAGACCATCCCTCAACTGAAATGTTCTGTGGTTGCTGGTGCTGCCAACAATCAGCTTGCCGAACCTCGTCACGGCCGTGTTCTGATGGAAAAGGACATTCTGTATGCTCCGGACTATGTCATCAATGCCGGTGGCCTGATGAATGTCTATGAGGAACTGGCCGGGTATAGCCAGGAGCGTAGCTTCAGTCGGGTGGAATCGTTGTTCGGAACGATTACCAGTATTCTGGAGACTGCCCGCAAGAGTAAGATCCCGACCGGTCAGGCTGCTGATTTCATGGCTGAAGAGAGAATACGCAAAGTACGTGATCTTCAGACCATTTCCGTACAGCCCAAACGTCGTCCAGGTCGCTGAGCTGACCGGCTCAGGATCTTGAAAGCCCCGCCAAAGATGCGGGGCTTTCTGTTTTCCGAAGAGCTGAGTTCAGGGCTTTATCATAAGTACGTCGCGGGCCTTGTTGATGAATTTGCGTCTTTCCTGGCTGCCTAGGCGATGGGCATGGAAAAAAACATCTTTGGCTCCAATGCGTTCTTCCTGGTAGTCTTTTAAAAGCTGACGATGGTTATGATACACCTTGGCTCCTCTCAAATCGAAATCGCCTGATCTTTGTACATATCGGTCTATTCCTGTTCGTTCTTGAGATCCACGCACATTTGCGTATTCAGTGACCCCGGTTATAATGGTTTTATGCGTTTTCTGCTGTTTCTTGCGGTCCTTTTCTGTGGACAGGTACGCTCTGAAGATATGAGTTTTCAGGAACTCTCGGCTTATGTAAAATCCAATCCTACGGATCTGAAAGCGGTTTATTCGCTGGCGGTCAGGCTTTACCGCGAAAAGGAATTCCAGGCATCCCTGAAATACTGGAAGTATCTTGCCAAGCAGAGACCCGATGATGCCCGTATCCGCTATTCCTGGGCGAAAACCCTGTACGAGGCAGAAGAAGTGGATGAAGCTTTGGTACAGTGCCATAGGCTTTTGGGGACTGAGGAAAAATCCCGCTGTCAGGAGATGTTTCAGACGGCGGAAAAGGATTTTCCGGATGCCTACCGCTTCTATGAGGCCCGCAAGGCTTTCGCGGAAAAGAATTACGAAGAAGCCTCCGGGATTCTGGACGAGCTTCTGGGGCTGGATGTCCTGAACCCCAAATATCGTCTGTTAAAAGGTCATCTATATCGTATGGCAAAGGACTATGCCCGTGCCTGGGATCACTATGACTTCGCCCAGAGCAAGATGGAGCAGGATGAGGCCATGCCCAAAATCCGCGATGGGCTGGTGGATATCGGCAAGGCCTGCTTTGAGTATGTCAATAAGACTAAGGGGGCGATTGAAGATGAAAGGCAGTTTTATGACCGCTTTTTCTTTGCCCTGAGACTTTATGAGGAAGAAACCAATCAGCGGCTTCGGGGCTTTCGTCAGAAAGCTGTGGATCATTTCAGGTCCCGACTGGAAGAAGGAGATTCCGATCCTTACGAAATGTGGTATCGCATCGGTTCGATTCAGGCTGCTTCCGGCGATGCGGGAAGAGCTTCGGAAGCTTTTGAGAATGCTATGAATGAAGCTCCGGATGATGTGAGTTACGCTTCTTTGGAATTTTTGATGGAGAAGTCGAAAAACCGTAAAAGCAAGCAGCAGTCTGTGGAAGACCTGATTGAAATGGCAGGTGGAGAGGATGTATATGCCGCCATTTTGAAGGCCTCGGAAGAAGCAGATCGAATGCGCCAGGAAGCTATTGCCCGGGGTGAGGATGTAGCCTCCCTCCCCGAGGCCAAACAGGCTATAGCGGGTATTGACAAGGCTCAGTTTGTAGCCGAATTTGAAAACTACAAACGGCGATATCAGGCGGCTTCCTCTGAAGGTGAAAAGACCCAGCTGAAGGCCGAGATTGAGGGCAAGTATGGCCACCTTCTCAAGGATCCAGCGGCCAAGTCCCAATTCCAGAGCTTTCTGGGAAGCTCCGAGGGCAAGGCTTTGCAGCAAAAATACGGATCTCAGATTGATCAGTACAAAGACAAAATTCCCAATCTCCGATAGTCTTTTCTGATGCAAATTATTTTTGGTCTGACTCTGGTACTGTTCTCAGCATGTGTCGGTTTCTGTGAGGAGTCCGTCGGGCGCAATTCCGTTGTGGTGGATATCCTTCGGACTGCTCCTGAAATCACTCGGGAGAGAGTCATTATCCTTCCTCCTGTAAGTGCTCCAGAGCGCGAAGAGTTTGAAGAAGCCGGCTTTGAGCAGATGGCGGCCCATTTTCGACGCTTTGGTTTTCTGGTTCCTTCGTTTCGGGAAATCCGTCATCTTCTTTCCCAGCACGAAATGCCAGAGGACAGGGCATTGTGGTATGAGCCTGTAGCCAAGCATTTCGAGGCCGCTTTTGTGGCGGATCTTCAGATTCGCCGTTTGCACCATGTCAAAAAGATCAACCCGGGAGGAGTATTGGCAGCCGGAGTCCTCTTAACCGGAATCGGTCGCTATGTCAGTGCGGAATATGCCCTGGCCTTCTATGTTGCCGAACAGCACCGCGTCATTCGTCAGAATGCCTGGGAGCGGCGCAAGGACTACGGCCTTGGTTTCTGGCAGAGTTCGCGAAGCATGGCAATGCGTCAGCAGAAAGAGACTCTCGATGCTCTTTTGTACCGTCTTTCCCAGCGAACCCTGCAAAGACCGCGTGGATATATTCTGGAGCCCATGAAAACAGATTTTCCTGATGCCAAAGGTTTTCGCTGAATCATGGCACGTTGGTTGTCCGCGTTTTTTGACTTTCTTGCCACCGGGTTTGGGGGACGGGAACTCCCCGAATCTCATCTGAAGTAGTTGTCAGGATCTGTTACATGCTCGGATTCAAGCCAAGGTAACGGGCAATGTAGAGCCTTCAGAAAACAGATGGGATGCCGAAGCTGACGAAAGGGCCCGGGAAAATCAACCTCAAGAGGATTGAGTCGCAGTTGATCAGGACTGATTCTGGGTGATCTCCTGGAATTTTCTCAAGCTTCTTCATTACCATGGGTTGAATGCCTGGCAAAAAAGCTTTGGCTCTTTTGTTCCTGTAACCTCTGGTGAATCAACAGGAAGATGGCGGATGAGCTGGTCAAATGATGACCGGAGGTTTTGGCTCCGGGCTTTCAAAAATATGTGAGACACGACCTTCGCGTGAGCTTTTTTTCTTGCGGCCCCACTATCTTGAGTTTATCCTTACGCTGAATTCAAGGCTAGGCAGTTTCAGTTCCGTCTGGACCAGACTGCCCGTACCTCTTGGGTCGACCCCAGTCTTATAAGGGGGAGTCGCCTATACTGTCAGGAGATGGAAACATGACAAAGCTGGATTTCACCGGGGGGTATAATCTCCCTGTGGCAGGACAGCCGGAGTTCAAACTAAGTAAGGTTGGAATCTCCAGTACCATGTCCGTCAATGCTCAGCAGCTCGCTGGATTTAAACCCGTTGTGAAAGTGTTTGAAGGGGATACTGTTCAGGCCGGAGATGTCCTGTTTGAGGACAAGAATGATACCCGGATCAAGGTAACGACCCCTTACAGTGGCAGGATCAAGGAAGTACGCCGGGGACGCCGACGTCTTCTTCTTGAGGTCATTGTGGAAACCACTTCCAAAGAGCCTGAGAAAATCATGGACCCGGTCGATCTGTCCGCAATCAAAGAGGACGATCTGGTGGATACTCTACTCGGAAAGGGATTATGGAAGTTCTTCCGCCAGATCCCTTATAATGTAATTGCCGATCCCGAACTCAGGCCTCGCGATATCTATGTATCCTGCCTGGAAACAGAACCCAACTGTGCGGATCCCAATTTCTATCTTAAGGATTCCGTAGAAGAATTCTCCGAAGGCATTGCTCTTTTGAGGAAGCTGACCCGGGGGCAGATTTTTGTTGCCGCCGCAGCCTCTGAGATGGAAGTTCCCAGGGGATTGAAGAATATTGAGGGGATCCGGGTTCTGGATGCCCGCAGAATGTATCCGGCTTGTGATCCAACAGTCCAGAGCTACTGGGTTGCTCCACTGCGGAAAAATGAAGTGGCCTGGACGATCAGCCCTCAGGATCTTCTGCAGATTGTCAGGACTCTGAAAACCGGTAAAGCCGATGAAAGAAGAGTTTTTTCCGTGGCTGGCAGCGCCATGAGTGAGCGCCAGTATGTTGAGGCTCCTCTGGGAAGCCCGGTCAGTGCCCTGACTTCACAACCATTCTCCGAGAATGTACGTCTGATTACCGCCGGTGGCGTTCTGACAGGTCGTCAGGTTCCCGCCGATGGCTATACCGGGCTCTACAAGTACACGCTTCAGGCAATTCCTGAAGGAACCGAGCGTCAGTTCCTGCGCTTCCTGCGCCCTGGAAATGATAAATACAGTTTCTCCCGCACCTTCTTTTCCTATTTCTTTGGTCAGGATTCCTATGAAATGACTTCAGCCCTGAATGGTGAGGAGAGAGCCTGTGTGCAGTGTGGGGCCTGTGAAACGGTATGTCCGGTGGAAACCCTGCCCCAGTTTCTGTTCAAGGCCGCTTTGGCCAAGGATTATGAAGCGGTGCAGGAGCTTGGCGTTCTAGATTGTTCGGGCTGCGGATTATGCACTTATGTATGCCCTTCAAAAATTGAGCTTGATACCATCCTCAGAGACATGACGATGGAACTTCACAAGGAGGCCTGACGTGCAGTTTCTCCTGAATATTTTAGACAAAACCAAGAAGGATCTTTTCGCTCCGGGCAAGCCGCTCGAAAAGTTCTATTATGCTTTTGATGCTGTTGAGTCGGGGATGTTCAACCCTCTGCACAACGTGCATCAGGCTCCTCATGTACGGGATTCGATTGATACCAAGCGTTTCATGTCCATGGTGATTCTGGCTTTGATGCCGTGTCTGTTTTTTGGAATTTACAATGCCGGATATCAGTCCCAGATGGCGGTAGGGGGAAGTGTCGATCTTCTGTCCTGCATGCTCATTGGTGCCAAATGGGTGATTCCTCTGGTTATGATCTCCTATGCAGTTGGGGGAACCTGGGAGCTTTTGTTCGCGATTGTGCGCAAGCATCAGGTCAACGAAGGTTTTCTGGTCACCGGTCTTCTCTTTCCTCTCGTTCTTCCTCCGACTCTGCCCTGGTGGCAGGCCGCTGTTGGCATCAGTTTTGGGGTTGTCATCGGTAAGGAAGTTTTTGGTGGAACCGGGATGAATATTCTCAATCCGGCTCTGGTTGCCCGGGCATTCTGCTTTTTTGCCTATCCGGGCAAAATGTCGGGAGACAGTGTCTGGGTTCCTCTGCAGGAAGGTATGAAGACCGTGGATGGCTTCTCCGGGGCGACTGCTCTTGGGGTTGCCCTTTCCATGAAATCCGGAGCCAATCCTGAAGCCAATGCGGTGCACCTGCTTCAGTCTCATGGTTATGACTGGTGGAACCTGTTCATCGGTCTGGTTCCCGGATCAATTGGAGAGACGTCGACCATTGCATGTCTGATTGGTCTCGTCATTCTGATGATTTCCGGAGTGGCCAGCTGGAGAACTCCGTTTGGCTGTCTCTTGGGAGCGGTTGTTGTTGGAACCCTTTTCAACGCTCTGGCTCCTGAATCAGCGCATAACCTGTTTCATCTGCCCCCTCATTATCACATTCTCATGGGTGGCTTTGCCTTTGGTGCAGTCTACATGGCAACCGATCCGGTTTCCAGTGCGGCTACCAATACGGGCAAGCTGGTCTACGGCTTTCTGATAGGTGCGCTTTGTATGATCATCAGAACCGTGAATACGGCCTATCAGGAATGCATGATGCTAGCGATTAT
>CAZDAM010000037.1:0-28383 GCA_964503595.1 uncultured bacterium
CGGTGGAAAATCTGATGACGCTCTGTTTCAGGCATCATGCTCTGGTGCATGAAAGTAGCAGGGAATAAAAACCCGGGTTTCTTTATTTTTATGTAAATTGCTCTAGCATTCAATGACAATATTGTCATAAAGATGCTCGCCGATATGAATTACAGGAATTGCCTTTTTTCCGGAATGTCCTGTTGAAAGGTAAGGAAAAGCAAAGCCCCGAACCCCCGCTTTTGCTCGTGGGAAATTCGGGAGCTGCGCAAAACAGAATTCACGTAGAAACCATCCGGCTTTTCTGAAAGCAGGATTGACCTAAACGCCACATCCCCGTGCCTTTGCTCTGCAAACCGGATTCCGAGAGAATCCGGAAGAAAGCCAGGGGCCTGTGAGAAATTTTCGTTCAGCCAACGGACCAAGAGCCTGCGAGCTTCAAAATCAGACTGAGTCAGGACCATTTCCAGACCTGGTATCAATCCTCCAGAGTTGACGTATCGCCAACGTCCATGCCCAGTTCCTGGGCTTTTAAAACACGTCGCATAATCTTGCCCGAGCGGGTTTTCGGAAGCTTATCCAGAAATTCGATATCATCCGGCACTGCCAGAGCCCCTAGTTCATGCCTGACATGCATGCGGATATTGTCCTTTAAAGTATCCTTCGCCTCGACCCCTCTTATGAGGACCACAAAAGCCTTGATGCTTTCTCCCTTGACCTCATGAGGACGCCCAATCACAGCAGATTCCGCCACGCAGGAATGTGATACCAGCGCAGATTCGACTTCGGCCGTCCCGATTCTGTGCCCGGAGACATTCAGAACATCATCGGCCCGACCAAGAATCATGATATAGCCCGCTTCATCCTTGGTAGCCAGATCCCCGGCGTAATAGACCTGTCCCGGCATGCTCGTCCAGTATTTCTCAAAACGTTCGTGCTCACCCCAGCAGGTTCTCAGGGCAGAAGGCCAGGGCCGACGAATGATGAGATGCCCGACCGTATTGGGAGGAAGCCGGTTTCCCGCCTTATCCACAACATCAGCATCCACCCCAAAATAGGGCCGCCCTGCCCGCCCGGGTTTCATCGTCATGGAAGGAATCGTTGTAATCATATGACCACCGGTTTCAGTCTGCCACCAGGTGTCCACAATCGCGCATTTTTCCTGACCGATATGCTTGTAATACCACTGCCAGGCTTCCGGGTTGATCGGCTCTCCCACCGAACCCAGAATTCTGAGTGAGGAAAGATCATATTTCTTCGGCCACTCGTCCCCATGCTTCATGAAAAGACGCACGGCGGTGGGAGCTGTATAGAACACATTCACCCCGTATTTCTGAACGATCATCCACCAGCGACCCGGATCCGGATAGTCCGGACTCCCCTCGGAAACCAGGGAAGACACACCATTGGAGAGAGGACCATAGACAATATAGCTATGGCCGGTAATCCAGCCAGGATCGGCACTGCACCAGAAAAGATCATCTTTTCGCAAATCAAAGGTGAGGCCCGTGGTGACATGGGTCCAGAGACTGTAACCCCCAACCGTATGCAAAACCCCTTTGGGTTTGCCCGTTGTCCCGGAAGTGTACAGAATGAACAACGGGTCTTCGGCCTTCATCGGAGTGGGTGGGCAGTGTGGTTTCTGAGCCCACATGAACTGGTGAAAATCAAGCTCGGTATCCAGAAGTTCGTAATTGTCCCCTTCCCTCTGGGCCACAATGACTTTCTCCACAAAACCAAGACTCCCGACCGCTTCATCAACCACGCTTTTCAAATCGACTTTCTTGCCCCGTCGTCTTGTCCAGCTTGCGGTAATCACGACTTTGGATCTGGCATCTTCAATGCGAAGCTTCAGGGCTGCCGCCGAAAACCCACCAAAGACGACTGAGTGAATCGCCCCGATACGGGCACAGGCAAGCATCGCCACCAGCTGCTCGACAATCAGGGGCATGTAGATCGTGACCGTATCACCCTTCTGAATCCCAAGCGATTTCAGACCATTGGCAAGGCGACTGACCCGATTAAGAAGCTCACCATAAGTCAGCTTCTTTTCCTTGCCATCCTCACCCACCCACAAATAGGCCAGCTGGTGTCTTTTGCCATCCCTGACATGACGATCCAGACAGTTGTGGGTAATATTGAGCTCCCCTTCCTCAAACCAGGTGTAGGTGGGAAAGGTCCAGTTCAGGACTGTTTTAAAAGGCGTGAACCATTCCAGCTGCTCCCTCGCCATGTTGCCCCAGAAATCATCCGGTGTCTGGGATGCCTCAAGGCTTAATCTGTCAAAGGCTTCCACCGAAAGACGGCAGGAATCCAGAATGTCCTTTGGGCTTGATACCTCGCTGTCCGCCTGTAAAAGAATCTTGTTTTCTTCACTCATGGAAACCTCACTTTACCCGAACCTGGCCAGCCATAAGTTCCAGACCTGGAGCCAGACAGATTCCAATGATGGCTGCATCTTCACAGCCTTCCCTGATTTGTTCCAGCAGTTTGCCGGCATCCTCTTCCGCAACTGCAATCAAAAGCCCCCCTGAAGTCTGGGGATCAAAAAGAACCGGCTGCAGATCCACGCTTACATCGCTCACAATCGCGAAGCCCCGGGTGTATTCCCGGTTGGATTTATCGCCGCGGGTCACATGTCCCGACTGAATCTGCTCTTTGACTTCAGGTAGAATTGGTAAAGCACTCAAATCAAGCAGAAGTCCCACCCCGGATGATTTTGCCATTTCCATGGCATGCCCCATCAGGGAAAAGCCGGTTACGTCCGTACAGGCGGAAGTGTCAAAACGAAGCATGCATTCAGCCGCCCAGGCATTGAGCATGGTCATGGAACCAAGAAGCCTCTTTTTTGTGGGCTCCTGAAGTACACCCCGTTTCAGGGCCGTATTCAGAATGCCGGTTCCCAGAGGCTTGGTCAGAATCAGGGCGTCTCCGGGCCTTGCTCCCCGGTTGTATCTGATCCGGGAAATCAGGGCCTTTCCGGTTACTGCCATACCGTATTTGAGTTCGGCATCGCGGACGGAATGGCCCCCAAGAATGGAGCATCCTGCCTCACGGGCCTTGTCCGCTCCGCCCTGAAGGATCTCCTTAAGAACCTGAGGCCCCAGATCTTCGGGGTAGCAGACAATATTCAAAGCCGATAACGGAGTGGCTCCCATGGCATAGAGATCGCTTAGGGCATTGGCTGCGGCGGCCTGCCCGAAAACATAGGGTTCATCAACCACAGGAGTGAAGAAGTCTGTCGTCTGTACCAGAGCTTCGGTCTCACTGATCTGAACAACCCCGGCATCTTCATTGCCTTCACTGGCACAAAGAACTTCGGGACTCCGGGGCCAGTCAATTCCCGAAACCGCTTCACTTAAGAACGCTGGAGAAATCTTGGCCGCACACCCTGCACAGGATACGACCTGGGTCAGTCGAATTTTACCATCCATACTGCTCCTTTGGCAGGAGAGCCCATTCTAGGACTCACGATACCACTCTGACAAATTCCACCTCAAAAATTTGTATTTCGGCCTCGCTGCAAAGAATACCGGTACATCCTTGGACGCAAACGCCCTGCGGGGTCTATACTTAACTGCGATATTTCCGGTTCTGAACCGGCAGATTTTGAACGCATCGGACACCCCGGAGGACATTCATGAGCAGCAAGTCCAGTTCCAAGGCCGAGGTAAAAAGTGGCTCAGGGATCCTGAGCCAGATCGCTAAATCCCACACCACAAGCGAGTACGAACGCCTGCACGAGCGCATTCCATTTTCCGAATATCTGGACAGGGTTATTGCCAACCCAAAAATCGCCGCCCTTTCTCACGAGCGGATTTACAATATGGTTTTATCCCATGGAGTAGAAAACCGGGAGATCAACGGCGAACCTACCCTGGTTTATAAATTCTTTGAAAACGAACTCTACGGCATAGAGGATTCCATCTATGCCCTGATGAAGTATTTCAAATCCGCCGCCGACCGGCTGGATACCCGCAAGAGGATCCTGCTTCTGCACGGCCCGGTTTCCGGAGCGAAATCCACGATTGCCACTCTTCTGAAACGGGGTCTTGAGAATTATTCCAAGACCGATGAAGGCGCCATTTACACTCTGGAATGGCAGCTTGATAATGAAATCCGCAAATGTGAGATGCATGAAGATCCCCTCCATCTGATTCCCCATAACCAGAGAGCCCGTTTTTACGAAGAGCATGGGGTCTATATCGAAGGAGAGCTCAACCCCAAGAACCGCAAAATCTTCAAGGAGCTGGAAGACCGCTACAACGGAGATCTGGAAAAGGTCTTTTCCCATGTCTTCTGCCGCAGGATTGTCATCAGCGAGCAGGATCGCATCGGAATCGGAACCTTCCAGCCCGCCGATCCCAAAAGTCAGGACATGGCCGAGCTGAACGGCTCGATTGACTACTCCCGCATTGGCAAGGTGGGCAGTGAATCCGATCCCGATGGCTGGCGCTTTGACGGGGAACTGAACAAGGCCAATCGTGGCATCATGGAATTCATCGAGATGCTCAAGGCCGATGAACGCTTCCTCTATATTCTTCTGACCCTTTCTCAGGAACGCCAGATCAAGACTCCCCGCTTTCCTCTGGTAAGCGCAGATGAGGTCATCATTGCCCATACCAATGAAAGCGAATACCGCGACTTCATTTCTGATCCGACCAAGGAAGCCCTGATGGATCGCATCATCAAGGTGGATGTGAAATACAACCTGGCCGTCGATCAGGAAGAAAAAATCTACCAGAAGCTTCTCAGCAGCGAGGCCAAACGGATCACCAAACATGTGGAGCCCTACTCCATCAAGGTTGCTTCCATGTTTGCCATCCTGACCCGCCTGGAAGAGCCCAAGAAAATGACGCTCGCCCAGAAAATGAAGCTTTACAACGGGGAATCCATTGAAGGCTTCAAGGAAAAGGATCTCAAGGAAATCCGCCTGGAAGCCAAGCGGGAAGGTATGTTCGGGATTTCTCCCCGCTCCATGGTCAATATCATTGCCAATACCCTGATTTCCGATGAAGTCATCACCTTGAATGCCTTTGCCATCATGCATAACATCCATGAGGCCCTCACCCACGGACGCTTCCCCAAGGTGTCCCAAGAGGAATGCGATCGCTATCTGGATCTTCTGGATATTGTCCGCAAGGAATTCAATGAAATCGCCAAGGCCGAGGTTCTCAAAGCCTTCCTGGCAAGTTATGAACCTGCTATGGAAGCGCTTTGTTCCAACTACCTCGATCATGTCGAAGCCTTCATCAACAATGACAAGGTGAAAGACCCGGTCACTGGTGAGGACATGCCACCGGATGAGTCCCTGATGCGTTCGATAGAAGAGAAAATCGGAGGCATTACCGAAGCTCGCAAGGAGCAGTTCCGGGCCAGCCTCATGGCCAGTATCGGCTCTTTGATGCGCAAGGGTGAGCGCTTCAACTATAAGACCGATCAGCGCTTAAGGCGTGCCATTGAAAAGAAAATCTTTGAAGACAACCGCAACAACATCAAGCTGACAACCTTCTCTTCTGCCCAGACCGATTCCGAAAATCTCAAGAAACTTGAGGTTGTCAAGAACCGTCTGGTCGAGGAATACGGCTATAGCGAACACGGTGCCAAAGACCTGATGAACTACATCGGTGGCCTTCTGGCCCGTGGCGACATTACCTTCGATTGATATGACCAATGTCAGCCTTACCGATTTAGTCCGTCACGGAGAACGCGAGAAAAAACGCCTCGGCGAGAAAATCAAGGAAAAGCTCAAAGAGGGTCTCAAGCAGTATGTGACCGACGAAAGCTTTGTTGGCCAGCAGGGACGCCGTCTGGTTCGGGTTCCCATCTATGGTCTGCGCCTGCCCCGTTTTGAGGTCGATCCGACCAAACGGGGAGGTGTGGGCACCGGTGATGGAGAGCCCGGCCAGCCTCTGCCCGGTCAGGGCAAGCCCCAGAAAGGTCCCGGCAAAGGCCAGGGAGCCGGAAATGATGAAGGAGAGCACGTCATTGAGGTCGATGTCGACCTGGATGAAATGCTTGATATCATCGGGGAAATGCTGGCCCTTCCCAATATTCAGGAAAAGGGTAAGAAGAAGAAAATCATCTCGGAGCGGATCCGGTATGACAACCTGAGAAAAGTTGGCCCAGAAGCCACTCTGGACATTCGCCGTACGGTAAAAAACGCCATCATCCGGTCGATCATGTCCGGGGACTACCAGCCCGAACGGGATGAGCACCCCATTTTTCAGATTGCCAGGGATGACAAGCGGCACAAGGTCTGGGAAGTCGTTCAGCAGCGCACGACCAATGCCGTCATCATTGCCATGATGGATATTTCCGGCTCCATGGGCGATGAACAGAAAGACATTGTCCGTACGGAAATGTTCTGGATTGAATCCTGGCTAAAACGACAGTACAAAGGGCTTGAGATTGTCTATATCGTTCATGACACCAAAGCCCGCATGGTGGATCAGGAAACCTTCTACCGGATTTCCGAAGGTGGAGGAACCAATATCTCCTCGGCCTACCATCTCTGCCGTCAGGCCATGGAAGATCTCTATCATCCCAAGGACTGGAACATCTATCCCTTCCATTTTTCAGATGGAGACAACTGGTCATCGGATGATGACACCCAGTGCATTGATCTTCTGAAAAAGCACATCCTGCCCCACGTCAATCAGTTCTCCTATGCCCAGGTTGTTTCCAAATGGGGCTCGGGCAAGTTCAAGGAAGTCCTCGAAAAACAGCTTTCCGAGCAGGAACGCAAAAACCTGGTCATTTCCGTCATAAAGGAAAAGGACGGCATTCTTGAATCCATCAAGGAATTCTTGGGGGATGGACGATAATGCTCCAAAAGAATCTATACCTCCTGTTTTTACTGATTACAGTGCTTCATATCCATTCCAGTGCCGAGGAAATCCCTCTGCAAGATACATGGGATCAAATTTCCACTGAAAAATGGCTGGGGATGGCTCCTGAAAAACTGATGGCTCATCCTTTTGTTGAAAAACAAGGCTGCGAGATCGACGGATACGGTGGCGGTAAATATCTGGAATGCCCCGCTTATACAACGCTTTACGAGGGCTTACCCACCAGACTGAGATTTTATTTCATGCCTGATAAATATGGAGTACCCGACTATATAGCTTCAGTTCAGATCAGCCTGGACCCAAACCTGGGAAATAATGAACCTGCCAATATGTGCTCCTGGTTGCTCCATTCTCAAAGAAGCAAATGGGGAGACTACCAGAATGAATTTTCCGTAACTCCAGAAGAATTTCGATTTACCTGGGAGCATGATTGGGGAAATCTTCTTGTCTACTGTAATCCTCCCGAGCATGCCCCTCAAATCAGCCTGGAATACAGCCTCCCTATCTGGCCATTCAGATAGGAGAAGTCACAGGAGGCCCTTATGGATTTAACTCCGGAACTTCAGTACTGGAATGAAAAAATCATTGATGTGGCCAAGAGCTACAAACTCGATTTTTTCGACACCATTTTTTACATGCTCCCCTATTCCTATCTCACCGAGATTGCATCGCATGGGGGATTTCCAGCCCGCTACTACCACTGGAGCTTTGGCATGGAGCATGAGAAGCTCAAGCGAAGCTATGAATGGGGTATGGGCAAAATCTATGAGCTTGTGATCAACAATGATCCCTGCTATGCCTATCTTCTGGAAAACAATGATCTGATGGAGCAGAAGCTTGTGATGGCCCACGTCTATGGCCATTGCGACTTCTTCAAGAATAATATCTATTTTGGCGCCACGAATCGCAGCATGATGGATGAAACCGCCAATCATGCCAGCCGGGTAGAGCGCTATATCCAGCAGTACGGAGCCAAAGAGGTCGAGGCATTCCTGGATGCCTGCATGGCCATTCAGGAGCATATCCACCCTTTTGGGAAGACCACGGTAGAAACTCCTAGCGAAGAATTTCTGAGTGAGGAAGACTATCTTCATTTCTCCAAAAAGAAGATTCTTGAGAAAAATCCCAAATACATGGAGCACTTTCTTAATTCTCCGGAATACATTGAGTTAAGAAAGAAGCAATATGCTGAAAGAATTGAGCGGTCATCCCGCTTTCCTCAGTCTCCGGTACGGGATCTGCTTTATTTCCTTCTGATGTATGCCCCTTTGAAGAAGTGGCAGGAAGACATTCTTTACATCATCAGAAAAGAGCGTTACTACTTCATTCCCCAGGGGCAGACCAAGATTCTGAATGAAGGTTGGGCCAGCTACTGGCATTTCAAGATGATGACGGAACATTTCCTGGAACCGGATGAGATCATCCATTTTGCCATGGACCATTCCGGGACTCTGGCCAAAAGTCCCTACCAGATCAACCCCTATTATCTGGGTTTTACCCTGCTTCATGATGTCGAGGAACGCTACAACAAGGGTCAGTTTGGCGAAGAATGGGAGTACTGCAAGAGCCCCCGGGAGCGTAGTCGCTGGAATACTCACGCCAACCTGGGCCGGGAAAAGATCTTTGAGATCCGCCAGATTGATAATGACTACAGCTTCGTAGACAAGTACCTGACGGAAGAATTCTGCGACAAGCACAAGATGTTCAAGTACAACTACAATCAGCAGACCGGCCAGTGGGTGGTTTCAGATCGCAGCTTTGAATCGATCAAGGAACAGCTTCTGACCAATCTGGCCAATTTTGGAATCCCTCATATTGTAGTAATGGATGGAAACTACAACAACCGGGGCGAGCTTTACCTGTTTCACCACCATGAGGGTGATTTGCGACAGGATTACTGCTTTGACACCCTGGCCGCCATTTTCTATATATGGAGAAGACCGGTGCATCTGGAAACCAAAGTCGACAGCAAGAAAAAACTCTATTCATACATCAACCCTGATGACAGGAAACTGGCGGATATCTGATGAGACCCGCCGGAGTCAGAGTGGAAGCTCCACTACATTTTTAAGCTTTTCAAGAGAATTCAGATCTTTTTGGTCCTCCTCAAAATCTCTTCATGCTGAATTTCAAAATCGCCGTTCCTTTTAAAATGTTGAGCCAGCTCAAATCACTAAGAGTTCTACATCCTTTCCTCTAGATACCCGATTTTTCCTCTAGATACCCGATTTGACATCAAACAAAACAAAAGAAGAGCCGTCCCCAAGAAGGAGTCCGGCTCTTCTTTTAATCCTAGGTTTGATTATTCTTCAGCGTAGAGCTCTGAAAAGATATACCGTCTTTTAACATCTCCCATGAAGGCTTTCTTCGCAACAGCCCGATCATAAAGCTCAAGAATCCGATCCCGGCCTGTGTAATGAACTTCCGAAGTCATCAGACCGGTTTTACGCAGGGTCGTTGGGATCTGGCTGGGGAAAATCGAACCCAGAGTCCTGAACACACGCTTGCCGAAAATAGCGTGCCACTCCTGAATTCTGCGTTCTTCAGGAATCGCCGAATTGATCAGCCTGACCTGATTGGTCACGCAGGAGTTACGGGTTGTATGGTATTTTCTGCGCGCCAGTTCTTCCCGATCGGTTGCCAGAGCCAGGGAATTCACCAGAATGCGCCGGGCTTCCTCTGGACTCAACCTCAGCTGGTATAAATCAACACCATTGAAAACCTTCAGAGCTTTCAGGGTGACATCCGAAAAGGAACCCATCACAAAGATAGAATCATATTTGTCCATCATTCCAAAAACCGGATTGAAGATAGTGCCGGCATCCCGGTAACCCTCGTAGGAATTCACAATGCTGTTGACCTCACCATAGGGAGTCACCACACCGCCGTCTTCAAATTCAAAATAAAGCTGGGCATGGCCCGTCTGCATTTTCAGTGGCCCGACCTTGGTATTGAAGGTCGTCATCACCCAGGTAACCCCTTTGAGCTTTTCAAGATCGACCAGGGCAGAGGTCCAGCGGATATCTACCTGATGGCTTTTGATTTCCCCTCCGGAAGTATCCTTTTCACCCTTGCGGCCTACCAAATGGCTGACACGAAAATTATCGATCACCCAGTAGCGATCATCGCGGTACTTCAGTTCAACAAACCGGACCAGGGGATCTTTCTTGGTGTATTCACTGGCATAGGGATCCTGGCCGCCCGCGTAGGCTTCGCCCAGATTCCCCAAAAGCTCTTCATAGCCCTTGGACGGGAAGGATTTCAGCGGAACCCGATCCAGATAGGGATCATAGCTGGGTTCAAAATCATCCCCCGCCGCATTCTCTTCCATCTGGGGACCAGCCCCAAATGTCATCAGCGAGGAAGAAATGGCTTCATCACTTAGTTCATAGCCCCTCCGGGCTTCAGAAAATGCGGACTCACTTTTTGCCAGCTTATTTGGTGCTGCTTCAAGAGAAGCCACCAGGGCAATACCCAAAAACAGACAGGATTTGATTCTTTTCATCATTTCGCTCCCGATCAGAAGATCAAGTCTAATGAAGAAAAAACCTTTTGACTACCCCCTAAGAAATTTTACAGGTATTCAGACCCAGCCAGCCCGAGATTCTATGCCGGTTTTTTGCAATATGGGAATACAGCCAGTCAAAAAACCAGACCTGAGGAGGAAGGGAGACCAGAAAAACCAGCCATCCCAATCCATATCGAGCTCCGATAGCCTTGAAAACGGCTCTTGATTTCTGAAAAACCTGGCCGTTTTCTACCCAAAGAAAGGTTTCCCGGCAAAGATTCTCGGAAATTCCAAGATCTTTAAATTCAGGCTTATAGCCCCCAAACGCCCTGATGTCCAATCGCCCGGTAAAGCCGGGAATTTTTTTAGCCAGCCAGGAACAGATACCGCAATCGGCATCATAGATGTAAAAAACCCCCTCAGAAACTTCTGAAGGGGCCTTTTCCATCACGCACTCTCCTTGGGAGAGACCAGTGCCGGCTCTGCCGGCTCATCTCCACCAGCATCTCCATCTCCGGATTCAGAAGCAGGAGCCTTGTTGGCATCCTCAGCCACCCGGCGAGCATACTCAGCTTCCACCTGCTCTTTGGTACGAAGACTTCGAAGCGTCTTGGGTGGCCCGATTTCCTTGCCATCAATCAGAAGCCGAAGTTCCTCCGCATTGAGAGTTTCATGAGTAATCAGGGTTTCTGCAATACGGACAAACGCCTCCCGGTTATCCCGGATAATCTGCTTGGCACGCTCAAACTGGGTCGTAATGATGTGCTGAATTTCTTCATCAATCAGCCGGGCAGTTTCATCACTGTAGCTTTTTACTCCGAAAAATCCGGAATCGTTTTCAGTGAAACAGACCATGCCCAGTTTGTCACTCATGCCCCAGCGCTTGACCATTGCCCTGGCAAGCCAGGTGGCCTGCTGGATATCGCCCATGGCTCCAGGAGTATAAGTGTTGAAAGCGACGATTTCGGCCGAGCGTCCACCCAGAGTCATACAGATTTCATCAATCAGTTCCTCTTTGATTTTGGACTCTTCCCTGGGTAACTGAGCCACAAAACCCAGAGCACGCCCCCGGGGAATAATGGTGGCCTTGTGAATATCCGGTCCATTGGGAACCAGCATACCCACAAGGGCATGACCTGCCTCGTGGTAAGCCGTATTGCGGATTTCCTTTTCCGACATCACCTTGGACTTGCGGGCTGGTCCCATCATAACCTTGTCCCGAGCCTCCTCGAAGTGATGCATGAAAACCTGCTCACAGTTTTCCCGGGCTGCAATCAGGGCGGCTTCGTTGATCATATTGGCCAGATCCGCTCCGCTGAATCCCGGAGTCGCTCTGGCCAGCATGGCCGCATTGACATCTTCTGCCGAGGGCACCTTGTTCAGGTGAACACTCAGGATCGCCTCGCGACCCGAAATATCCGGAAGATCGATGGTGACCTGTCGGTCAAAACGACCAGGCCTAAGAAGGGCCTGATCCAGAATATCTGCCCGGTTGGTGGCTGCAATCACCATGATTCCGGTGTCATTGTCAAAGCCATCCATTTCAACCAGAAGCTGATTGAGGGTCTGCTCCCTCTCATCATTGCCCCCGCTGACCCCCTGACCACGCTGACGGCCAACGGCGTCAATCTCATCAATGAAGATCAGACAGGGAGCAGCTTTCTTACCCTGCTCAAAAAGGTCCCTCACCCTGGAAGCCCCAACACCGACAAACATTTCCACAAAATCCGAGCCGGACATATGAAAGAAAGGCACATTCGCCTCACCGGCAACCGCTCTTGCCATGAGAGTTTTACCCGTTCCGGGGGGCCCCATCATTAAAACTCCCCGCGGGACTCTGGCCCCGGTTTTCTTGAATTTCTTGGGGTGCTTCAGAAAATCGATGATTTCAGCAAGCTCTTCCTTGGCTTCATCACAACCGGCCACATCCTTGAAAGTGATTCTCTCCTTACCCTCACTGAACATCTTGGCTCTGGAGCGCCCAAAACTCATGCCCCGGGGACTCCCCCCCTGCATCTTGTTCATGACGACAAAGAAGACCCCCAGAATCAGAAGCCAGGGCAGAACCTGAAAGACGATTTCAAGCCACTTGGGAATTTCATCCGCAGGCTTGAAATCGACCGTGATATCTTTCTCAACCAGAAGATCCAGATAAGGAGGTGTCAGGGAACGGGGGCTGTTGGTGATATAGCTTTTTTCCTTCTTATCCTCAAAGGAAATACGGAAGTTACTAACCGTCACACGGGCTACCTGTCCCTTTTCCACCATTTCAATAAAGCTGGAGTAGGGTACCTCGGATTTCCGCTCCGAATACATGCTGGAAAAAACTGCAATGGCAACAGCCAATAGCAACAGATACAAGACTAAATTTTTAAACCTGGGCAAGTTCGCTCCTTGCTTGGACCTAACAGGCATCAACAGTGGCCTGAACCAAAGCTTCAGGCTGCTTATCTTCAAAGTAACATATCGGACACCAGCCTTCAATTCATGCCCTTTCACGGAGCATACACAAAGAGGGACCCTCATTTTACCATTGTGATTCACGGGCAATTGCTCCAGAATAGTGACAGGGACAAAGAGATTTTTATGAAATGGGATGTTCAACATCTCCCCAAAGGAGGCTGGCTGGCCTCTCTTGGCGAGAGTACACGCATACAGCACATGTCTCCTCCCGAGACCATCAAAGACACCATGCTGATGGAAAAAGGCGTCCCGGGCACCTATCTGATTGGATCCAGCCTCTGTGACCCCCAAACCGGAGTCTGCACCGCCGAGCTGGAATTTCCGGCCTACTTCAACTTCTTTGCCCGGCAACAGAGAACCCGGATTATCTGCACACCGGATCAGGCCAAGCGAATTCTCACCATCTTTGAAACCGCGGTATTCGGCCCCGAAGTCGCCCCGGACTCAGAGCCAGGAATTCATTCCGTCCTTCAGGAAATGGATTATTTCCGTTCAAGCCCCTTTGGGAGTAACAACTATCTTGAATCCAGTGATTTTCTGGAGTTTCTTCTCCCCGGCCCCGATGGTATATGGAAAATCGGAAATCTGAAAATCAAAAAAGAATCCGAGCACTGGTGCCTGAGTATGGGCAAACACTCGATCCAGCTTCCTTGCGATCCCCCCATCCCCCTGCCCGCCGAAGAAAGTTCTCCCAAAGTACGATTCGAACCTCCTGCCTTCGGCATTACCGTCATTGGCAGTGGACACGGCTTTGATGCCCGGACCAAAACCTGTGGTCTGCTGATCTGGGGAAATCACAAGGGGATCCTTGTCGATCCTCCGATTGATACCACCCACTGGATTCAATGCATGCAGCTCAACGCCTCCCAGATCCACAGCCTGATTCTGACCCACTGTCACGCCGATCACGATGCAGGAACCCTCCAGAAAATCCTGGAAGAAGGTATTATCGAGCTTTATACGACCCGGGCCATCCACGAAGCCTTTATCGCCAAAGGAATTGCCATGACAGGCATGAGCCGGGAGGAGTTTACCACTCTTTACAACTTCAATCCGGTGCAGGTGGGAGAACCGATCTGGATTGAAGGAGTCGAATTCCGCTTCCGCTGGAGCCTTCATTCCGTTCCCACAATCGGTTTTGAGGCCTTTCATGCCATGAGCTCCTTCGTCTACACATCAGATCACCTGCTCGCTCCGGAAACCTACCAGGAACTTCATCAGAGCGGGCGAATCGATCAGAAGCGCCTTCAGGAACTGATGAACTTCCCCTGGCATCATCCCGTTATTTTCCATGAAGCCGGCGTCCCTCCCCTCCATACTCCTTTAAGCACCCTCGAAGCTCTGCCCCTGGCCATCCGTCGGAGAATCCAACTTCTGCACGTGAGCCCCTCCCAAGTCAGGAAAGACAGTGGACTCAAAATCGCAGTGCCTGGCCTGGAAAACACGATTGTTCTAAAGGAAAAACCCAGCGCCCGCGATAAAGTCGCCCGCATGATCGAGCTTTTGGGCCGAAGTCCCCTTTTCTGCCAGCTGTCCTTTGCCAAAGCCTCCGAATTTCTTTCTCTTCTGAGGGTTCAGAAATTCAAGTCAGGTGAAACCATCATTGAAAAAGGCTCGGAGCAGAAGGATTTTTATCTGATCCTGAAGGGAGAAGTGGAAATCCATGTGACTGACCGGGAAGAGTCCTTCAGGAAATACTACCAGGAAGGCGATTATATTGGAGAAACCGCCATTGTTCTGGGAATTCCCCGCACTGCCGACGTCACTGCCCACACCGATGTGGAATGCGCATGTCTCGGAGAATACCAGTTCCTTTATTTCATTCGGGGAACCGGAATTGAGGCAACAATTCGCCAGCTTCATGCCAACCGGCTGGGAACATCCTGGGATGTCCTGCAGGAATGCGCCATTCTGGCAACTGCTTCCTCAACCCTGAAAAACCACCTTCAGTCCATGATTGTACGCCAGGAAATCAAGAAAGGAACCATTCTTTCCTGCCCTCATAAAATCGGAGCTGGAGCCTGGCTGATGGAATCCGGAGTGATTGAGGTTCAGCAGGGAGAGACTTCAAGAAATCTGAAACGCTCCCAATTTGTTCTGGATCGACGCCAGTTCGATCCATCTCAGGAAGCCTGTACCATCACAGTGACCGAGAATTCGATTGTCTGGCACTTAAGCCGGGAAGACCTGAACCAAGTTATTCGAGACTATCCTGGACTCAGCCTCAGACTGACACCCCAGATCCAGCAGGATATGGAACCCGCCCATCCTTGAATAGAAAATCAAAGATCTTCAACGTGGTTGACCTGTGTTGCAATCTGGGAGAAGCGAACTCTGGGATACATCCGGCGCGGCTTTTCGGTCACAACGTAATAACCCCGGACCACGACATCCTCGACCTCATCTGCATCAACCCGGCTCAACCGAAAATCCGGATTGGAATCAGATCGCTCGGAGTATTTCACCACATGCTTGATTTCTTCGTTCTGCTCTTCTGCCAAAATGGAACGAATCACAAGAGAAGCCAGACGATCCGCCTGGGCTTTGCTTTCAAAGAAACGACCTATGAAATAAAGATTCTGCTGACCAACCTCAAGCTCCTCCAGCGTTTCGGCAAAGCTTCCGGTGGTTTCAAAGCTGGAAAACACGCTCTTACGGGACTCGTCCATAACATCCATGACAAAAAGACCCCGATCACGGATATTGCTTGAAATGGCAGAGAAATCCTTAGGGATCAGATCCGTACTCCCGGAAGCCAGAAAGTGCTCGATCGTCTCAATATTATCCCGCTCGGCATTTCTTCGGGCCGATGATGGAGTTACAAACTCCACATCATCACTTCCTTTGACAAACACGGCAGCCGAAATATAGCCCTTACGCTCTTCTTCGCTGCGGTAGAAACCGCGCTCAGCCTCACGCTTAAGTCTCACTTTAATTTTATCCCCGTCCTTTTCAACCCGATCAATCACCAGGGGGTGAGATGTTGGCGGAGTCACAACCACAGCAGCAACCTCACGGCTACTGATCGGAGGAGGCATCTGGGTCATACCCACGGCCTGAACCCAGAGCCGGATAAAACGACCGGAGTCTACAACAGTCTGGCCACTTTCATGAGTCTGAGCCGCAGCTCCAACAATGCGGGCTCCCTCAAAACGGGCTTCCGATCTGTTTTGCCGACCACTCCCTCTGGAAAGAGGGTAACTCGGTGACTGGGAACTCCGACCATAGTAGGCCATGTAGGGATAACTCTGCATATTGTAGTTATAGGCCCCATAGTAGAAGTAGGGTACATGGCCATAGGGCTGGGGAGAGACATAATTACCTCCGGAATAGAGCGGACTGTAATTCTGGAATCCACGAAGACTTTCCGTACGCGGCTGCACAATGCTCTCATAACCAGGATAAGAAGGTACCATGATATCTTCTGCTCCAATTGTCTGAAATCCCGCCAGAAGCAGGAGTGCAACACGAATCATAACTTCCTCCGACTATAACTACGCAAGGCTCGCTGATTTGGTTGCAGAATCGAGTTTCTTCAGGATCTTCCCGGTTGCTCCCTGGCGCTCCCGAACAAATTCACGGGCTCCTTCCCCCATGCGTTCACGGGATGACGTATCCTCAAAGAGCCAGTCTATCCTCTTCCACATTTCATCCAGATCCTGGAGCCGAACAGAAGCCTGAGCCTCCTCCATCTCCGAGCAGATATCCCGAAAACTACTGACATAGGGGCCGTAAAGAACAGCACAACCAAAAAGTCCCGGCTCCAGAGGGGAATGCCCACCGACCGGCTCAAAGCTTCCCCCAATCACAGCAACCGAAGCCACTTCATACATCAAAGCCAGTTCGCCATAGGTATCCACCACGACAAGCCCCGATTCTGCCTTAGAAGATTCACTGCGAAGGCCATATGTGAGTCCATTTCTGGAAACATCCTGCAAAAAGGCCGGCAACCAGTGCATGTGCCGGGGAGCAAAAAACACGCGCTTCTGCGGGTTTTCCTGAAGAAACCTTACCAGCCCCGGCAGGAGTTCCCGGGCCTCTTTCTGATGAAAGGAACCAAAAATCAGAGTGTTTTCCCGATTCTTGAGAAAATCCCTCCCAAGCATCTCCCGGCGGGGATGGGCCAGATTCTCTTTTAACTGATCAAACTTGAGATTGCCGGCATTGTAGACTTCCTGAGCTCCCAGACTCAGAAAACGCCTGCCATCTTCCTCGGACTGGGCAAAGATCCGAAGATTCTGAAGCACCTTTCTCATCAGTGGACGAATCAGAGCATAGCGGGCAAAGGATTTGTCCGAAAGCCGGGCATTCACAACCGAAACATCAATCTTTCTTCTGTGGCACTCCCTTAAAAAGTTCGGCCAGATTTCAGTTTCAAGCACAATGACCCTCTGGGGCTGGACGAGCTCCAGAAACGTACGGACACAAACCACGAAATCCAGAGGAAAGAAAACAAAATCATCAGCAGGAATCTTTTCTTTTGCCTGGGCCTGCCCGGTTTCCGTCACTGTCGAAAATACAAAATGTACATCGGGGTAAGTCCTTCTCAAAGCCTTGACCAGAGGAAGAGCCGCTACCGCCTCTCCCACGGAAACAGCATGAATCAGCCAGACTTCCTTCTGTGGGGGCAGGCTCAGACCCACCATGCCAAGGCGACGGCGCAGAGGCTTCTGATATTTCCCCAAAACCAGCTTTCCATACAGCCACAGAAGAATCAGAAGCGGGGAGAAACCCAAAAGAACAAGGTTATAGATCAAAAACATCAGGGTAAATTCTCCTTGGGCGGACTCTCTTCATCATGTTTCCAGATCCGGTGCATCCAGAAATACTGCTCTGGATGACGGCGGATTTCATCTTCCAGAAGCCGGGCAAACCGGGCGCTGGCATTATAAAGGATCTCGTTCTCATCCTCACCTTGATCCAGAGAAACCTCCCCCAGGATTTTCAGATGAAGTTCTTCTCTTTCCCGAACTCCGGCACAAAAGAGGATCGGAGTCTTCGTTTTCAGTGCCATGCGTGCCGGGCCCGCCGGAAAGCTGGTCATCCTCCCAAAAAAAGGCGCCCGAATCCCCTGCCCCTGATCTCCCACACTTCCAAGAACCCTGGCCGATTTCAAAACCCGAAAAGCCTCTTTCACTCCATAGCGGGAAGAAGTCAGTTCCAGCCCAGGGCTTGAGCGAAGCATGTAAAGAACTTCATCCGCTGTTTTCTGGTGCTGAATCTGATAGATCCCGGTCAGGGGCAATCCCATCAAAGCCCAGATAGGCAGATACTCCCAGTTGCCAAAGTGAGCCGTCAGAAGAGTAACCCCCTTATCGGTCTTCAGAATTTCATGAAAGGGAGCAAGATCATCGGATTTCAGCCAGTGAGGATAAGGGGGGCGGATCCAGGGAAGCATCACAAGCTCCACCACCACCCCTCCAAAATGTTGGAAACTTTTTCTGACGATCCTGGCTGCATCCTGCTCTGGCAGAGCCTGTCTGACATTCTCAAGAGCAATTTCCCGCCTTCGCTTCCAAAACGCCCAGACAAAAAAACCCAGGAGATTCCCCAGGAATCTTTGTCCGAAACGTGGCAATTTATACAGAAACCAGCCGAAAGCCAGAGTAATTGTCTTCATAATTTGTGCACCCTGTCGGGGTGTATTGTACACAGATTGACGGGAGCAGACATGCGGATTCTCACAAGACTGGGCATTGGACTGGCAGCCATTCTGGCTCTTCAGGGCTGTGGAGCCTCCAACGGCTCCGGCACGGACACCGTGGCTGTTCCCACAACCCGCAGTGTTTCCATCAGCGAAATTCTGGCAGTGGATGACAAGATCCTCGGAGCCTCCGTTCAGATCGGCACTTCTTTGGGAACTGACGGCAAGGTCGTTCCCCTCAATCTTCCCGCTATCACTACCGCTCAGGATGGCAAGACTTCCCGGGTCGATCTAAGCGTACCTCTGGATGCCCGAACCCTCTACTTTCAGACCCTGGGAGGCACTTCAGCAGGAGTCAGCATTGCAGCCACAAGCGGATTTCTCGGGGTCGCAGAACTCCCCGAAGGAGGAACTGCCCACACCCTGCCCCGCGTAAATATCAATCCCTTCAGCACCCTCGTGGCCCACGTACGCTCCAAAAACCCTGCCCTCTCCCTGAACCAGATTGCCATCGAAGCTCTTCAGCCTTTCCTAACCACCACTCAGTCAGCAGCTCTTGATCTGAACAGCAGCGACTACAGCGGCACAGCCACACCCGTGATTGAAACTTCCGGCAATGCTCCCTTGTTTCAGCTTTTCAATGAAATGATCAAGGAAGCCGCCAATCAGGAAACCGGAGCCAACGGTGTGGAACGCACCCTGAATCTTCTCGATCGCATGCAGACCGAAGCCGGAACCCAAGGTGCCTATGTCACAAACTCCGTCTTTGTCAGCCGGGTATCTTCAATCAGCAGCAGTCTGGCTTCAACCCCAGCAAGCCTTCCCGCCTACTTCAGTCAGGCCATGCAGATTCTGGCTACCAGTTCCACCGCCACAGTGCGCCCTTCCACTTTTGTGACCAATCCAGCCCAAGTCGTCAACCGGTTCCTGCTGGATTCCAGCCTCAAGGTCGGCAGTGTCACTTCGGTTCTGACTAATATCAGCGACGGGAGCATGAATATTACTTCCCAGTCCGGTTCGGCCCTGATCCTTCTCACCATTCCGGACTCTGTCATCTTCCAGCGCCTGGATGCTACCTACAAGCCCCTGATTGAATCAGAGCTGAATGTCAAAATGGATCTGTTCGACTCCACCGGCTCCAACCTGACCGACACCATTCTCGTCACTATCAAACCCGTCAAAATTGATGCTACCAGCGTTTTCACCATGATCATTCCAACCGGAAGCGTGATTACCGGATCCCGTACCCAGGCCAATGGCTCCCAGGCATCGGCGTCTTCCATCAATCCGTCCGAAGATCGCTATCCTTCCGCCACTGGCACCATCACCATTCCTGTGCAACAACTGATTTCCCAGGGAGAATCCTCTTTTGGGCAGACCTTTCCGGATCTGAACGGGCGTATCTTTGATCTGAAATTCACCTTTGGTAGTGGAGTCCGCTTCTCCAAAGGTACGGATGGAACCAGTTTTTCCGCCTTTGATCTGAAAAAAGGCCGGATCCAGCCCTGAGCGTGAAAGCTCTTCCCCAATTAACCGATACTTGGAATGCCATGAAACGATTCCTCATGACCTGCCTGATAAGCTCCGCCACCCATGCCCTGACTCTCGATCTGCTGGGAGATCACCCAACCGCCCTGCTTTTACCGCGAGGCCAGTTTGAGGTCAGTGCCCATACCTGGCTGGTCAATGACACCGTGGACGTCTTTGATGTACGCGATATAGCTCCAGGAACCCCCGATACTGCAGGCGATATGGACGGACTTGGCTTCAAGCTCAAACTGGGCCTGAATCACCATCTGACTTTTCTGTTTGAAGCTGGCCAGAAAGACTATGATTATGGCCGCTCTCAGCTTAAGGTCGACTCCTGGTCTATGGCTCTTCGGGCTCCCATCGGCCCCCAAAACCAGAAAGAGCCCTTCTTTGCCGTCCAGCTGTCGCACCGGGAAAACCGGGGAGCCGGAATTTCCAAGCTTTTCAGTACCGTAAATGTAGGCAATGCCTCCTACACTTTCACTCCTCCGGTCGAAATCAAATTCGGCGGCGTAGGAGACAGGGAAACCGGCCTGATGCTCACCGGGACCCGTACCATTGGCGATAAACTGCTGGGCAGTGTCTACTACGAGTACGCCAAAGCAGATATCTATAACGAGCTTTCCACCACTCTGCCCACTCCCCAGATCCAGAATGTCCTGAATGTCTTAAGCTACGATCAAAGCAAGGACACTTTTGGCTGGTCCCTCCACTACAAAATCGATGAAAAGCAGCAGCTTTCGATGGACTATAACTACCTTCTGGTTCACCGCAGTCTGGATGTATCCGATCCGGTAGACGTCAACAAGATTCTCAACGGGACCTACACCTACAAAATCAAGCCCGATCAGTTTGCCACCCTGAGTGGAAAATACATGGAAAGCGGGTTCATTGGGGATCAGAGCTTTCTCTATAACAAGCTGGTTGCCTCCCGATCCGATCGAAAATACGGCTACCTCGGCCTGGGATATCATTTCAAATTTGATTTTTCCCAGTAAAATCCCAGATCCAGTTCCAACCTGTTTGCCGGAAAAAAGTTGACCATTTGTTGACCATTTTCGGGAAATCCCCAAAATCCTGCTTTTCTGAAATTCCTGGAAAGTGGCTGATAGAGCCTTTGGAGATGAATACACCCGGCATGACTCGAACATGCGACACCCGCATTAGGAATGCGGTGCTCTATCCAACTGAGCTACGGGTGCATCCATTTGGGAAAAATACCCTCCCGACCCTGGAAAGTCAAACCGCTTCCCTCGAACAAAACCTCACCTTTTTTTCTTTTTTTCGTCCGGCCAGGCTCAAGTCCTTCCATCTCTCTATCTGACTCGCTTAAACCTTGAACGGACTCCACCGATGAATCCCCTGAAAAAGGTAAGGGACACCATGCGAAAACTACTTCTGGCTTTCTTGTTCATTGTATTCCAGCTTCCGGCAACCACAGGCTTCGGCCTGAACTCTTCGCTCTCAAACACCAGTCGCAGAAAATCCGATCGGCTCGAGGAAATACAGAAGGGCCTGGAAGATCTCAGAAACCGCAAGGAAGAGCGAGAAACCGAAAATCGGGCTCCCGATGCGATGGAATCCGAAAAAGACTCTGAAAAACAGGGTTCCATCGAAAAAGAAGACCCAGCCCCAGAATTCGAGCTTCGTACTCTGACTCAGCTGGAGGCTCAGGAAGACAGCCCCCTGAGCACAGACTGGTTTGAATCTCTGACTCTTTATGGCACCCATCTTTTTGATTCCATAAGCCCCCAGAATGCCCTGCCTCAGGATGTCCCTCCTTCCTACATCCTCGGCCCGGGTGACAAACTTTCCATTCATATCTGGAACCAGACCCAGGACGAAGCCTTTCTGACCGAAATCGACGCTTCCGGCAAAGCTCCTTTTCCTCTGGCAGGCGAAATCAGTCTTCAGGGAGTCAGCCTTGGAGTTCTTCCAGCTCACCTGAAAAACCGCCTTTCCTCCTATTACAAGGACATCCATGTCTCGGCCCAGATGACAGAGCTCCGACGATTCCCGGTCTATCTGACCGGAGAGGTCAGGAATCCGGGGCTTCATCTGGTCAACGCCCTGACCACCCCCTTGCAGCTTCTCCTGCTCAAAGGTGGCCCCACTCAGAAGGCTTCCCTGAGAAAAATTGCCATCAAGCGCGACGCAGAAACTGCCGGGAAACTGGATCTCTATGCCTTTCTGATGCAGGGAGAAATCAGTGGTCTCTCCACCCTCAGGCCGGGAGATGTTGTCCATGTACCCCTGGCTGAACGCCGGGCAGCCATTGCCGGAAGAGTCAAACGGCCAGCTGTCTATGAACTTCATGAAAACACCACGGCTCTGGAAGCCATTGAACTTGCCGGAGGCTTTGAAGCTGATGCAGATCGTTCCCTGATTCAGATCATCCGTTATAATCAGAATGGTCAGGCCGTCGTGGAAGATCTGACTCCCTGGTCCCAAAAACGGGAAATCCTGCATGATGGAGAAATTCTCCGGGTTCACCCCATGCGGGCAGTCATCCTCAACACCATTACCATTTCCGGTAATGTCTATGCTCCCGGGTCTTATCAGTGGAGCTCCGGGATCACCCTTGGGGATCTGATCAAAAAGGCCCAGGGTATCAAACCCGAGACCTACCGCAAGGTTGTGGAAATCATCCGCGAGCTTCCCACACCAGCCAATGTCATGACTCAGGGCGATATCAACCTGAAATCCCAGTTTGAAACCATCAACGTATCTCTGGAGGAAGAACTCTCCACCAAAGGCAGAAAAGTAACCCTGAAACCCAAAGATAAGGTTCGGGTTTACCATCTGGATGAAGTTCAGTCTCCACCTGCAGTCGAGGTCAACGGAGAAGTCAGCAATCCCGGCAATTTTGATCTGAGAAAGGATATGCGGGTCCGGGATATTCTCCTCAAAGCCCAGATCAAAGAATCCGCCCATCTTCTGTCCGGAGAAATCGCCCGCCAATCCCAAAATGGAATTGACATCCTGAAATTCAATGTCAAAATGGCCCTGGAAGGCCATGAAGATGCCAACCTTTATCTTCAGAACCTGGATGTCATTTCGATTCATCAGGATCCAAGAGTTGCCAATCAGGGACGTATCCGGCTGGAAGGTGAGGTTCGTTTTCCCGGAAACTATCTTTTCAAAACCGGTGATCGTCTGGCGGATCTCCTCAAGCGGGCCGGCGGGGTTTCGGATCAGGGATGGCTTCCGGGAGCCCGTCTCCTGAGAAAAAGCCTGCAAGCCCGCCAGCTTCGCTTAAGAGACCAGTTCATTGCCCGTGAAAAAGAATCCGTCCAGAACCTGAAGATTCAGGCTTCCCAGATAGACAGTGAAAATGCCGCGGAAAAATCCGCCAATATTGAAGCCATTGATGAAGTCGGCCAGACTCTGGACAAACTCGCCAAAGTCGAGGTGAAAGGACGCCTGGCACTCAATTTCAGAGATATTCAGACCATTGAGGAAATCGAGAACAGTGAAACCAATATTGTTCTTGAAGATGGAGACACCTTTATCATTCCCACCATCCCATCCGATGTCACTATCGCCGGTCAGGTCTACTCCCCGGCTACGGTACTCTGGAAAAACGGATTCAGCGCCCAGGATTATATTGATCTGGCCGGAGGGTTCAGTGATAACGCTCATACAAACCGGATTTTCGTTCTCAAAGCCGATGGTTCCGCCATGCCAATCCGGGGAAAACGCCGCTCCACCCTCCGCTATGTATCCTCAGTGGAAGGCACTCAGAAAGATGTCCTGAATCAGGTTTCCTCGATTGAACCCGGGGACACCATTGTGGTTCCACTCAAACTGAAGCTTCCAAGAAACCGGATGCGTGAGTCTTTGGATTCGATTTACAAGATGGCCGTGACTGTTGGTGCCCTGGGGAATATTTTCTAATTTCTCATGGGGCTTGCCAGAAAGCAGGCCCCCGTATCTTTCCACTCGATCCCAAGCTGGGAAGCAAGCCGCCCAAGAACCTTTCCCATCGACTCTTTCGGCTTCAGGGAAAAAGGCGCTTCATGTTCCCAGCTCTTCTGTTCCGTACCCAGAATAAAATTCACCCTGAAAGTCCTCGCAGCAAACCCCATAACCCGGATCGGCCTGGTTGCAAAACTCTCTCCCATCACATCGCTCCCATAAGCAAGATCAAGTTCCAACTCTCCGGAAAAATCTCTTTCCCGAACCGTTTTGGTATCATAGACAAAGATGATGTCTGGCCGGATATGCCAATGCAGGTCCGGATAGAGCATCAGGGCATCTTCCAGAACAGATTCAGGGCTATCTGCCCCGTAAACCTCACGGGTTGACTTTCTTAAATCTTCATCTGGAATACATAGTACAGCGGGTTTTCCAAACTCCCTCTGAATCAGTTCAGGCAATTCCTGCAAAAGGCACTGGGGCCAGAAAATCAGGTGTTTCTTCATATCCGTTTCCTCCTTGTTCTCTGCCAGTCTGACTGAATTGCTTCCGTTGCCGGAAGAGCCGGAAAAATTCCTCCTGCACCCTCACTTTTTCCCTTCACCCAAACGGAGTGTTTGCTATACTGCGTCTGTGAAAATTACCGAAGAACTGATTCGCCAGATCGTGATTGAAGTCGTCGATCGCATCGAAGGCCTCAAAAGTCAGAATCCCCCTTCTCCAGGCCCCGTAAAGAAAGTCTGGAATTCTCCATTCCAACTCAGTGGACAGGAGGAGTTCCGGGGACGGGTTCTAACCGGTACAGAGGTCGAATCGGCCTTTCGCAGAGGGGTCCAGATTCTTCAGGTATCTCCCAAAGCCCTTCTTACTCCTCTGGCCGAAGAAAGAGCCCGGGATCTTGGTCTGACCCTGAGCCGTGCCTGAATCCATCGGGATCTATATCCACGTCCCTTTCTGCAAAGTCCGCTGCGCCTACTGTGATTTTGCGACCGATCTGGAAAAACCTGGCAACCGGAGAGACTGGCTGAACTGCCTTCTTCAGGAAATCACCCAGAGCCCCTATGCCCCGGTTCAAGTCGATAGCGTTTACTTTGGTGGTGGAACCCCAAGCCTTCTGAAGCCCGAAGAACTGCAGGAAATCCTTAAAGTGCTAGGAAACGCTTTCTCTATTGCAAAAAATGCTGAAATAACTCTGGAAGCCAATCCTGAAGCTGTCCATGAAGAAAGCCTCCACAATTGGAAGGAACTTGGTTTCAGCCGTTTTTCTGTCGGCATTCAGAGCCTGAATCCCAAAGAACTGAAAACACTGGGACGGGGGCATCTCAAAGAAGAAAACCTCCAGGCAATCAAGAGCCTTTTGTCCTCCGGAGTGAATTTCAATCTGGATCTGATGCTTGGAATCCCCCATCAGACAGAGGAAACACTTGCAGAAACATTGAAGGAACTTCCCCTTCACAAAATCCCCCATATCAGCTGCTATCTTTTAAGTGTCGAGGAGGAAGCCCCCTGGTTTTCT
Source organism: uncultured bacterium (assembly GCA_964503595.1). Lineage (GTDB taxonomy): Bacteria > Muiribacteriota > UBA6191 > UBA6191 > UBA6191 > CAZDAM01. The sequence continues at coordinate 25,410 of CAZDAM010000037.1, forward strand.
GCTGTCCAGGAGGGACGCATTCGGCCTGCCGATGAAGAGGCTACAGCCCAAATGTACCGGAACCTTCAAAAGACTCTGCCGGCATTCGGGCTCCACCAGTACGAAATCTCCGCCTGGGCCAGACAAAGCCGTCAGTCCCGCCACAACCTCAAATACTGGAAAAATCAGCCTTATCTGGGCTTTGGACCCAGCGCAGGAAGCTATCTCCGGCAAAGAAGAATCCAGAATCAACGTCGCCTTTCTGACTGGAAAAACCAGTGTGCGGGAAATCTTCCACCAGAATTTGATCAGACTCTCTCATCTCAGGATACGATTCTGGAAACGATTATGCTACACTTCCGCCTTTCAGAGGGTGTTTCTGTCCATATTTTCGAAGTATGGGATCAGAAATTTCCCGAGTTGAAGTTGCGCAATCGAAGACTCAGGCTTGAAAATCTGAAGCTCATAGAACTGGAGGCAGGCTTTCTCAGGATTCCAGAAAAGAACTTTCTCTTTGCGAATCGTGTGTATGCTGAATTTTTAGACTGATGGATCCGTTTGCTATAGAATCTCGCCCCATGCGCGTCCAGCGCCCGGCCTCCGCTTGGGCCCCTGCCGTCTGCTCTGCCCTGATCTGGGGCTCGGGCCAGCTTTTCAACCGCGAAAAACGCAAAGCCCTGATTTTTCTGGGCGGACAGATCACCACAGTCCTTTACCTGAATGATTTCTACCACCAGTATGTCCTCTACCGGGTTATGGTTTCGCATTTTGGTCAGGTCCTCTGGACTTTGGCCATGATTCCCGCCGGCCTTGCCGCCCTAAGCCTGTGGGCTTTCAATATCCTGGACGCCTGGAGAATGGCCCAGTTTCTGGATGCCGTTGCTTACCGCACCATCACTTTGGAACATGACATCCCCGGATGGGATTTTCGCCCGAATTCGGATCACCCTAAACCTCCCGGCATTCCTTTTCGGACAATCACCTGGCTTCTCGCGGCACTGGCTGTTGCTCACTGGGCCATGCGCCCGGCCGGACCGGATGTCCAGATTCTGATCGCTTCCGTGGAAGAAACTCCGCATGATTTCGGGACCCGCAGAAAACTGATTGAGTTTTATCTCGCGGACAAACGTACCCGCCAGGCTCTTCTGGAAGCCGAGGACTATCTCGACAACTACCAGAAGCAGCTCAATCCAGGTCAAGTCCAATGGCTGAAGGCCGTCCTGGCAGGAAGGCCCCTGCCCCCTGTGCCCTCTGTCTCTGAATCAGGAAGCATGGGTTCTGATTTTGTTGTAGAAGCTGTTTTACAGGCCCCAACAGAGAAATGGGACCAGCTTTACGAAACCCTTTCTCCCCGTGAATTTGAGGAAAAAGCACTGGCCAGCCTGAGAAGACATCCTGATCAGCTGCGCCCGCTGGAACTTCTTCTGCACCAGTACGTAGATGCCCAGCGATGGGAAGATGTTCAGCGTTTAAGCCGCGAAGCCTTGAGAAGCCAGCCCCAGCTTCCATGGCTTCTTGAAGCTTCAGCTCTTGCAGAAAGCCGCCTGCTCCGACAAACCCGGGAAGCCGAAGCCCTGCCGGATCTCAATAATGCTGTCCTGGAAAAAACCCTGAAGAGTGCTATCCGGGCCTACCGTAGCGGAAATCTGACCGAAGCTTCCGATAAAATCGGGGAATATTTCCAGAAAGGCGGCAAAGAAAAGGAAGCCTGGCTTTTGAAAAATGCCGTTGCTTTTCAGAAACAGGATTACCCAAAAGCGGCTTCCACTCTGGAAAAAGCTCTGAAAATCTGGCCTGATGATTTTCTGTTTCAGTATTCCATGGGCAAGGCCCAGTACCGAATGGATCATTTCAGAGAAGCAGCCCACTGGTTTGAAAGCATTCTCAAAAAGGACCCCAACCGTACGGAAGTCCTCAAGAATCTGGGGTTGACCTACCGCAAACTCAATCAGATCGAAGAGTCCATTGCCCCCCTGACCCAGGCCCTGGAGCACGAACCTACCGATGATTCCATCAAACTGCTGTTGGGCTTAAGCCTTCTGGAAACGGGAAAGTCCGATCTTGCTCTCAGGCATTTTCGGGAGCTGACTCTGAAAAGTCCGGATCATCCTCTGGTCGACTTTTACCGAGGCAGGGCGGAAGAAGCCCAGAACCTTCTTACCGATGCCCTCACATCCTACCGGCAGGTTCCACGTAATTCCCCTGTCCGTACGGAAGCCCTGCAAAGGGCCAAATCTCTGGAAGAAAAGCTCAATCAGAGACAGCCCAGACCAGTAACCCCTCCCCCCCCGACTCAGGTCAGCCCCAGCCCTCGCCTGGCCCAAATTTCCCGCACTGCGTCCCTGCTGGAGGAAGCTGAGAAAGCATGGCAGGATGAAAGGCATGCTGAAGCCGCGTCTCTCTATCAATCCATCCTCAAGGAAGAACCCACTCATTTCAGGGCTCTCTCCCAGCTGGGCCGCTGGGAATTTGAACAGCAGGGTTCTTACGAAAGGGCCAAAGTCTATCTGGATCAGGCCCTAAGCCTCCGGCCCAGTGATATCTGGGTCAATCTCTCTTTGGGAGTCATCGCAAAAGCGATGGGCTCAAGCTATGATGCCATCCGTTATTTCGAGACCGTTCTCAAGCAGGAACCTACACAGCTGAACGCCAACTTCAACCTGGCCCTTCTCTACGAGGACCGGGGAGATCTGGAGCTGGCCAAGCAGTATTATATCCAGGTCATCCGCCATCATCCCAATAATCTTCTGGCCTACAACTATTACGGTGATATCTGCTTCAATGAAGGAGATTTCCACCGGGCCACCGAACTTTATTCAGAAGTTCTGAAACAGGCTCCCTCGAATACGGGCATCCGCTTCAAACTTGCCCTGAGTCTGGAGAAAGAACGCAATTACCCGGCAGCTCTCTCCGAGCTTGAGGGCCTCAGAGCAGAATCCGGTGATGAGCCTATGGTCAGAGAAGAAATTGACTCTGCCATTGCCCGTGTCAAAAG
>CAZDAM010000038.1:0-4825 GCA_964503595.1 uncultured bacterium
GGGACTGCAGGACTTCGGGCTGAGTAAACAGGCTTTTATAAACGGAATCCTGAGAGGCCATAGCCACCATTATAGCACTGAGAGGGGGAGTGAAGTCCTGTGTGCGGGAGGGGCATCCAATTGCGAGCTGAGCTATTACCACTTAGGGCTGGTTTGGTACAGCCCAAAAGCACCGAACAGATAAAGGTTTTCTTTTGCTTTTGGGGTGTATCTCTTAAAAAAGCGACCCTTTTAGGCGACAGATTCTGTCGTGTAAAAAGCCCTGTTTTCAGAAGACATATATCTCTTAGAGGACTCAAACCTAAAGTGTGGATGGAATCTGTTCGGTGCTCTAAGCGGTAATATTACTGAGTGATTGGAGTCAGATACGATTCCTCTTCGATGCTGTAATCCAGCGTATTCTGACCTGTGGTATTGAGGCGGATACAGAAATATGACTCATTCACCACTCCACTTGGATAGGAATTAAGAAATAGCAGTTCAGAGGATGGATGAAGCAGGTATGGATCCAGACAGACATCGGTTTTTCCAGACAGGTTGAAGCTGTGGTGGTAGCGGGTATTGTTGGTTGGGTTGATATCTTGAATCAGACGAACGGGCAGATTTGTCACCAGAGTCGTTGGGCTCACACTGGTCCTATATTCAGGCAGATAAGCAGGCATTCCCAGATTGAAAACGGTTGTTGAAAGAAGAGTTCCTTCTGAGCGGGAAGGTATTTCTCTGGACTGGTTCATGTCAATGTATTGAATCTGAATCAGGGTATCTGTACCAGAAGTGATTTCCGTGCCCACGGTGGCATCAAAATGGGATCCGGTTACAAATACGAGTTGAGTCGAGCTGGCTTTGAAATCCAAGGCTTTGGAAGCATTGGCAATTTCAGCATTGGTAGTGGTTGGCAATTCCCAGACTTTGATTTGCCCTGAAGGAGACATGCCGCTGACATAATTGGGATTTAAGGGGCTATGAGGGATTTCCGCTGTGCGTACGGTTCGACTCCAGTTGTAGGTGCCGCCTGAAACCAGACTAGTGACAACCTGCCCCAGTTGAGCCGATTCCGTGAAGTAGCTTAGCATGGTCGTGGCATTGGAAACGCCCAGACTGAACTCACTGGCAAAGCCAAATTCAGTTTGGATCTGTTGGGCACTGACACTGATGCTTGCTCCCAAAGACGTTTCAGGAGCCGTTTCATTGGCATAGGCCATGCGAATAACGGAATGGCGCTTGTTGTAATCCCAGTAAATCCCGAAAACACGATTTCCCAGCTTAGCCCAGGTCCGCAGGTAGTGATTGAAGTTATAACGGGCATTGTGGGAAGAATCGGCTAGAATCGAGGGGTAGTACATGCTCTGATAAGGATCAAAAAGAGAAGAGATTTCAGAGGAGCTCTCCAGGTTCAGGCCATTTTCGCCCAGAGTAAACTCGAAGGGTTGGTAAGAGGAAATTCTCTCGGCATAAACCGTGTCTCCAATCCTATGCATAAGATTTTTTCGATAAATCTGGTTGTTTCCTTCTCCTATGAGGATGGGAGACTCTGCTGTATTTGTCGAAACGGAATAGATTTTCTGACTGAAGCCGTCTGTGTTTGCATAGTAAAGGCGGTCTTTGGAACGACGCAGGGTTACGTTTGGCCCCAGATTTTCCGGAATTTGAATTTCGGTTAGAGTCGGGGATGCGGGGAGGGTTGGAGGATTGGAGGGGCCATTCAGGGCACTTTCCAGATCCCAGATATAAACCTTATCCATCTGGGCCAGGTAGATATAGCGATTATCCGATGAGACATCAAAGCTTGCCCGGATAAAATCAGGGAGTGGAGGATGTAAAGATCCTCCAAATGTGTCTTCCCAGACATCGGTCCAGACGCCGTCAAATTTCAGGTACTGAATGGCCATTTTATTGTTGAGGGCGTAAATCCCACCCAAAGGAGATGGAACGATATCCTGATAGAAGAAGGCAGAGGGGAAAGGATGGATTTTCCGGGTTGTCAGATCAAGAAAATAAAGTCCCTTATCACTTTCCTGAATAAAGTAAATTCCCGCTCTCGGTTCTTCTGTCATGGCAATGCGTAAAAGCCCGTCCCTGAATTCACTTTGATGACGGATTCCATCAAGCCTTGAGGTTTGAGCCTCGGAGAGGGGAATCACCATGCCTCCAGGTTCAATGGCTTCCAGGGCTTTTTGGCTATTGAGTCGGTAGATGACCTCATGCCCAGGAATCTGGCTGATGGCAAGAGATGAGGAAGAGTATTCCTGAATATGGGGAGAATTGGCCGAATCAGGATTTCCATATGTACCTTCTGAGTTGTTGTAAGCCATAATCGACGATCCCAAATCGAACCCGTTAAAAAAGACTCCCATAACAGGCCCTGAATGCGCATATGTATACCCACCCCCAAAGGAACTGGTCGGGTTGGGAGAGGGGATGACTTTCAGGTAGGAAGAGCCATAACTGATATCGGTGAAAGAGCGAACCTGGTAGGTCTGGGTGTTAGGGGTGACTTCACCCCAGTTCAGAAGGAGGGTAAATGCCATGTTTTCCGAATCCGGATGGGTAATTCTTAACAGATGAGCAGAAGATGCGGTGGAAACTCCCAGAAATAATTCCCCGCCACTTTGTTTCAAAAACGAGGGGGCGTTGGTATAAAGAGTCTGATTTGTTTGGACAGGTTGAGCCAGGGTAATGTCATTCTCTGGATTTTTTGGAAACCTCAAGACGAAAAGAGCGTCAGCCAAGGGAGATATACTTGGCACGAATTTCCCATAGAAGGGATCCGTGAAGCCTCTACTTGCAGGAAGTCCGGCAGCAACCAGGTAGCCCTCATGAAAGGCAATTTCATGAATTTCGGCATGAATCATGAGAAATGGCTCAGGAGTGATGTGGGAATCCAGAGCATAGTCTTCCAGATTGGGTAGTTTGGCAATGATGGAAGGACTACTGCCATAAAGAACAAAGATTTCTCCTAAGGAGTTCTGAGCTAGACCGTGAATTCGGATCTGCTGGTTTCCGTTAGGATCCCTTAGGAAAAAACGGCGCACAGGTTTTCCTGGATGGTGCACATAAACAGGCTGGGAAAAATCGTAGTTCGTAGCATCCAGAGCTTCATCGCGGGTATAAACAGCCAAAGAACCATCAGAGAGTGGAACCATACGATCGCCGCTTAGTCCACTGAAGTTGATCGGAAGTCCTGGCCCGGCAGCCCCCAGGATGGCCTGACTTCCAGAAAGATAGTTGAAGCCAACCCGGGTGGTGGACTGGCCTTTGGGCCCGCTGACATCAATTTGCAGGCTCTGGCTTCCGGTATGAAAAATTTCAGGGATACCGTGTAGGATTTCAGGTTGACTGCCCCCCAGATTGCTTGAAGGGTAGGAATCCTTTGCAATGATTTTTCCTGCTTCATCCCGTTGAATGAATTCAATCTGGTTATAGGCCCCGGTCGTTCTTAGAAGATTGGACAGTTCGTATGGTGTGCGGACAACCAGGTTGGGAATCGCCAGAGATTCCACACTCGGAGGCTGAAGAATCGTATTCAGATCGGGAAGGTAGGGGCCGTATGGGATTCCGTCAAACGGGTGGCTGCGATAGCCGAATTTATCGACAAAGACAGCTCCACGCAGAACCTCATCAAACATGAAGGTATGAGAAGTAATGGGGAATTCCAGTCCTTGAGTGGTTCTTTGTCCGGGGATCCCAGCAGCAGTTCCCAGAATGTCAAGAGTTTCTGTCTGGCTGACAGGCACCGACAGAATGCTTCCGGGGGCAAGGTTTGTGGGAGAGGGAGCACCCAGAGTGATTCTTGTGGTGAAATCTTCTCTGGCAGGTGAAGTCTCCAGACCAATTCGGGTCCAGTCCCGTCCGGCTCCGGCCCAAAGCCCCTCCTCTGTCTGAAAAAGACGGGATTGAAAGGGTAACAGGATAGTGGAACCGGGAAATGGTTGGGCGTGGAAACCATAGGATTTAGGGTTATAAAGTGCGTCGTGGGTGAAACCGAGGAACTGGGTGATTCCCTGTTCTTCATTTAAAAGGTGGAGGTGAAGCTCTCCATAGACAGGGTCGGTATTTTCAATCCAGATATGGCCTGCTTCATCCTGAAACAGGTTGGTAATCCGGATTGGATTGTCGGGGAGTTCCGCCCCTATCTGTTGAGAAAGACCTTGGGTGCTCAGGACAAGGCGGACCGAAGGCTGGCTGAAGTCAATTTTGAGCAGTCCCAGCTCAAGAGCCAGCCAGGCGGTATTGCCCCGCACAAGAAGCTTTCCAACCGGGGTTGCGGCGCTTAAGGGCAGAAGACCAAAATCGGTCATGAGTTGGGCTTCGGAGAACCACGCCAAGGTAACAGGACTTTGAGAATCCATATCCATGGAATAGATCCGGATTTGATTTCCCTGAATCAGAGTCGCGGCATAAACCGTTCGAGAGGAGAAATCAATATCCAGATTGTAGCAGAGTGGGTTCAGGTAGATGTCTTTAAGGGTCATTCCCAGTTTGGTGGCCTGAGCCAGAAAATCCTGGGTCTGCTGGCAGGACATGCTCTGGCTGTGCAGGCCTGGAAGGGTGTTCAGATCAAAATCAGGGGATAACCGGGTGAGGTTTTCCAGAAAGCTATTGAGGTTGGTGGAGAGAGTTTGCGGTTGAAGGGAAGCAAACTTCACTTCCCGCAGAACCAGGCCGGCAGAAAAATCGGAGGAGTCAAGCGGCCAGAAGTAGCTGAAGCCTTCCGGACTCTGCTCAAGATTCGATGCTTCACCGTAGTAATAGGAACTGTCTCCCGGTAAAACAGCCTGGTTGGGGTCCTCCGATGTTGCATCGTAATAATAGGAACTGTCTCCCG
>CAZDAM010000038.1:4925-28280 GCA_964503595.1 uncultured bacterium
GTAAAACAGCCTGGTTGGGGTCCTTCGATGTTGCATCGTAATAATAGGAACTGTCTCCCGGTAAAACAGCCTGGTTGGGGTCCTTCGATGTTGCATCGTAATAATAGGAACTGTCCTCCAGTAAAACAGCCTGATCGGGGTTCTTCCCGTGAGCCTGAAACTTCAAGCCATGAACTGCATAAAAATCAGGCAGAAGGAGTCGGTGACCATGGCTTAGGGGAATATGGTCGTGCTCATATTGCCTTTGAGTGGAATAAACCAGCTTGAGTTGCTGAAGAGAAGGAGCAAAACTCAGGATTTCGACATAGGATCCGGTATGAAGAGGGATTAGGATATAATCCTGGGCGGAATAGATTCCCTGGGTTGGCAAAGGAGCAAGTTCTTCGGTATTTCCAGAAAACAGATTTGGAAAGCCATCCGGGTTGGCCCCGATTTTGGCAGTAAGAGAATTCTGAGCAGGATCCCAGAGCCAGATTTTTCCACCGGTGTCCAGCCAGTAGGTTCCATCCTGCAGGAGAATAAGTCCTTGAACGGCGGTTACAGGCATCTGATCGGCAGGCATGCTGCTGACCATCATAGGATTCACAGATGCAGTAAGGCTGCTGATGGAGCCGACCGATTCAATGGCTCCGGCATTGACTCCGGCCAGAGTCAGCTTTTCAACAAGAATGACTTTATTTTCGACATCAAGATAAGCTACGGTGGCATGGTCCGGGTCGATCATTTCCACAGTCAGAATCGGGAGATTGAGGCGGGCCAGAGCATTCAGACCATTCATGTCGGCAGGAGGCACGACGTTGCTCTGAGCCATGTCTGTACCTGGCAAGGGGGCCCCGCTTAGACGACGAATGGTGTCCTGCTGCCAGTCCAGAAGAAACAAAACGCCGTCCACGCTTAGGAGCAATGGTCCTCCACGATAATCCAGTTCGGGCTCTCCTGAGAAGAAAAGCCGTTTTGCCCGTAAGGGAACTTCGGAATAACCCAGTTTGGGCAGGTCATGGTAGTCCCCCCCTACTGTGACATCGGTGAGTTCGTCCTGGGCATTCTGTCGGTACATCAGCCCGTAATAGTCCCCCATGTAGAACATCTCATCATTATGAACGGCGTAAGCGATTGGACGGTTGAAATCAGGAGAGACGACAGAAAGAGTCCCGGAAGCGTTGATGCTCAAAAGAGTCTGATTCTGGATCAGATAAAGATTGCCAGTAACAGAGTCCCGACTGATTTGAGTGGGGAGCAAGTCAAAGCTATAGTCTGTTTGAGTTCCTCCGGCCATGCGGGCATCCAGACCTGCTGGATCCTCATCGTTCTGGGCATACAGATAGGGGACCACCAGGGTAATGGTCTGTTCTGAAGCAAGACTTCCCTGAATATAGGCTTTCACATTCAAGGTTGAGGAACCAGCGGGCAGATTCTCAATTTTATGAACCCGGGAAGAAAAATCAGGGTATTGGATTGTCTTAGCCTGAACAGGCTCAGAATTCAGGAAAAACTCAACAGAATCTACGGCAGTACTGGTGTAGACCACATGGGTAGAGCCGTGGTACGTCAGGCCGGAAAACCCGGCATCAAGCAAAAGAGGGGTGCTTGGGCTATGGGTTGCCTGTAGCTGATTTCCCTGAATCAGGTTGTTTTCACTGTCGTATACATGCCAGAAAAGAGTTGTTGCCGTGTTGAAAACCACGGATGAAACCGAAGCAGGCAGAGGTAGGGTTACCCATTTGCTTTGGGGGATAGAGCCATCAAAACTGTAGTGAAGAACCATGCCCGGCTGGTTTGCGGTAAAACGGGTCATGAAGTAGGGGGAAATCAGGACTCCATCTGTTCCCAGGTTGGGTGAGGATACGATAATTTGAGCGGGGGTCGCTTTGGTGAGTTCATAAGACAGGACAGGGCCGCTCAGACCATTACCTAAAAGTGCGCTGTAGGTCAGCTGGGCTGAATCATTCAAGGTTATGGAATGGGGCAAATCAAAGGTTGTGAAAGACTCATCCGGATTTAAAGAAAGCTTTAGAAGGGTTCCGGAGTGAGTGGATGAGAAACTTACCGTAATGCTGTCCTTAAACTGATGCGGGGCAAAGGGTTCCGGAGAGAAACTCAAATCAATTCGCGGGACAAAACCTCTCGTCAGATTCAAAGAAGTCGGGTAGGAACTCAATCCCATCCGTTCGGTGGACCAGTTCAGATTTATGGATTGATTATAGGAATAGGTGAAGGGCAAAGCCAGACTCCGGGTGGAGATAGGGCTTCCGTCGCTGGAAAGAATCAGCCTGGCATCGGTTTGAGTGCTTGTAAAGGTGATGGACCCGGGATTGAGGAACTCACCATTTGCTGAGACGGGCTCCGAAAAACTATAGGTGATGGGCTTGATCAGGATTTTTTCCAGCTGAAGGAAGTTTTCCGTACCTGTGAAACCGTTGGTGTCGACTCCTATACAGCGGAGAATCGAAGATTGATTAGCCGTGATGGTAATGGGGGAAGAGGTTGCCAGATTCGGGTCGGGTTCTGCGTTGAAGCTACAGGCAACTTTTGAGCCAACAGGAAGGGCATAGACCTCCAGGCTGGCAATATCGAGAAAACGCCCATTGATCACCTGATTGATCGGACTGATTTGAACCACAGGACTGGAGCCCAGAACATAGCTGTAGCGAAATACTCCGCCTCTTTGGCTGGCTTCATTGGTTACGAAGGCCTGGATATGAAGGGTGGATGTTGTGTTCAAAGAGAGGTGGCCTGAAGTCGTGATGGCCGAAGCCGATGTTTTGGGATCGGTTCCGTCCAGAGTATAGGTGATGGTTCCAGAAGTCACACTCAGGGTTGGATTTAAGGAATGAAGAAAGGCTCCAGGAGCCGGGATGGCAGTGATTTCAGGAATGCCGAGATCGACTGGTTCCGGTTGGATGGGGGAGGAGTTCCCGGTAGTATCAAAGATCTTGCTGCCCTGGCGGATGACTTCCCCGGAATGATCGATATAGGCAATTTTAAGGTTGCGACTGGAGCCATAAGGGACAGCGGGAAGGATGACGGAAGCCCGGCCGGGAGCAATACTGGTTGTAATGGTCTGCATGTCGCTTGCTGAGACAGAAATCTCGATATGATGCAGTTGGGCCATGGCAAAGCGGTTTGGCTGGGAAATATAGGAAGAATTCGTGGTTTGGCCAATCGAAAACAGGCTTGAGGTTCTTACTCTTGGTGCCAGACTCTGAAAACCGGTGGCAATATTCAGGCTTCCGGAATCCTTGGTTCGGATTTGAAGCTGGCTGGATTCAAGAATCTTGTTACGAGTGTCTTTGGCCTCAATCTGAAAAGAATAAACCCCGACAAGGCCAAAATCGTAGGTCAGACGGAAGCTGTTGCCAATTCGATTCTGAATGGGGAGACGGGTGATTGCGCCTTTTGGATCGGTAACAATGACCTCAGCGCGCAAGAAGGATTCAGAGATTTTTCCTTCCAGAGAAAATTCCTGACCCAGGTTCAAAGGCCATTCCAGAATAGAGTCATGAGGATTTTTTTGCGGCCAGGTCTGATCCCATTGGGTGAATTCCAAGGGCTTGAGATTGGCAAATGGCTGTTCTTTGACTAAAGAGCCGCTGGCCCCTCCTTCTACAGTGAAAGGCTCACCTTCTGAACCCAGCAGAACATTGGGACGGGTGGTCTGAATAAAGACGGGCACATCAGGAAGTAAATCGTCCAGGGTATATCTGGCATGAGTGGGACGGTGGGGGGAGTATCCGGAATAGGCTTTGAGGGTGGAGTTCCACTGGAAGACTTCCACGCAGTCCTCGGCTTTACAGATTTCCGCTGCTTTCAGAAGCCCGGAAGGAAGGGCAATGAATGCCCAGCCGGGGTTTTGGATTCTGATATGGAAGAGGGGGATGTCCGGATCTTGGTCACAGCTTTGTGGGGTCATCAGGCCAAGCCCCAGATGACTATCGGTAAAACCCTTCGTCCGGAGCCAGTGCTTCCCATAAAGAACCCAGGCTGTTTCTGGGCATGCGTACCTGTAAACGATTCCAGATGCATTCCAACTAAAAGATGCGGAGCATAAGAGCAGGAAAACAAGGAAGATTCTGTTCATGATAAAGCCTCAAAACGACGAAGGAAAGCAAGACAGGCTTTAAATGTATCATAAAGAACTTGGCTCATCCCAGAGGAAGTTGTGGTAGCGACCTGTTCTTTCTTTTTCAGGATTTTGTGGATTTCGTTTCTGGTGCGGGAGCTGTTGCAGGTCCGATGATCCGAAACGGCCATGACACAGCGAAGACACAGGCAAATGATGGGGTATTTTCCTACCCGGGTCAATCTAGGCACCGTGGTACATCATGATCATCTGGGAGGAATGTGACAGGGTGGCCAGAATTCCCATGAATCCGTGAGACAAGAGCCAGTGGAACTGGATGGTCGAATTTTTTGTCAAAGGACAGTTAGAGCTCGTGACAGGGATGGAGAGGAGTGGTCTGTCCATTTTACTCTCAGTTGCCGGGTAAAGAAAAACAGGCTGGAATATCAATATTCCCGCCTGTCTCCAGAGTATGCCTAACCTGGCATTAATGCATCTCTTCCAGAGCCTGCAGGCGCACGGCTTCGGAAATTTTTTGCGTTACACCGTCCTGGAAAACCTGAGGCAGAATCTGCTCCCGGCTGGGATTTTGAAGGCAGTCGGCAAGGGCTCTGGCTGCAGCAATTTTCATTCCCGGGCTGATGCGGGCCGCTCTGGCCTGCAGGGTTCCCTTGAAAATCCCCGGAAACACCAGGGCATTATTGACCTGATTGGGATAATCACTGCGTCCGGTACCGATGATCGCAGCTCCTCCCTCACGGGCCAGATCCGGATGGATCTCCGGCTCGGGATTGGCCATGGCAATGATAATGGGTTCCTGCTTCATGCTACGGATATGCTCGGACTTCAATAATCCTCCCTGACTGACTCCGATGAAAACATCCATGCCCTGGATGACTTCATGGATGCTGCCGGCCCGGTTTTCAAAATTGGAGAAGGCCAGAAGGCTTTTTTTGATGGGATTGAGATCCTCCCGTTTTTCGTGAATGGCTCCCCTGGAATCACAGACAACGATTTCCTTTACGGCAATACAGGAACTATGCTCGTGACCGACACAGCGCAGCAGGCGGGCAATCGCGATTCCGGCGGCTCCGGAGCCATTGATAACGACTCTTAAATCCTCAAGGCGCCGATTTAAAACCCGGCAGGCATTGATCAGGGCGGCAAGGGCTACAATTGCGGTTCCGTGCTGATCATCATGGAAAACAGGAATTCCGAGATCCTGAAGTCTTTCCTCAATTTCAAAACAGCGTGGAGCGGAGATATCTTCGAGGTTTATGCCTCCAAAGCCAGGGGCAATATTGCGGACAGTCTGAATGATTTCTTCCGTATCCTGAGTGGCCAGACAGATTGGCCAGGCATCCAGTCCGGCAAATTCCTTGAAAATCAGAGCCTTGCCTTCCATTACTGGCATGGCGGCCTTTGGACCTATGTTCCCGAGCCCCAGGACAGCGGAACCGTCTGTGATAACAGCAATGCTGCGACCAATGATAGTCAAGTCACGGGCTTGAGCCGGGTCCTGATGGATTCTCCGGCAGGGTTCGGCGACCCCGGGAGTGTAGGTCAGGGAAAGATCTTCCATGGAATGCACTCTGGCTTTGCTGCGAATTTCGATCTTTCCCTGGAGCTTTTCATGCAGCTTCATACTTTTCGTATAGTAATCCTGACTCATAGGTTTTCCTTCAGTTCTTTGGGAGGCGAACAACGGCTTCACCGGTGATGACAATCTCACCTTGCGGGTTGCGGGCTTCGGTCAGCAGGGTCGCAATGGGCTTATCTTCACGAAGACTTATGATTTCTACCCTGGCTGTAATTTCTTCTCCGGGGCGGACCGGTTTGGTGAATTTGAGATTCTGGCCAAGATAGATGGTTCCGGCTCCGGGTAGATGACGGCCCAGAAGGGCGGAAAACAGGGAGGCAACCAGCATTCCGTGAGCGATGGTTCCGCCAAAGGGTGTGTTCTTTGCAAATTCTTCATCCAGATGAACCGGATTATCGTCCAGAGACAGCTCGGCAAAAGCCTCCAGATCTTTCTGGGTGAAAACTTTTTTGAGCTCTTTGCTCATGCCCGTTTTCCAGTGGCTCATATTTTACTCCAATCAGGGGAATTCCTCCCCAGGCTCAGATGTTTGAAGGACGTTTCTCGTGGTATGTTTTGGCCCATGCATATAGAAGAACTTCCTCTTGAGGGCTCTTTGAAGATCCGCCTCAGGGCGTTTGAGGACAAACGGGGAATGTTTGTCGAGCTCTACCGCCGCGAACATTTTAGCAGAATCGGAATCCCGGAGGATTTTGTACAGGACAATCTAGCTTCTTCCCGAAAAGGTTCCTTAAGGGGTTTTCACTACCAGATTGGTGAGGCTCTTCACGGAAAACTGATTCGCTGTCATGATGGTCTGGTTTTTGACTGTGGTCTTGATATGCGCTCTCAGAGTCCGACATTTGGCCAGCACATGATTCTGGAAATGCAGGATCCCCTGGAGTGGATCTGGCTTCCACCTGGCATTGCTCATGGCTATTTAACCGTCAGTGACAAGGCTGTTATGCACTATAAATTGACTTATGCCTACCGTCCGGAACTGGAACGCGGAGTTCATCCCCTGGATCCCTTTCTTGGAATTGCCTGGCCAGATATGGAATTTCTTTTGTCTGACAAGGATGCATCACTCCCGCTTTTTGAGCAGGCGGTGAAGGTCTGAGACGACCGGAAATAGCATCGGCCAATCTCGTTTTGCTGGCTCCGCTTCCCCAGAATTCCGTAAGGCTTTCTCGTTTTGGCCGTTTTTGCGCCCGGGTTGCCGGAGATTTTTCCCGCCATGGAGTCCGGTTTTATATTGCCGGCTCTTCGATTGCCGAGGGAGTCTCATCGGATCGGTATTTGCATGGGAATCAGGAAGAGCTTCCGGGGCTTTTGTGCCGCGCCAGACCTGATGGAGTTATGAGTTTTTTATGTCGTGGCTTTCAGATTCCAGTGCAGGTAAGGGATTTGACCCCGGATTTCCGGCTGAGCAAGGAAGGCATTCAGAATGCCGGTTTTTCACGCATTCGCTCTGTCTGGGTACGGAATCTGGTGGAATGTCGTGTCTGGCTGGAGCGTCTGCACAGCCCTGTTCTGATTCGGGCAGGTTCCGACCTGCCAGCGAGTGTGGCTCGAACTCCGGAAGAAGCCGAGATCCTGGCTTCGGATCTTCTGGAACTTTGTGAGGAAGATGGTTTGCAGATTGAAGAATTTGCTGAAGGGGCCAGGGTTGTCTGGGCCTGCCTGAGCGCCCAGGAAGGTCGGGTTTTCAGTCTTGGGCTCTGCGAGGAGCTGGAGTGCCGTGAGCTGAATTCCCGAAAAGGTCCCATGTTCTGTCCACCTTTGAATCTGAGAGAGGAGCAGAAGGAAGCAGCCCGTTGTCTGGCATTTCAGGTTGCTGCTGAATTAAGTCTGAGCGGGTGGTTTGAAATCGAAATTCTGGTGGATCCTATCGGGGGAAGGATGAGAGTTTCCCAGATTGCTGCGGATTTGGGAGAAGCCGGGCTTTTATATCTTCAGTCAGAAGGGGTCGCCCCACTCCTATCCCTGCTTTGGCCAGATGTTTCCCTGAAGGGTTTGAGAAGGCACTACCTGGCCAGTGTTCCTCCTGATACCCGTGGAATTCCTGTTGGCATGAGGCCTGATGCAGATGAACTGGTCGAGGCGATTTCTCCGCGGGAACTGGCTCAGAAAACCGTGGTTCTCTGTCGAGCCCGACCGGATAAAAGCAGTTCAGAGGATTTCAGTGGCAGGCTGTCCACGATCTTTTTACATCAGAGACAGGGGATGGAGCCGATGGTTTCAGCCTGGAAGAATCGCTGGCCTCTTAACTGGGTGGAGCTGATCCGTCTGGGAACCCCAGCAGTGAAGGATCAGCAGGCTTATGCCCGCATGCAGGAAGTTGTAGAAATTTTTTCGCGGGCCCATCACTTCAATCTGCCCTTGGAAAACTGGTTTTATATTGGTGAACTGCATGAACTGAAAGCCGAATTTTATCACGATCCCCTGATTTTTATGAATGCCCGGGGAGATATTGGCTATCTGCCGGACAGGGAATCAATCGAGGAACTTGCGGTTCAGGATCTTCCTCTGGTTGCTGTGCATGCCTCCCGTGGGAAGGAATTCTGGCTGGAAAGACTGCCTGGAGATCCCCCCCGGGTTTCCGTACTTGATATTGAAGGCCCCGTGCATCCTTCTTTAGGTGATGGGGTTCTATGTACTCGTCCGGATCTGGTGCCAGGGTTATCGGCTACAACTCTCATGGCTATGGATGCCTGTATTCGAAATCCCTCCAGAGGATGGCATTCCCGTTTGGTTGTGAGGGATGGATTGACCAGAATTCGCTGGATTCTTCCAGGTCCTAGCCGCTACAGCATGCTGGCAGGCTATGCCCATGAATCCCGGTTTCCGATCAATGTGAAAATTCCCCGCCTTGGTCTTCCCGGAATTCGCCCTGATCCCCATGCCATGCCGATTGTTGGGGGTATGAATCGTCAGGAGGCCCTTAGAGCTGCTTTTGGGATTGCTGGCCTGCCGGGTCGACCCCGAAAGATTATGCTTCTGGCCTTTCCTTCGGAGTTCCTCCAGTTTCAGGAGCTTGAAGGTTTAAAAAAGGCAGCTCTGAAAGCAGGACTTACTTTGCATATTCCCGAACCGTTTGAGGAACTGGCGCAGAAGGTCGAGCTTCCATATCAGAGCTTTGCAGCTTCTCTGAATGATTTGCGGCTGATGAGCCATTTGAGGACAGCTGATGCTGTCATCTGCCCTTTGAGCTGGCACAGCTCCCGGGCGCTTAGAAGTCTTCGCCGGCTTCTTACCGGGGTTGCGGAAAGGAGTATTCCGATTTTACCGGATGCGCCAATGGCAATTTTGTGGCTTCAGGTTCAGGAGAACCGGATTCATCAGTTTTCTGAGTAAAGGGCCTCAAACAGAGCTGTACGCCGGCTTTCTTCAGCGGTAGGGTCATACATGTCCGAGGTGTCATTGTCCTCGGTCAGCTTCAGCCCCATGGCTCTGATGAGACGGCGAAGCAGGTTTTTGGAGTCGTTGTCGGCCTGATCTTTTGCGACCTGTCTGGCTTCTTCATAACTTAAAGCGGGTTTCTCTTTTTCCAGAATTACCCCGTGGGCTTGATCCGGTAAGGAGAAGGCTGCGGATCCCAACTGATAGAAGAGATTCATGGCGTAGAGATTATCCCAATCCTCAAACTGGGTTGATCCATTGAAAAAATCGAGGGATTTCACGGAAGGAAAGCGGTTGGGCAGCTGATGGAAGGGAATGGCAGGGTCATCATTCATGAAGGTGGATTCCTCATTGCGTCTGTAGAGGATGGCATCCATCTTCACACCTCTCTCAGCCAGCACTTCCAGAATCTGAAGCGTGGTGGAGGTCGGGGTATGGGCAAACAGGTATTTGGCTCCGGGAAGAGCATTGAAGACATGATTGCCCTTGATCCTGATGTCTTTGATTCCGGCACCGTATCTGAGAGCCTGGGCAACGGACTTGGCGCAGTTCAGGTTCATATAGTCGTAGACCACTGCCCCACGCTGGTATTCGGTATTGGACTTCTGGGCCCGGTAGTCTTCGTTGAGCCTTTGATAGAAATCCTGAATTCCCGCGACTTCCTGTTCCGAGATGCCATAGAGTCGGATACCAATCAGGGCCCGTTTGAAAATTTCGCCAAAGTCCAGACCGAAATGGGCTTTGGGGGAAATGGACGAATGGACTCCCCATATATATTCATCCTTGGGAATGGCCATGACCAGATCATCGGTATAGTACTTTTCGGGGGAGTGTTCCTCGGAGCGGTCTGCGTAGAAGTTGGCGGAATGAACCAGAACTTCAGCGGTTCCCGGATCTCTGACAGCAAGAGCCAGATGTCCGGCAGAACCTTTTTTATGATTGGCAAAACTTAAGAGAATTTCCAGTTGCCAGTCGGTCTGGTTCAGGTAGTTCATGGCTGCCTCAACGCCTGTGGGGGCAGGTCCGTTGGGATGGGCCCAGGGAGCAGATTCGGCAAATGCCGATGCAGACAGAGTCAGGTTGATCAAAATAAAAAAGTGGCGCAACATGAACCCTCCAGAAAGGTCTACTACGAATTCTGAGCCGGAAGGTTGCGCAGATGGGAGCGGACTTTTTCCAGTTTGGGGACATAGTTTTTCAGGCGGGCCTGCAGAACATCAAGTTCCTTGTGCCGAAAGCGCCCGGCACGCATTTCCATCAAGGTGAGCTTACCCAGGGAGAGCAGGGATTTTCTGACTTGAATCTGAAGTTTACGCTGCAGGATCAGGTTTTCCCTGGTTCTTGATGGAGAAGAGTCCAGAAACTGGCGGAACCGGTTTCGGAGTTCTTCAGTCTCACGGGTAATTTTCTGGATTTTGGCATTTGTCATCGGCTCGGTGGCTGAAATCTGTAAAACGATTGTGCCAGCTTCCTGAAGAGTTTCCTGAATCTTGTCCTCAAGATCTTCCTGTATCTGAAGAAGCTTTTTGGGGTCCGGCCCTGTGGGTTTGGCTGGAGCGGGTTCTTCAGCTTGTACTGCTAAAGACTTTTGAATTTCTGGTTCGGGTTGAAGACTTTTGGGGATCGGAGCAGCAACAGGTTCTGGAGCAGGTTCCGGTTTTTGCTCCGGAAGGAAATTCCAGAGAATTTCATGGGGGCTGTTTTCAAACCAGTCGGAAAAAAGATGTTCCTCTTCGACTTCAGACCATTTCAGTTCACAGGAAAGTTCAAGCTTCAGACCCAGGTGGTTTTGACTGATTTCCAGAAGATACTCGTGAAGAGCCTGAAAAGCCTGCTCCCTTCTTCTGGCTTCCAGAAGATTCTCAGGTTCGGGAGGGGGTACTATTTCATCAGAAGGAGTGGGGAGTGGCTCTTCTTCCAGGCTGGCCCATTCCGAAGCGTCTTCCATTTCTGGGAGTTCCTCCATGGAAGGGAGTTCTTCCATTTCGGGAATCCCTGGCATATCAGCAAACAGATTCTGTTCGGGGAGGTCTTCTTCGACTGCTTCAGAAGTGCCTGCTTCGGGGTCGTTGGCAAAAAGATCGGGGATCCCTTCTTCAGCTGAATCCCCCAGAACATCAAAAAACAGCTCCCCGGATTCCTCAGCCGGGGTAGAATCAGCCGGAGTTTCTTCCTGTGCGGGGCTTTCCAGAAAATCAGGCTCCAGTTCCAGACTGTTTTCATAACTGAGGCTTAAGGCATTTTCCTCGTCGATGAACTCATCCAGATCTTCATCGGATTCTGAAGCATGGGAAGATGTGTGCTCTCCCAGGTGGAAGATTTCAAAGTCATCATCAGGGCTTTCTTCAGACTTTTTTTCGATGTCACCGAAAGACGCCAGAACGGTTTCGGCGGCTTCGCAGATTTCAATGTCCTGGTCCATGGAAAGCTGCTTGAGGCGTGAACGTGTCGTTTCATCAGGGTAGGCCACCAGGGCCTGGATGGCCCGGACGCGAATATCCCGGTACGGATCGTGCAGACAGCGTAGAAGCAGGTTCTGGTGCTCGGGTTGAGATGGTAGCTGGGAGAGAGCCCAGACCGCTGATTCCCTCATGGAGATGCGGGTTGTATTGAGCATGGCCTTCAGATGTTCGTGGACAAGCTCCGGCTTAAGACAACCGATGGCGACAATGGCATTACCACGGATTCTGTTGTTGACATGATCTAAAAAAGGTTTGAGCAGATCGACCTGGAATTTCACCGGGGCACAGCGGGCATAGGCTTCAATTGAGGCAGAAACGATTCTCTCGGAAGGTGAAGCCAGGTGGGGTTCGATTGCGGTGTAATCCTGATAGGAAGAAGGAATATCCCTAAGCCAGGAGAGGATGGCATCCTCATCCTGAATCGCTACCGGCTGGCTTTCTTCTTTGGATGTCCTGGCCTCAGAATTCATTTTGATCGGCAGTCTTCCGACATGGTTGGAAGCCTTGCGGGCCAGAAAGGAAATATCGGGGTGAGAGGATTCCATCAGATGATGGATGGCTTCTGCGAGGCCGGCCTGAAGTTCGGAGTCCACCGACTCGTCCCGCCTCAGTCTGGGAACATGCATCAAAGCCAGGATGATCAGTTTTTCACTGTCTCCCTGTAAATCTTTGAGTATCTTGCGCCACTGTGCTTCAGACATGACAATTCAGTATAACCCAGTCTGGCCTGTGATTCAGGGATGGAACCTGAGGCCTTGACACTTTTTTTAAGTTTCCCTGCTGTAAAGTCGCAGGGGGCGCGCAATTTTTACAAAATTACGGGCTGATGAACTGCCGAACTCTTCCAGAGCCCGCGCTGCCTTTTCACAGACATCAATATCCAGGTCCCGTTTCAGTTCTTCCAGACGCTTTTTGACAATCTCTACATTTCGGGTCTTAAGAATATCAATGGCTTCCATGCGGATCTGAGTAGCGGGATCCCGGCTGATGGTCACCATCAGTCCGTCAATTTCCGGGGTGGGTTCCAGGCGGGAGAGGGTCATCAGAGCGGCCCGGCGGCGGCCAGGCTCGCGAGCCGAAGCCATACTTCTGAGTGTCCTCAGGATAACATCCAGAGGATAGCGGGAAAGCATAAAAGCGGTATGATGACTGACCAGAGGCAGGGGATCACAAATCCAGGGCAGGATAACCCCCAGCCCTTCAATCGGAGTACTGCGAATGAAGAGTTCGGCGGAAGCGGCCCGGACCCGACCATCCTGATGCCTCAGAAAATGGCGGGCCAGACTAAGATCCTGACGAGCGGAGTGTGGACAGAGCCTGAACATCGAAGCTGCCAGCAGGGCAGGTTTTTCAATGTTTGATGCGATATCCTTTAATAGGGAAGCTCGCAGAGCCGGTGCAGGATTCTTGATGAAGAGATTTTCCAGTTCCTGCCGTGCTTCGGCAATCAGCCGGAAAAAAGAATCCTGGGCTCTGACCTGGGCGAGGCAAAGGGCCGAAAGCAGGGATTCCGCATGCTCCGGATCCTGGACCATGGAAGGATTCAGATGGAGGATCCGGATCAGATGCCAGCGCAAGGAAGTCGTACTGGCATCTGCCAGTTCCTGCTCAATCTTCCTCAGTAGAATCGCCATGCTTGATCTGATGCCTTCGCCCAAAAAGTTTCAGAATACGTTTGATTCTTTCCATCATCCCGGGAAAGATGGTTTCTTCCTTCTGATGCAGTTCTACAGCAAGGTAGCCGATTTCAATGGTGGTATCCTCTATTTTTGACTCGAGTTCCCGAATGGCAAGCTCCAGATCCACTCCTGCACCAACAATGCGCCCCATGGAACGCAGAAGACTTTTATCCTCCATCCGGATTTGGTGCTTTTCAAGCTGGTCCCGGTGCTTATCCAGAACAAAAAGCTGCTTGTGAAACAATTCGCCTTTCATGGTACCGGAGTGGATGGCCTGTAGAATCGACTGGCCCAGAAAAAGGCATTCATTATCCATCTGTTCATCCAGATCCATGAGATCGGATTCCTTGCTGGGACCCTGAGGCTGACCTTCCTGGGCAGGGATTTCCGGTTCTTCTTCCGGGTTTTGAAGTCGGTTGAGTTCGACCAGTTTCTGTCCTTCGCCTTCAGAAAGGTCTTTCAATGCATTCATAGCGGCTTCACTGACTTCAATATCCACATCCTGAGCCAGACGTCTTAAAACCGGGATGGTTTCGGCTTCTTTGCGGTTCTGAAGGATTTTCACCAGCTTCAGGCGGTTTCCTTCCCAGGGGTCATTGGAAGCCAGGGACAGAAGTTTGAGGATATCCTCTCCTTTTAAATGGGTCAGAGCATGAAGAGCAGAGGCTCGGTCTGGAATGGAAGGACTTTTGATCATGGATTTCAGCTGTTCCACGATTTCTCTGGGATCGTGCTTTCCCACGGCTTCGATCGCATTGGCCCTGACCCGGTTAATGGAATCCCCTAAAAGAGGTGGAAGAAGGGTCAGAATCTGTTCCCGGCTACCCAGTCTGCCAATGGCTTCGGCGGCATTGGCCCTGAGGCGGTCATGGGGAGAGTGCAGAAAAACCTCAAGCAGGGGAACGGCATCCTTTTCATTGAGTTCGGCCAGGGCCAAAGCAATGGGGGCCAGAACTTTGGGACTTCTTTCCACAATCAGCTGGCGCATCAGAACATTCATCAGGCTTTCCGGTTTCTGTTCGATCCAGGCCAGAATTGCGGGAAGACGGTTTTCCTCGTTTTCATGCATCAGCTCCTTGACTCCCGGCAGATCCCGTTCGGGGTTGCTCTCCTGAAAAATCTGAGGAAACTGATTTTCGATATGATTGCGGGCCTTGCGGGCAAGAAAGGCAATGTCCTTGTTTTCATGCCTTAGAAGAGGAAGAACCCTGGTATGAAGACCTCTGACAAACTCATGACCCTTGTGAGAGTTTTTGAGGTTCAGGCGGGCCAGGGTTCCCAGAGCCAAGGTTAGGATATCCGGATCCTCACTGCGCAAATCTTCCAGAAGCCTTTCGGTATCAAAAGTCATAGGAATTCCGATAAATCAGGATATGACCCAGCCTGCCCGGACTTTTGTCACGGCGATAGCTGGGAAGGCCCGGATCTTTAAAGGTGCAGCGGGTATCTTCCTGAAATACGACAGGCCAGGGGGAAAGGATGCTCCGGGCAAGATTTCCAAGACTGATATAGGCCCGGCCATTTTTCCTGATAAGGTGCTGATTCAGGCAGAATTCCGCGAGTTTTTCAAACTCCTGGACAACTTCGTCTCCGACCTCAAAACAGTCCTGATGAATATGGGCACTGAAGAAGGCAAAGCGGGGAATACCAACTTTTTCGATGCCTTTTTGCAGAATCCCCCCCAGAAGACCCCGCCAGCCAGCGTGGAGCAGGGCAGCGCCTCTGGTTCCAACAAGGCTGATCGCCAGACAGTCAGCGGTCCGGATGCTCAGGCAGGTGTGGGCAAGGTCTGTAAACAGGCCATCCCCGTCACCAAGTCTGGTGAAGGTGGCATTCAGATCGGATATGGTATGGATTTTGGTGCCGTGAACCTGTTTGAGCGAAAAAAAGTGTAATGGGCCGTACCGGTTTTGCAGGGGAAGATAGTTTTCCTGAAGACTGCCGTCCAGAAATTGACCGGATGAATTAGAAAGGGTTCCTCCATAACAGTTTTCAAACTGCCATGAAGGCTTCAGTTGAACCAGGTGAGGATTCACGATCATAAGCCCTAGTATTCTATCCCGTCCACGTTTTCCAGAGGGCGGGAGTATTCTTCAACCTGCTCCAGCATGGAAGTGGTGTATTCCCGCGAGAAATCCCGTACCTTTTCATTCTGCAAAGCCTGATGAAAAGCAGACGCAGCTTCCTTGAAACGGCGCAGACGGGCCAGGCAGTAGCCGTAAAGGATGGAGGCCTCTTCAAAATGGGGGTATTCCTCATTCAGTTCTTCCAGAATGGGTAAAGCCAGAAGAGGCCGCGCCATGGCAAGGTGAACCCAGGCCAGGTTTTTCCTGACCACTGGATCTTCGGGACTCAGCAGGAGGGCTTTTTCCAGAATATAGCGGGCCAGACGGAACCCTTTCTGTCTCACGGTGTTTTCGGCCAGTTGCAGGAGTCCTGAAATTCTTCCCTGAATGGAAAGTCCGGAAAGAAGATCCGCCTTTTGCATCAGGTTTCTGGCTGATGCTGCCATTGCATTGGACGGATTCAGGGCGATCACGGCTGCAAGCTCCATACGGGCATCTTCGCCGAGTCCCAGACTCAGCATGTCTTCTGCCAGCCGATGAAACTGATCCTGGTTCAGGGGTTTGATGACAATGCCTTCTCCGGAAACGGGAAGGCTCTGGGTCAATGGGGTCAGGAAGGGATTGGTGGTTGGAGTGGATGCCGGGAGATGGGAGACACTCAGGGGAATGGAAACCGGCTTTTCGGGAGGATGAGAACTGTGGTCGAGCTTGGGAGGCAGGATACGGGGTCGTGGGGGAAGAGTCTGAGCCGGTTTTGGGGGAGTGGGACGGATCTGCAGGCCGGGGGCGTGACGGGCGATCGCTCGTGCCCAGGGATCTTCCTTGCTTTGGGCATCTCTGACTTCGCCAAGTGAGGGCTCCCGGTTTTCCGCCAGCTGAGGAAGAGCTGTTCCCAGGGGCATGAGAGTTCTTAGTTTGACAATCAGAAAATCCCTGAGTGGGCCTTCCTGCGGAGCCAGTTTCAAAGCCTCGCTGTAGTGGCGTACGGCCTGAGAGGGTTTCTGCCTTTCCTCCTCAAAGAGTCCCAGGCTGATCCGAAGCTGGGTAGAATGTGGATTGATCCGGGCCGCGACCCGAAAATGGGCTGCGGCTTCCTCCGGCTTCTCATTTTTCCAGCAGATCAGGGCCCAGTGGTACTGAAGCTCATAGTCGGCAATTTCGACTTCTCGGATTTCCCGCATGGTTCTCCGGGCAGTAGCGTAATCCTTTTCGAGATAAAGTCCCCAGGCTAGGGTGTGCAGGGCATCCAGATTGGAGTGAAAATAGTTGAGAGTGCGTCGGGCTGCCTCCAGGGCCTCTTCCTGGCGTTGTTCCCAGACCAGGAGAAGATAGGCGTGACGGCCCATGGCAAAGGGATGCAGGGCGTCCATTTTGAGAATTTTTCTTAAGACTGAGAGAGCTTCTGCTTTCAGACCCTCTTTTTCCAATGCTCTGCTGAAGGGTTCCCAGAGTTCCTTGCGGCGGGGAGTCTTGGCAAACTCCTCCCGGAACCAGTCCAGATCCTGAGCATGTATTCCGAAGAGAGTGAAGAAAAGAATCAGCAGAAACCGGATTCTCATATCAGGAGTGCTCTCCAAGATCTGAAAAGACTTCGATGGCATTTTCAAAGGTGGTTTTCAGAATTTCTTCCAGAGGCAGGTTTCTGAGTTCGGCCAGCCTCTGAGCTGCCAGAAGAACATGACGGGGCTCATTTCGCCTGCCTCGGTAAGGAACTGGCGTCAGGTAGGGGCTGTCGGTTTCCAGAAGGATTTTCTCAAGAGGCAGTTTCCTGGCAGCCTCCTGGATATCCAGAGTGTTCCTGAAGGTGATCATACCGCCAAACGATACGTGAAAGCCGCGCCTGATAACCTGCTCACCCTGCTCGTAGTTACCTGTGAAACAGTGTACGACTCCGTGATGCCAGCCAATCTGATCCGCAATTGAGAAGAAGTCCTCAAAGGCGTCCCGGACATGGATGACACAGGGTAGTTTTTTATCCCTGGCCATGGTCAGCTGGCAGGTGAAGACTTCCCGCTGCAGTTGGGCCGTGTCTTTGCCGTAGTAGTAATCAAGGCCCATTTCCCCAGCCGCGATGACTTCCGGTTCTTCCCAAAGCCGGGCAATCTCTTCGAGTTCATCGAAGGACTGATTCGAAACATCGTGAGGATGAATCCCGGCGGTAGCCCTGGATACAGGATAATCTCTTGCAATCTGCAGGCACTGGCGGGAGGATTTCAGGTCTGCTCCGATGTTGATCCAGCCCCGAAGCTCTTCCGAAGAGCGCCTGAGGACTTCCTCCCGGTCTTCAGAGTAGCGCTCATCGTAAAGGTGGGCGTGGGTGTCATAGAGCCATTGCCTCATGAGACCCGGCTTCCTTCCAGGACAGGTTTATCAAGGCCTATCAGACTGAGTTCCTTACGGTTGGAGGCAGCCAGAATCATACCTTCTGATAAGATTCCCCGAAGCTCGACAGGTTTGAGGTTGCGCACGAATACCACGTTTTTTCCGACCAGTTCTTCCGGTTTGTAGTGTTCAGCAATTCCCGAGACAACCTGTTTGCGCCCCTGAGATGTGGAGAGGGAGAGGACAAGAAGTTTTGAAGCGTCAGGATGGGCCCTGGCCTCATGGATCGTCGCAATTTCCATCCTGATTCTGTCAAAATCGGTGATTTCAATCAGTTCGGGTCCTTTTTTCTTGCTGGACTGGACCTTGGACCGTTTTGCGATTTCTTCCGCTTTGGCCGGATCTTCGATTCGGGGAAACAGGATTGGGATTTGTGGAATCAGAAACCCATTGGGCAGATTTGTTCTTATGAATGCAAAGGAGGCGGTTTTATCTCCCTGAAGATAGGTCAGAAGAACTTCGGATGTATCGGGGAGAAACGGAGCCAGCAGGTGAGCAACAAAACGTACGGAATCCAGGATTTCATAGACACAGTCATTCAGGGCATCCGGTTTTTCTTCCTTGGCCAGAGCCCAGGGCTTTTTGGCATCGACAGTCTGATTGAGCTTTACAATCATGGACCACAGAACATCCAGGGCCTGGTTGAGATGAAGTTCTTCCATCAGTTTCAGATGCTTCTCGCTAAGCTCCGTCAGTTCACGGGCGAGTTCTTGATCCCGTTGAACAGGAATTTTGAGACCATCCGGCAGGTTTTTACGTCCGATCACCGCAATGCGCTGCACCAGATTTCCCAGATCATTGGAAAGTTCGGTGGTGTAGCGACGATAGAGGATCCTGTCATCAAAGGAGCCGTCCTGTCCCAGCGAGATTTCCCGAAACAGGGAGAAACGCAGGGCATCCCGGCTGAAGCGGCTGGCCAGATCCATCGGGTCCTGGACATTGCCCAGACTTTTGCTCATTTTCTGCCCGTCGACCAGAATATAGCCGTGAGTCAGAAGGGTTTTGGGCAGGGGAATTTCAAGGGCCAGAAGAAGAGCAGGCCAGATGATTCCGTGAAAGCGCAGGATATCCTTGGCCAGAATCTGAACCGATGCCGGCCAGAAAGTGGTTTCCAGCTCTCCCTTTTCTCCGTATTCAATCGAAGTCAGGTAGTTCATGAGGGCTTCGACCCAGACATAGAAAACCTGATCCGAATCCCAGGGAATCGGGATTCCCCAGTTGATTTTGCGGGAAACGGAAATATCATCCAGTCCTTGTTCAAGCATGGAAAGGACTTCATTCCTTCGGAAGCGGGGAAGGACAAATTCCGGATGAGTCTCATAGTAATTCCGGATTTTGTCGGTATAGCTGGAAAGCCGGAAAAACCAGTTGTCTTCCTCAACAAACTGAAGAGGCCTGGGGTGGCCGGGTTTGGTTCTTTCAATATCGACCTTGTTTTCGGGGTAAAAGGTCTCGTCGTATTTGCAGTACCAGCCCCGGTATTTTCCCAGGTAGATATCGCCTTTTTCCTTAAGGCGGGTAAAAAGCGCTACAACCAGTTTTTTATGCCGCTCTTCCGTAGTCCGTACAAAATCGTCCGGAGCCAGTCCGAGGGTTTCCCAGGCTTTCTGAAACCGGGCGGAATATTCATCCACATGCTTCATGACAGAAATGCCCCGCTCCTTTGCCATGTCCTCGACTTTCTGGGAATGTTCATCTGTACCGGTAGTGAAACGGGTTGGCTTTCCCAGCATACGGTGATGACGGGCCAGGGTATCGGCGATCATGGTGGAGAAGGCGGTACCAATATGAGGATCGCCGTTGACGTAATAAATCGGGGTGGTGACGTAAAATCCTTGGCTCATGTCTGCTCCTGTGTGAGTCGAATCTGGTTGGGGCCGGCAGTAATGCAGTGTTTTAAGGCCTCACGGGCCTGATCAAAGAGCTTTTCAGACTGGGTTGTGGAAGGAATTGTGACCGCAGCGGCAGCGTTGACACTACCGGCAGGTTCGGGCAGGGGAACTGCCGGGAGAACACCGGTTTCAGAGCCGAACTGAAGATACTTCCACAGCAGGTCCTGGCCACGGGCAGCAACTACAGCGGCTTCATGGCGTTCCAGTCCGTAGCAGAGGCAATGAAAAACTCCATATTCCCGGGTGACGGTACTTAAAGGAGGAAGAACGCTTAGAAGAAGTTCTTTCAGGGCTGCAATCAGCTCCGGTCCGGGTTCCTGATTGTGGGTCCTTACGAAGAACAGAAGAGCAGCGACAGGGCGATTTTCGGTTCGGGCCAGATCCATGTACTGACGGGCCTGGGATTCAAAGTGAAGGTAGAGATCTTCAAACTGAGGTTCACGGGCATTCAGGTAGCGACCTCTCAGGTCAAAATGCTCATAGAGCATCCTGGAGGCAAACATCAGGTTTCCCTTATGATCCTGAAGGGCTTCCATGGCCTGAGCCCCGTCACGAATCCAGAGAAGGCCACGCACATCATCTTCAAAGCCAATCGGAAAGAGGGCTCCGTAGATGGGAAGGTTGGGATTCGTTTCGCTTAAGAACTGACCCAGGTTGGGATCGCTTTTGAGCTCATTGGTGAAAACAGGTTCAGCATTTTTACGGCACTTTCCGGAAAAATCAGAGCGGGGTGAGAAGGGCAGAAGCCAGTTTCCCCGGAGGTTCAGACGGTTGCGGGATATCTCCTCGGTCCCGGTGAAATCGACCAGGGCAATGCGATCCCCTGAAATGCTGAAAAGAAAAATTTCAGCATTAGGCATGACGCTCTTCAGAACATGAAGAAAGCCAGCAGCCTTTTCCCTGACTCCGGTGGAGGGATCGGTCAGAACCCGATGCAGCAGTGAAGACGGGAAACTGCGTAGGGGGGTTCCGGGTCGCTCCATTGGACGGGTGAGTTTTTCCAGAATGGCGACGAAGAGATTGTAGAATGTACGCAGAGGGTGATCCTCGGGGACTTCCTCAATCTCGCGGCCCTCACTTTTCAGGGTGCGATGGAGGTAGCCCAGGAGCCGGCTTTCATAACGGTTCGCCAGCCAGATTCTGAATCCATCCAGTCCGAAATACAGAACGACGATACCAACAAAAAATTTGAGATTTTCATAATGAACTTCCGCCGGTCGATTTCTTGTGATCAGCCACCATATGAATCCTAGCAAAAGGATATTCAAAGACAGGATCAGGATACGGGCTCCGAGGTTCATACGTTTTCCTGCTCCTGGAGGATCAAATAATCATCATATACGGTGACACGGTTGCGTCCGCCTTCCTTGCTGGCATAAAGAGCCTTGTCGGCACACTCATAAAGAGCGTTGGGGTTGCGTCCGTGGCGTACGCCTTCAGCAACGCCCAGACTGGCAGTAATGCCGAGTTCCTTGCCATGAGCAGTCTTCAAAGGGGTGTTTTCAATGGCCGCCCGAATCCGGTTGGCAGGAATTTCGGCATCACGGGAGGTCAGGGCGGGGCAGATGACTGCGAATTCCTCGCCTCCAAGACGGCAGGCAATGTCATGATCCCGAATTGTCTGATTGAGGATCTGGGCCACATGGACCAGAACCTGATCACCGATGGCGTGGCCATAGGTGTCGTTGAAGTTCTTGAAGTGATCGATATCGAGCATGATCAGAGAGAAGGGTTTGCCACTCTGCTCGGCCATCATCTGCTCAAGCTGCTGAAAGAAGAAACGCCGGATGGAAAGCCCGGTCAGTTCATCCGTGATGGCCATCCGGTAAAGACGGGCATTATCAATCGCAGTGGCGCAAAGATTGGCGATGGCCTGAAACAGTTTCAGGTCCTGATCTGTGAAACTGTAGGGCATGGATTTCGAGATATTCAGAACACCCAGGGTCCTCTCGTTGGATATCAGAGGTACGGAGAGCATGGTTCCCGGGCTCACAGTACTTTTCTTGATCTGCTGAAATTCCTGACTTTTGGAGGTATCCATTACCAGCATGGGCTGCTGGGTCTGGAAGACATGTCCGGCAATGCTTTCCCCGGAAGCCAGGGCGGTTTTCTGGATGACTTCCCGTTTCAGTCCCTTGGCCATGGCAATTCTCAGGGTCTGGGTTTTCTGGTCAAACAGGAGAATCGAGCCCTTGTCCGCCGTCATGACATCGACGACTGTGTCCAGAATGGTTTTCAGAAGGGAACGGAAGTCGAGCTCTCGACTGACGATGGTTCCGACCTGATAAAGGGTCTGAAGTTCCAGAATCTTCTTCTTGAGGTGATTCTGGTAGTCCCTAAGATTGACCCGCATGATATCGAACTTCTGGGCCAGTTCTCCGATTTCGTCATTGGAGTCCGGAGTGATTCTTACATCCAGATTTCCTCGTGAAATTTTTTCGGCAGAATCCACGAGTCGGCCCAGAGGAGTTGTGATGCGATTGGCAATCGACCAGCCCAGAATTGCGGCTGCAATCAGGTAGGCCAGAAGAAACCAGCGCAGGAATTCCTTGAAGTCCTGTATGTTTTCATAGGCACTGCCTTTGGGCATGAAAAGAACTTTCCAGGGAGGAGTATGCTGAGAACGGTAGTAATCCTGCAGTTCCTTGGCATGCATGTGCCGATCCAAAAGAAGGTGAGGAGGAAAAATCATCCCGGCCTTGAGTTCGGCATCGCGGGAAGCAGCAATGATCCGGTGGGTTTCATCCAGGATATAGATACTGGCGTATTCATTTGTCGATTCGAAGAAATCCTTGATTTCATCCAGGCTGCGTCGGAATTGACCCATATTCAGCTGAACAATCAGGGCTCCCTGAATGGTCCCTCCGGCCTGAATCAGGGTCCGGAATTCTGCAGATGCACGGGGGGCTGTCGAAAAATCACTCAGAGTGGCTTCCAGGTTTTCAAACAGGCTGATGCCATACTGATGCAGAAGTGTCTGGGAGAACAGGTGTTCCAGGCCTGCCGGAGGCTTGAAGCCATCGGTTGCCGCCACCAGCTTTTTCTTTGCGTCATAGACTCCGGCTCCGGTGAAGAAGGCATCTTCCTCAACCAGATCGTTGAGGGTTCTTAGGGCTGCTTCCCGATCCAAAGAGCGAATTTCTCCCAGGCGGGAATAGATATCCAGAAGGGATTTTGTCCTGCCAATGATGGCAAAGATCTGAAAGCCGATGAATTTGGCAAAGGCGTCGTTGGTTTTCTGGACGTAGGACTGAACCATGCGCTCCTGCTCGGAAACCGAGTACCATCCAATGGGCAGGGCACAAAAAATAATCACAAACAAAAAGGCCGCAAAAAGTTTAAATACCATGCGGTTGAAACGAAAAATATACACGGCCATAAAGCGCAAGGCCCGGGACAGCAACAAGCCTCCGAGCAACCCGCGATTATATCACAGGGATCTTCCGGAATTGTCTCTTCCTCTCAGGGTAAGTGCAAGAAATTACGGACTGTGATGGAAAGTCATTCCTTAAGAGCAGGGATATGCAGAATCAGATAACTCAAAAGCATCATCAGGAACTGGAAATCTGACGTTTAGAGCTTTTTTGTCCGTGCTTCATCCGGGTTTGAGGCTTTGGAAACAGTTCATGAGCATTCCAGAACTGACATATTATTAAAGCCAAGGCAGAGAAAAACAGGTTCGGTGAGAGCGGTTAGAGCAATTTGCCGGTCAGGCTCTGTCACAGGACAAGCGGAAGAAACAATTCCGGACCAGGCCGTGAAGCCCGTGCAGGAAGCACCTGTCACAGGACAGAAAAGAAAACCGATTCCGGCAGAGGTGAAACATGCTGTCA
>CAZDAM010000039.1:0-27647 GCA_964503595.1 uncultured bacterium
CTACATAATTTTGCAAATTGCTCCAGAGTCGAAAGGGTGGAGGTGTCTTCCGTTTTTTGGAAAACTCCCACAGAGTCCGGGAGATTTTCCGAAAGTGGGCTTTTGAGGCATATTCATCATTGATATCGCTTGGTATTTTGCCTTCGTGATTGGTAGATCGAGATCCGCCCCATACTTCAGAAGGAAGCGAATTGTATTGTAGTTATAAAGTTTTCGGAACTTTTGCTTTCGCATCGATAAATTTCAGTACTCAAAACGGTTGGCATAATGGCTGTAAGTTTTACGGAATTCATCCGAGAAGAAAATTTCAAAGTCCAGAACCCGTTCCAGAACTTCGTTGATACCCTGGAAGTCGCGTTCTTCATTTAAGTGGTGAAGCAGTTTTGTGACCCAGGCTTCATCCCATTTTTCGGCCAGACGTTCGTCCAGTTTCTGAATCCGGTGGGAGGGGTGTTTTTCTTCTTCCAGAGGTGCTTTTTTAAGGTTCTCCAGTTTTTCCCGGGTTTCTTCCTCGCGGATTTCCCGCATGAGTTTCCTGAGATCGTTGGGGGATGAATGCTTTTTCATGTAAGACTCCTTGAATCCATAAAGAGACTGACGGATTTGCTGCTCGGTACGTTTTAAGATAGTGTTACTGAGATAAAGAATCAGGACTGAGGAAGATTGAGCTTCTTCCAGATCGAGGTGTGACAGGAACGGGAAATTCAGCAGGCGATCGGCTAAGACTTCACGATGGGAGAGAGGCTGGGGCAACCTGAGTTTGCCCCGGCCTGTAATCATTTCGACCCTGAAGACACGGGACTTTCTGGCCTTCAGAATGATATCGAGCATCAGATCCCGCAGAAGAGGATACTGATGCTCGTGACCATGCAGATCACAGATCAGGGTGCGAAAGCGAACTTCAAAGCTCGCCGAAAGCATCTCATCCGGCCTGAACAGCCGTAATGACGGCAACATTGACGATATCTTCAACGCTGCATCCACGGGAAAGATCGTTCATGGGACGGGAGAGTCCCTGAATGATGGGGCCGTAGGCTTCGGCTTTGCCAAAACGCTGCACAAGCTTGTAGCCGATGTTACCGGCATCCAGATCCGGAAAAATCAGGACATTGGCCTGTCCGGCAACAGGGGAGTCGGGGGCTTTCTTCTGACCGACGGAAGCAACCAGAGCGGCATCCGCCTGGAGTTCTCCATCCAGCATAAATCCCTGGGTGTTGCGTTCCCAGGCCAGTTTCAGGGCTTCGGTGACCTTATCAATATCCGGGTGCTTGGCCGAGCCTTTGGTCGAGAAGGACAAAAGGGCTACCCGGGGAGGTTTTTTCATCAGTCTCTGATAGTTTTCGGCTGTTGAGAGAGCAATATCAGCAAGTTGGGAAGAATCCGGATTGGGAACCACTCCACAGTCGGCAAAAAACAGGATGCCCTGATCTCCAAAGCTGCTATCCGGGGAAATCATCACGAAATAACTGCTTACGGTCTTCACCCCTTTGGCGGGTTTCACAATCTGGATTCCGGCCCGAAGGACATCGGCTGTGGGCGAGCTGGAACCGGATACCAGACCATGTACTTTTCCCATGCGCAGGAGCAGGGAGGCCATGATAATCGGTTTTTTGACCTCGCGCCCGGCTTCGACCCAGGAGATTCCCTTGGCCCGGCGCAGTTCGTAGTATCCGGTCTGAAGCTCCTTGATGAGTTCTTCATCGCTTTCATCAAACCAGAGAGCATCTTTAAGGTTCAGATCGCTGGCATCGACCTTGGAAGGGTGGCCGATCAGAGCGACCCGGCAGTAGTTTTTCTGAATCAGAATGGCGGCGGCTTCAAGGACGCGGCGATCCTGGGTTTCGGGAAAGATAACGATTTTCTGGGCCTGGGTGGCTCTTTCCTGCATTTCCTGCATGAAGGCATTCATGCGTTCTCCTTTTTCAGCAAAAGCGCCCCGAGTAGCTCAGGGCGCGGCTTGAATCGTGAAAAGCTTATCTGATTACAGTCTTGAGATACTCCATCGCATTTGGACGCCAGGTGGTGTCCATCATATGCTTGTAGTAATCCACAAACCGGGCTTTTTCATGATCCGGGAAGCTGGAATAGCGGATGGAGAATTCCAGAATATCCATGAAATGGCCATCATAGAACTGAATCATTTTTTCATTCAGATCCTTGAAGTTCTTTTCAACGAATTCCCGGTATTTCTCGGTATCAAAATACTTGTCACTCAGTTTCTTGTGAAACTCAAACTTCTCTTCCTGAGGAACTTCCGGATCGTTTAGGACCTTGAGATAGCGCTCCTGCTCAGTGTCCACGCGAAGATTGTGCCTGGTGGCACCAACAAAGGAAAGCCAGCGGACCAGAGCGCAGATCAGCCATGGGAAGTGAGTGTGCAGGGAAGTGAAATCGGAATCCGGACAGGCATTGGCGAAGTCAATCGGGTGAATGACACCATCCTTGATAAGACATTCAAAACTGTTATAGGTCCAGCGATGATAGCTGTTCACAAATTTCACATAGGATTCGATGCGATCATAGATTTGCGGGTCCAGACGCATGATTTCCGGGCTGTAGTGCTCGTGCAGGGGTTCATCCGGCTGAAAGCGCATGGGCCTGACTTCGGGCCCGATTCCCATACAGCGGACAAAATCATCATAGCCTTCCACGGCTTCCTGGATATGAAAAACCCGTCCATTGGTCTTGTTGTCATAGGCATCATAAAGCTCTTCCAAAGACTTGATGCGATAGACATCGGATCCACCGCCACCAAAGGCTTTCTTCAGAAATACCGGGTACTGGTTTCCGAAATGGCGCTCCATGACATCACGGATGTAGTCATACTGGGGATAGAACTGCTGACGCAGCTCCTGGCGTCTTCCCTGAAATTTTTCAATTCGCTCCAGGGTGGATTTGACTTTGGCCCAGTCGGTCTGGCGGTATTCCGGATGCCATCCGTATTTGGTATTGGAAATGATCAGGGATTGCTCGGTGGCCCAGCGCTGTTCGGCTTTCTGTTCGGCTGTCCAGGGAGCAAAGTCAGGCAGCATCACAGTTTTGGGGAATTTATCCTTGGGATGCATGGCCCGGGCCATCAGATCGTAGGTGGAATGTTTGTCGAGGTTGTCATTGGTCAGACTGTTATTGGCAATTGGCACCAGACAGTTCTGAGCCGTCTGGGACCAGCAACGGTAAAACTGGTTCCAGTGAATGGTCCGATCAATGATGACATCAGCCTGATTGCTGACATCGGAGCCACACAAAAGGGGTTCGGCCTTGATGCGTCCCAGATCCAGCTGGAATTCCTTTTTTCCGTGCTTCACAACCGGATTGGCAAATTTGACAAACTCCTGCATAGCAATACGCATGCTGAAGTCCATCGAGGCGAAAATACGAATTTTAATTTGTTCCATAAGCTCCCTTTCCATTGGCATTCGCCAGGAACGCATAAATTTCCTGCCAGTATTCTGTGGTGGACTGGTTTCTACCATCTTTTCCAAGAGCCAGCCCCAGATGGCCGATAGGGTACTCTGATTCCTTTGCAGACGCACGTGTCAAAAGACTTTTTAGAATTTTGCAGGATTCGATCGGTGAAACATGATCGTAGGTGGCGGCCTGAATCAGCACCGGCACCGTAATATCAGACAGACGGGCGACCTCGCCGTTATCAAAGGTCCAGATGCCTTCCTCAGCCAGGGTGTTCTTCTGGTATCCCTGACGGATGATTTCCCGGTAGCATTCACCAGGAAAGGGTATGTTTTCGGTGATCCACATGTCCAGAGCCAGGAATTCAATCAGGAAGTCATCATCATTCTGTTTGTCGTAAATGGTCCGGACTTTCTTGATGTTGGCCGTGGGAGCCAACCAGGGAAAGGAAGCCGAGAAAAAATCTGCGGGTACATTTCCCCAGGTATCCACAATCCGGTCGACATCGAAATGATCTTCCTTGGCCCAGTAGGACAGAAGGCCCCGGTCATGGAAATTCACCGGCGTGACCATGGCAATCAGAGAATGCAGATCCCGGCACTGGGTTGCTGCGGAATAGATCACTGAAAGAGCTCCGCCCAGACAGTAGCCGGCCAGACTGATTTTTGCTGCGCCGGAATGCATGCGGGTGCGTCGTACGGCCCGATCCAGATAGCCCAGAATA
The DNA here is from genome assembly GCA_964503595.1 of uncultured bacterium. Classification (GTDB taxonomy): domain Bacteria; phylum Muiribacteriota; class UBA6191; order UBA6191; family UBA6191; genus CAZDAM01. Next base: position 4,133 of record CAZDAM010000039.1, read on the forward strand.
TACTGTCTCAGAGGATATCGGGCCTGAGCTGCGGTTGGGGTTCCCCATTCGAGCATATAGCATTCAATGCCCATGGCCAGCATACCCTCAATGAAGGACTGGCCCTTAAGAAGATCCATGATGCAGGGTTTGTTGACCAGGGAAGGAATGATCAAAAGAGGTGGCAGTCCGGCTTTCTGGGCAGGTTTGTAATGGTATAGCGCTGTGGAGTGCTCCTGGTAGACCAGGGTTCTTGGAGTGGGGGAGAGACGTCGCCTGGCTTCTTCTCTTAAATCTTTGAGTTTATCTCCACTGCCTAAAAAATTCAAAAACTTGACATATTCCTCAGCGGATTGCTTAAGGACTTCATCCGGAACCTCGAATTTCATGCTTCACGTACTTTTTTACGGGTTGTTTTTTTGGGAGCGGCAGCTTTCTTAGCCGGGGCTTTGGCGGTTTTAAGACTGGCAACTGCCTCTGTAAGCAAATGCACCTTCTCTTCCAGATCCAAAGCTCTGGTCTCAGCCATATGCAGATTATGGGCCAGCTTTGCAAAATCCTCCTGGCTGGGAAGCCCCATTTTCCTGAGAACAGGTTCCATGTGGGACTGAATCATTCGCTCGAGATCCAGAGCCTGCTGCATATTTTTGGATAAATTTTGCATAAAGGCAGGCTCCCTCAGAAATTTTTCTACAGCTTGATTCATTTCCTTTTCCCAGGTTTTGAACATTTGTTTCTGCATTTGAAACGGATCGGTAAAGTCCATATGACCTCTCTTTGTTGTTACTCCGTGGATTTGTCGATTTTTTTGATATTGACGGAAGTTCCTGTGATTTCCATCATCCATTTTCCAAGATCGTCCTGATATTTCAACAGGACTCTGGGGGCTCGACGGGAGCCTCTTATCTTTTCAATTTTCCAGGTGCCCCCACCGAGTTTGGCCTCTTCAGTCTGTTTCCAGGAGTGTTTTTCCGGTACAGCTTTCAGAAAGACTTCCACCAGATGTCGGACATTGAAATTATGCAGATCGCGGATCTCATGAAAGCCCATTTTTTCAGAGAGCTCCACATCCCGGGAATTGAATTGCCAGTAATACTCAGCAGCACACAAAAGCCTGATGATACGGTGATGAGGCTGAATGCGATATCCGGCAACTTCCCGGCTTCTGGTACTGGACTTCATGAAACCGGAATAAAGGTTCCAGCTTGCTTTCAGACTTGGCAGCATGGCCTTGAACCAGGGATACAGATCATTGGGGAAAAGATCCTGAGGCCACTGGACTTCATCTCCTTGCGAACTGAACAGCCCTGCCAAAATATCATCACGGATACCGGGGTCGTCCTCATTAATGATGGAGACCTGAGTGATGATTTCATCTTCGAATTTCCTGACCTCTTCTTCCTGTTCTTTCCTCTGGGAGGCAAGGCGGATTTCTTTGGCCAGAATATTGTTCTGGCTACATTCGATATTATAGGCCTTATCCTTGTCAATATAACGGCAGATTACCCTTGAGGCCTGTTTGGTGCCACGGATTCTTTCGACCCGCCAGCTTCGACGGTTTTCTTCCCATGTCGCCTCGTGATCTTCGGGAAGCAGACGTAAAAACTCTTCGTAAATACGGTGGATGTGATCCAGCTGAACCCCGGTGGCTTCCTGAAGGGTCACTCCCGGTTCAGCTTCTACGGAGCGCTTATTACACTGCCAGTAGTATTCGGCACCAATCACAACCCGGACCAGGCGCATCCAGGGTCTTAGTTTGTCCCCGGCAGGGGTGACACAGGTCAGACTTTCCGAATTACGGAAAGTGGACCAGAGTTTGAAGGAGGCCCGCATGGAGTCCACAACCCCACGTGAGGAACTTGAAAAACCACCTCGAAACTGACTGGGCCAGTCGGTATCCTTTACAGATCTGGATGCCGCCCAGATGTGCTGCAAAGCATTTTCTGAAACTCCCGGTTCTTCCATGGTCATGGGAATCCCCGGGCCTGATTTATTTTTGCGATAGGGGGATTCTCTTTGGGGTGCTTCTCCCGGATCTCCTTTGTAAGAGTCAGTCGCAGCAGGCTGATAGCCATCCCATTTCAGCAGACTGGTGAAGACACCGACAAGCCGACTGGCCGATGCTGGAAAATGCAGTTCCAGAAGCTTTTGAGCCAATTCCAGCTGCTGATCGGTTTCCGGGTACCAGGGGTTATAGGCCCGATGCTGATAGACCAGGGTAAAATAAAAGACCTTCTGAAAAAAAATGATCAGAAAATGGGTTTCGCCCTGTTCTTTGGGAACTTCAAGGCCGTATTCCAGCAGTTCGGGGAATTTACGTAAAAGACCGTTTAAAGTATGGATAAAACGGGCATTCTGAGGGCTGCCTGACAAAAACAAGGGGGCCAGTTCCAGTTCCAACTCATGGAGAAGATCCTGACTCATACCACCTATTCATCCCAGTAATCATTGGATTGAGATGGGGAAGCGGACTCGGCGGAGGGGTTCAGTGCCGGACGCTGAAAGGCACGCTGTAGACGTCCAATGCTGCCAGGAGGAAACTCTTCTTCCCAGTCAACCTCCTGAAATTCTCCATCTTCATCTCTCCAGGAGAGAGAGAAATGAATTTTCTGAGTATATTCCGGGCTTGCACCGGACTCTTCGACAATGTCTTCGCCTTCCCATTCGAAGTGCTCGATCTGCTCCCGGAAAATCTGGTGCTCTGCTTTGCCGGGCAAACACAACCGGATACCATGGTCGTGAAAGATGACTCCGGAATTCCTGAACTGAAAGGCTTTGAAAATAAACCAGGAACTGGCGGCAATTCCAGCTCCAGCCAAAGCCTGAATGCCTCCGATTGGAATCAGAATCACAACTCCAAGACACAGAACACTGCCAACTGCTGGTGTTATGAGCTTTTTTTGCCAGTGGGGTCGGATGACTTCCCATTGTTTTCCAAGCCTGTTCATATCACTCCTAATCGCCTGAGGCAATCATAATACACAAAATCAGGCTTCAATTGTCGTACACTTGGGGAATGAATCGATACAAACGCCAGATTCTGCTTCCTGAAGTTGGAGTGAGGGGGCAGGAAAAACTGAAAAATTCCCGGATTCTGATCGTTGGTATGGGGGGGCTGGGCTGCCCGGCAGCCCAGTATCTGGCCACAACGGGCATTGGTGAACTCATCTTAAGCGACTCGGATGTGGTGGAGGAATCCAACTTGAACCGGCAGATTCTTTATGGCCCGGAAAATCTGGGGCAGCTCAAAGTGGATGCCGCAGCACAGCAGCTACTGAGGCTAAGACCTGATCTTGTCATCCAGAAAATCCCCCGCCTGACAGAATCCTCCCAAATCGGGAAAGTTGATGTGATTGTGGATGGAACCGACAGCCTGAAATCGCGTCAGATTGTGCATCATCTGGGAATGCTGGGAGGGGGTATCCCTACGGTCTATGCGGCGATTCACCGTTTTGAGGGACAGCTTTCCGTCTTTCAGTACCAGAAGGGCCCCTGTCTGAAATGTCTTTATCCGGGAAAGATGGTTGAGGAGCTGGTTCCCAACTGTTCTCAGGCAGGAGTTTTAGGTGTCTTGCCAGGGGTTCTGGGAACCATGCAGGCCGTCGAGGTCATCAAGGTTCTGCTTGGGTATGGAGACATCCTGTCGGGAAAGGTTCTGCTCTATGACAGTCTTACCGGTCAAAGTCGCCAGATGAAGCTCAAGCCCAGATCAGGATGTGAATGTCGGGATTTGAAGCCCAGGATGGAGGAGCTGGATGAAATTGAGGTTGAGGACTGGATTCCGGCAACTTTGAAAGGACTTGAGCCGGAAAGAAGATTCGGGCTTAAAATTCTTGATGTGAGGGAAGACTTTGAAATCAGTCCTGGAAGCCGGCTTGAAGGCTCGGTGCATCTGCCTCTTTCCCGCCTTTTTGAAGGGGAAAGGCCAGATTTTCAAGGAGAATGTCTGGTGGTTTGCCGGGTGGGACTGCGCTCCAGAACGGCAGCAGCTCTTTTGAATCGGGAAGGAAATGTCCGTTATCATCATCTTCAGGGAGGATTGATGCGATATCTGAAGGAAGTGAAGGAGATTCTGAATGCCTGAACTCAAGCTTGAAAATTGTGATGTGATGGTACAGTTTGAACCGGATGCCAGTCTGCCGGAAAAAAGCGGCCTTCTCCCACAGTCAGGGGCACTGAATCTGATCTGGCCAAGTTCCATACCCTTGAAACTTGAGCTTGCCAGTGGCTCGGTCTACCTCAAGGGTATGGCAGAGCAGGTAGATTTGAGGCTTCAGGACTCCGAGATTCTGCTGGGTTCCTTTCGGGGAAGCCTAAGGCTTTTGGGACAGAAGCTGGCACTGGAGTCGGATGACTTCCGGGGAAAAATGGATTTGGAAATCCAGGATTGTGAAGTCAGCCTGACCCGTTTTTCCGGGCAGTTTGCGCTGAAAGCCCAGGATTGTACGCTTGGGCTGAAATCCTTTCAGGAAGAGGCCCGTCTGGAGCTTAGGCTGAAGGATTCAACAGTGAATCTCAGTCCGGAAGACGCCGATTTTTATCTGGTTCATGCCGACAACGGTTTTTCGCATCAGGGGGCTATTGCCTCAGTGCTGATTCTGGCTGAAGGAGAAGACTACAGCCTGGGATTTTCAGCATCATCCCCAGAAGAACAGCAGGAGCCGGAAATTCCAGAGACGGTGGATCTGATGGGAGAAAACATTCTGGAAGAATCCGAAGAACTGATGGATCTGTGGGACAAGTTTGAATCCAGAATGGATGCCGATCTTGAGGAATTGCAATCAAAGCCAGCCGCCAGTCAGGATCATCAGAACGACGAAAAGCCAGCTCTGAGTCGTAGGGAGCGCTTTTACCAGAAGCTTTACCGGGAGAAGAAAATCAGCCTTGAGGAGCTTGAGAAAAGGCTGAAGCTGTGAAGTTCTGTCTTCTGTTTTTCAGTCTGTTTCCTGCCCTGTTTGCCAGCCTTCCCGTCAATCAGGAGCGGTATGAACTGCCTCGGGTTTTTCAGTTTGAAAAGCATGTGATCTATGGAAAAGACGAAGCTGAAATCTATTTGTCTCTTAAGGCTTTGACATCCATCAAAGGCGCTATGATTCGTCTGGAATTCTCCCATCCGGAAGTGATTCTCCTTGATGATTCTTCGGTGGTCCGAAAAGAGGGGAGCCGTTTGCCTCCACTGAAAGCAGGGGAAAGCTTTCGGGTGGTACTTCCTCTCAGAATTGCGGAAGATTTCAGAATCAGTGTTGTGAAGTTCGAGCTGGAATTTCCTTATCCGGGAAGCTGGGCCCGTGAGCAGGTTCTGAACCATCACTCCGGGCAGTACAAGGAGCCGGTTGCCCGCCAGGATCTGATTCGAAGAATTGATGCCAGTGCTCTGGGAACGGCTTTGGAATATACTGGTATCTATCTCTATAACGAGAAACGAATGAAGGATGAATAAATGAACCGAGGCGAATTCTCACACTGGCTTCTGGAACGGATTCGGGGCCTGAATACGATTCTGGAAAAGCATCAGAGTCATAGTGCCGAGCCGGAAGTTTTCCTGCAGGATCTGGTTCGGTTTCTGGCCCGGAACGGATTTTGTGGAGTGTCTGCGAGCCTCAGTGAGCTGCCCAGGCCGGTTTCTGTTCAGGAGGGTGAACTCAAGGAAAACAGGGTTTCCTGGCCGATTGCGGTTCAGGAGCATGTTCTGGGCAAGGTGGTCGCCTCACCGGAGGAGTGGCTGGTGCATGGCGATGAAAACTTTGCTGGCGAGGCTCTTGAAATCCTGGTCGAGGTGGCAGACAGTGTACTTTATGCCGCTATTCGGGCTCAGTGGAAGCATTCTCTGGTTCTTGAAGTCAGGAGAGATTTTCTGGCTCCGGTTCTTGAAGATGGCATCCGGATGGCTTTGGCTCGTTTGCGTGCTCACGTACCTGTCCAGAAGGTACTGGTGCTGTATCGGGATTTTGGAATTTTAAGTGGGGGAGATTCCTGGGCTCACCTGCTCTATGAAGATGGAATGCTGGTGCATTCTCCGGCCTCTCCCCATCCCGAACTTCAAAAAATTCTTGGGAACCAGCAAGGTGATTTTCTGAAGATGCCGGCAAAGGAGCTTCTTCTGGAGGAAGGAGAGGGCGTCATGGATCTGTTTTTGGATTCCAGCACACCGGGAAAACCCATCGGGCGTTTGCTGGTGAGTTTAAAACCTGAAGCCGTGAATGCTTTTTCCCACGATATGATGGAAATTCTGGGAGTTGGTCTGGAGGAAATTCTGGATGGTCACCGCCGGGACAAGCTTGAGCTTCTGCGGCATTTTCCGGATGAACATTGTGATCGTCTGCTGCGTTCACTTCCCTATGAACCAGAAATGCTCCATCCAAAGCTTAGGGACTGCGGCATGCTCTATGCCGATCTGGACGGATTTACCACCCTGTCAGAAAAGGTGTTTCGTGAGCCGGAGCAGATAGCGGGACTGATAGAAACCTGGGCCCGAAAAATGATCAATATTGTTTATTCCCATAATGGTGTCTATGACAAACTGGTGGGGGATTGTGTCATTGGTCTTTTCGGGCCTCCCTGGTATGAAGATCCTCGGCGGGAAATTCTGGCCCAGCTTCTGGCCTGTGCCCGGGAAATGATTGATGCAACCAGAAGCCTGCCAGAAGAAGTTCCCTGGATCGGCGGATTGCTTGAGAAGTCCGGTGTTCCTGGTCTTGAGGTTGCGATTGGCCTGAATTTTGGCCCGGCGTTTGTGGGCAGAATGGGGGCGGATCGATCCTATACCGCCCTGTCTCAGACCATGAATGCAGCGGCTCGTCTCCAGGGACTGGCTGAAGGCGGAGAAGTGATTGTTCCGGCCTGGTTTGAAGGACAGGAGAGCATCTCCCTGCAGGGGTTTTCGGTCGCCGAACGCTGCGCCTCTCAGGTCAAGGGAGTTGAAAGAGCGATTGAATATTTGCGACTCTACCGCAACCGTTAGATGACAATGAACAGGAAATGGCAACTTTGGGTGGAAATTGTCTTAATGATCTCCTAGAATCCGGTATCGCATCAAGAGAAATTCATACAATCTTATAGAAGGGAAAAAGAGTATGCAAAAAGGGCTGATTTGCCTCGGACTGGCAGCAGGAATGAATCTTGGTTCTTTAGGAGCTGCTGGTCTGCTTTATGACGGAGTTCTTCAATACTGGCATGCTGATATGGGGGGTAGTGCCGGGACAACAGCCGGTGCCAAGTCTTCCGTGGATGGTCCGTCTTCTGGAGTGATTACTTTCGGATTTAGGCTTGACAATGGCCGGAGCCTTCTGGATGTCCTCTATACGTCCTTTGATACGGACGGGTATTTCAATGGTGACGGAAGGCTTTGGGCTACGGATCACACGAGAGGAGTTCCGTTTCAGGCTACACTGACTCCAGGTTCTTCTGTAAATTACTCCATTGATAAGATAGATATCCATCTGCGCCATCCGGTTTACCGCGCACAGAACACCAGGGTTCGAGCCATTGCTGGTCTGACTTATGCTGACGTACAGGATGATTACCGGTTACCTCCTGTATCTGGCGGAGCTGCAGGTGCTTCATGGGATAACTGGCTAGGCGTTCTTGGGCTGGAGCTGGAGCATTACCTGGGGCGTCGGGCCAGTCTGCGCGGCAGCTATAAATACGGCACCAGTCTGGGCGATGGCGATATGGATCTGAAAGACTGGGAACTGGGAGCCGTTTTTGCAGCCAGAAAAAATATTGAGGTGGAGGCCGGGTATCGCAGTATGACTCTGAAAACCAGTATTTTTGAAGGAACACCACAGGAAGGGGAGCTAAGACATGAGTTTGATGGTCCCTATACCCGGATGAACTACCTGTTTTAGCCCTAAGGAGAGGTCTGCATGAAATTGGCTAAATTCTGTCTGGGGCTTCTGGCCTCCATGAGTCTGACTCCTGCTCCTGTTGAGACGGCAGGTCTGCTTTATGATGGAGTTCTTCAATACTGGCATGCTGATATGAGTGGCCATGCGGGTCAGACTGATGCGGTATCCACTCAGGTGGATGCCGCATCGGATGGAATCGTGACCTTTGGATTCCGCCTGGGTAATGGGCGCAGTCTTCTAGAGGTTCTTTACACCCGTCTGGAAAATAATGGCTTGTTCAGCAACCCCAATCTAGGGACCATCTTTGCGAAGGAGCAGACTGGAGCCGGTTTAGGGGGATTTCGTCCTAATGTTGGAGATTATGTTAACTTTAACATCGATAAAGTTGACGTTCACCTCAAGCATCCTTTGGTGGATGGCAATAAAATGGCTTTAAGAGTTATCGCAGGCTTGACCTGGGTAAAGGCTCATGATGACCTTCAATTACCATTACCAGGAAATCAAAGGGCAAAAGCTGATTTTGAATCACTTCTGGGTGTGGGTGGGATGGAGTTCGAATACTATCTGGACTACCGCTCAAGTCTTAGAGGATCTTACCGGTATGGCCGGGAAGTCAGTGAAGATTATGCTCGCCTGAAACAATGGGAAGCTTCTCTGGTCTATGCTCCGGAAGATATGCTGGAATTTGAGCTTGGTTACAAAAGCCTAAGTCTGAAATCCAAATTCTTTGAAGGTTCGGCCCAGGAGTGGGAGCTTGAGCGCGAGTTCAAAGGCCCATATGCCCAGATGAGCGTTTTATTCTGATTGACAGAAGCCAAGCCCGCAAACATGAAAACAGATCTGCGGGCTTTTTGTTTTCTGAAACGTAGAAACAATTTCAGGCTTTAGGGGGGGCTTCGTCCTTTTTGGACCTGTCTTCCAGAGTTTCTGTCTTGGAGGCTTCCTGATCCAGAGACTGGGCAAACTCCTGACCCGCTTTTTTGAATTCACGTATTCCTTGACCCAGACCCTTGCCAATCTCCGGGAGCTTCTTGGGTCCAAAAACCAGAAGCGCGATGACAAGAATAACGGTCAGTTCCATCATGCCGATACCAAACATGACTGCATCCTTTCGACTCTTTAATACTGACAGCATACCACAGGGTGAGAAGAGCACAAGCCCGAAATCCCATCCCAAGGCAAGACTTCGCAGAATGTATCTTATGATAACTAAAAGCGAATGAATAAGGGGCGAAATAGTGCCATTTTGAAGACCCCTGTATATGATTCCATAAAAAACATAAAAATCCCCTTAAATTGGCTAAAATCAGCTCAAACCCAATCCCAACCAAATTTGGCTGTTTTTGTGGCAAAACAGCTCCTGTTTCACGCGGATTCGATCCAATCTCAGGATTCTTTCTGTGGTAGCATTCCTTCAAGCCATGAAAATACAAACCTGGTCTTTTTCTCTTCTGCTTTTTGTGGCGGTAGTCTTCTTCGGATGCAGTTCCGATGAGCCGGCTCCTGAGGAGCTGGCTCTTCAGGCTGCTGAGCGTTCGATCTCCCTTTTGAAAAATCGTCAGATTCATGAACTGTATTTGAAAGCGGATCCACGTTTGAAGAATTCCATTACTTATCCTGATTTTGAACGTTACTGGGCTCAGTATGAGATTGAAACCCAGGTGGAGCAGGTGGAGTACGGCACAGTAGAGATTCGCAAAGGCGTGGCAAATGTTGCTGTTCGCATGCTGCGTAAGGATTACGCCATGATCCCCATGACCCTGCGTTTTGCTCGGGAAAACTCTTCAGAATGGAATCTGGTTTACATAACGGTGAATCAGCTGGATTATTATCGCAGTCTGGGAATGGTAGATCCCAATCAACTTGAAATGCGGCAACTGGTTATGAACTTTACCCAAAAGCTGCAGATGGCTGTCAGACAAAATGATTTTCATAATTTTTATTCGGAAACGATTTCAAGTCTTTGGCGTAATACAGTTTCAGAGATCGAGCTTTTGCAGAACTTTCAGCCTCTGGGAAGGACTTCCTTTCTGCAGATGGATTTAAGAGATGCAAGAATTAATCTGCATCCTTCCTCTGGAATCAGGCTGGATGGAGTGCTGCATGTTCAGGGAGAGATTATTTCCCGACCTGTCATTCGATTTGAATACCAGTATGTCTGGGAGGACATGGGATTTCGACCGATTGGAATGAATTTTGGTAACTGAAAGTCAGCGCAGTCTGGTCAGGATCGAAGATATTCTTCGTTCTCTGCACTCTTCTGATTCTGAAGTGAGGCTTCGGGCTGTCAGGGATTTGGTCGGACTCAGGAACCCGGAGTTGATTTCCGTCCTCCTGGAAGCTCAGAAATCGGAAGCAGATGTTCAGGTACGCTATGAAATGCGCAAAGGCCTGGCTGTTCTGCAGTCCGTTCAGGAAGTAGTCAAAAATGATGAGGGACCAGCTCCTTCAGGTTTCACTTCCAACCTGAAAAAGGTTGAGGAGTCCTTGAAATCCAAGGATCTGGAGCAGATCAACAAAGCTTTTCGCTATATTGTTCAGTACCGCCTGAAGCAGTTCCTGCCCCTGATGCAAACAGTCTCAAGGGAACATGATTCTCCTTACCAGCGTAGTCTGATTGTGCGCTTCATGCAATCTATCGGAGGCGAGAACTATTTCAATGAAATTGTGACCTATCTGGCAGATCCGGATCCAAGAGTTGTTTCTACTGCGATTGAAGCTCTGGAAGCTATTGGAAACACCAAGGCTCTGGCCTATCTGACTCAGTGCGTAACCCATGAGCATAACCGGGTACAGGCCTCTGCCATGAAAGCGCTTTACAAACTTGGGGATGAGAATGCATTGACCCTGTTTGAAAAAATGGTGGCCTCTCCTCATCCGGAATACCGCAATTCAGCTGCCTACGCCTTAAAGGAAATGGGCATCGAGAAGGGGGTTCCGCTTCTTTCCCGGTTACTGAAGGACCCTGATCCATCGGTCCATTCCAAGGCCGAAGAAGGTCTGAAAAAGCTGGCTGCTAATGGTTCTGAAAGAGCCCGTTCTGTATTGGAAGGGTGGGGAGAAGGCGACTTTGCTTTGGTGGAGGGTGTTCTCTCCTACCCTTTGACCGCTCCCCTGCCCGAAAGACTGGAATGGATTCAGGCCTGTCATGAACTTGAAAACAGCCGGGCTTCCGAAGCTGTGATCCAGGCTTGCAGGCTGGAAACGAATGAAAAGGCCCTTGCCAGCCTTATCATGGGACTCGGGCGTATTCCGAGCCCCAAAAGTTTGGAAGAAGCCAGGAAGTTTCTGGTTCATCCCGTAGATCGTGTCCGGGCCAATGCGGTTGAATCCCTGGGACTTCTGCTTTCAGCAGAAGAGTGCGCCGAATTCTTACTGCCTTGTCTGGATGATCATAATAATCGGGTTGTCGGCAATGCCTTGCTGGTGCTTTGCCCGGTACGTGAAGAGGAGTCCATGCGGGCTTTGCGGTTTTTGGTGGAATCCTCCTCCCGCAATGAGCAGCTGACCGGGGTTTTCTGTATCGGAGCACTGGCGACTGACTCGGCCATTCAGCTGGCCGAAGCTCTTATGGAATCACACCATAATGAAGTCCGGGACAAGATGCTCAATACTCTTGAGACTCTGGCAAGAGAAAGCCCGGTGGCAAATCGGCTTTTGAAACAGAACCGCTTGAGAATGGCAGCTTTCAATCCAAACTGGGCAACTTCAGAGGCATCTCAACCTGCTGTGGTTGCGCCATCAGCTGTTTTAGAGACCCCTTCCCCTCCTGTTGTCTCGAAGAAAACCTTTTCCCCTGTGGTAGCTACCCCGAAACAGCCCTCACAAAAATTGGGAGAAAAAGTTCACCGGGAAACGATCTGCCCGGCACCCGTCCGGCAGACTATTGCGCTAGAAGACAGAGATTTACCCGCCAGAATTGGACTTGGAGCCATGCTGGCTTCGCTTTGTCTGATTGTTTTGATTGCAGTTGCCAGACTGGCTATTCAGGATGAGCAGTTTTTTCATCAGACCATTCTGTATCTTGCCAAAGCTCCCCTCTTGTTTGAGCCATTGCATTTTTTATTCTGGGTGTTTCTTGTGCCTGCGGCATTTTTTGGAGGCATGGCGCTCAATCTCAAGAAGATTACCTCCATTCCACTCGTAGCGGGGGCTTTGACGGGTACTTTTTTTTTCCTGTGGATTCCCTCCCTGGGATTTCTGAAGCTCAGCTCTTCCCAGCTTTTCAATATTCTGGGTTTTTACAGTGCCTCGATCTGGATTCAGGATCCCTATTCCCTGAGTTTTCATCTGGCCAGAATCCTGCTGAATTTTCCATGGCTGCTTTTGCCTGTCTGCATAGAAGTCTTTTTACGCCAGGAGAAGAAAAGTTTTCGGATTCTTGCGGCTGGGTTTAGTGCTTCTCTCATGATTTCTTCAGGATGGCTAGCCTACGTGAATGCCGACGCCTCCAGTCGTCTGCAAAACCAGAAACTTCGGGATCAGATTGCCTTTCTGCATACCAGACTCTATCAGTTTCAGGAGCTTGATGATCAGGCACGTTATCAGTATTTACAGATGGAAGCCCGTCGTAACAAAGCTGGGATCCCGGAGGCTCGCAGACTGGCAGCCCTGAAAATGAAAGATATAGAGGAGCAGCGCAGAATACTCGGCACCCGGATTGGTGAGTTGCAGAAACAGCTCAGGCAGCTGGAAAGCTCCCGTTAGGAAAATTCATTGGATATAAAGTGTAAAAACCAGCCCGCAGACCGGTCTTTACACTTTATGTCAGGACTCAAGGAGTTTCCTTCATCTTTTCCAGACGGCGTAATACGCTGGAGGGGATTTTTGGAGTTTTTCCGGACCTGCTGCTGTTTTGCTTGATGATAGTACCGATTTCGATTTTTCCGACATAGTCAGGCTGAATCTGGGCCTGGCATCCAAGCCGGATAAAATCAGGTAAGCGGAATTTCTCCAGCATTCGTTTTTCTGCGGTGGATTTGGGACTGAGTCCATCCATGCCTTCCAGAATCCGGACTTTACAGCTGGCACATTTCAATTCAGCTCCACAACGATGGTTCATGGGAATGCCTTCTGCCAGAGCAAGTTTCAGTATACTTGTAGGCTCTTTGACTTCCAGCGAAAGATTCTCTTTGGAAAAGAGTATATTTGCCATTGGGCTCCTATTCAATATCAATGGATTTTGGGGGAGAACCCCTTGCTTTATGCAAACCAGCCTTATTGTAGCATGCTGATGCTTAAAACCCTTGCTTCTTCCTCTAAGCTTGTGGTCATCTGAACGAGTTCTGGCGAAGAGCCTCTATATTGATTGGCTTTAGCAGGACATCTGCCACTCCCCCTTCCCTGAGCACTCCTGAAACCGGTTAGAAAGCACGCAAGAAGTTGATACATGCATAGGACAGATGTCTGTTCCGGTATACTGGCGATAGAGTATCTGTAAAGTCTGGGCATGGAGTTTTATTGCATAAAGTTGATGCCCTTACGGGTCAATCGTGTATGGATGGTTGTTTTGAGGAGAAAAACATGAAAGAAGATTTTCTGGCCATGTTGCGTTGTCCGATAACCCGGCAGAAGCTGAGGTTGGCGAGTCAAGAAGAACTGGAACAAGCTCGGAGAAAGCAGTCTCAGGGAGAGCTGAAATTTGCCTCTGGGGATCCTGTTTCCTATGAGGTTTCCGGCCTTCTCATCCGGGAAGATACCCAGATGGCTTATCCTATCCGTGAAGAAATCCCGGTGCTGCTCAGGGAGGCTTCCCTATCATGGCCGATTTGATTTTCCATCCCGCAGGAAAAAAACGGACCGTTCCCGGTTCGGCCCGTTTCCTGAAAACCTCGGATTTTATTCAATCGAGAACAGAAGCTCGGAATAAACCGGCAGACTCCAGTGCTCGGAGGGAACAATTTCCTCCAGGGCATCGGCACATTCGCGGGTATCTTCCATCAGGGCCATTACACTGTCAGAATAAGCACAGGCCCTGGCTTCGGTGTCTTCGATGGCACAAACTTCGGCCAGTTCGGACTTCAGTTTTTCCGAAGTGGCGATCAGAGCTTCGATTCTGGTACAGACTTCTTCCAGAAGACGGGTCTGATGAGAACAGGAAACCTTGGCGGCTCCCAGTGCTACGACTGTTGCAGCGAGCTCTCTCTCCCATTTGGTGGAATCCGGTAGTACATAGCCATGTACGAGATCCAGAAGAGTGTTGGCTTCAATGGAAATCTTGGTGGTGTATTGCTCCAGCCGGACTTCGTGTCTGAGGTTTAACTCAGACCGGGTCAGAATTTTATGTTTTTCAAACAGGGCTCTGGATGTATCGGAGTGCCAGACTTTGAGGGCATACGGGGTTTTTGGCTGATTGGAGAGTCCACGGCGACTGGCTTCCTCAACCCACTCCTGACCATAGTTATTGCCTTCAAACAGAATACGGTGATTTTCTTCCAGAGAGGCTTTCAGGCATTGAACCACAGCGTGTTCCAGGCTTTCCCCTCTTTCCATGCGGGCTTGAACTCTGGCATTCAGATCCATCAGGGCGTCCCCAACGGCGATATTGATCACTGTCTGGGGAATGGCTACGGATTGGTCTGAGCCGACAGCTCTGAACTCGAATTTGTTGCCGGTGAAGGCAAAAGGAGAAGTCCGGTTTCTGTCTGTATTGTGCTGAAGAATTTCCGGAATGAAGGCAATCCCGGTTTGCAGGTAATTTTCCCCGTTATTACTGAATCCTTCTCCATTACGAAGCGAACGAATCACATCCGTGAGCTGTTTGCCCAAAAAGATAGACATGATGGCCGGAGGAGCTTCATTCGCTCCCAGGCGATGATCGTTTCCGGAAGTGGCAACGGCCGAACGAATGAGAGCTTCATTCTGGTTGACTCCTTGAATGACAGCTGTGAGGAAAAACAGGAAGCGCAGATTTTCGTAAGGATTGCGTCCTGGCTCCAGAAGGTTGTCCCCATTGGAATCCATCATGGACCAGTTATTATGCTTACCGGACCCGTTGACACCGGCGAAGGGCTTTTCGTGGAGGATGGCCTCCAGATTGTGACGGCGGGCAACCTGGCGAATGACTTTCATCAGAATCAGGTTCTGGTCCGTGGCAATATTGGATGGTGAAAAAATACAGGCAATCTCGTATTGAGACGGAGCCACTTCGTTATGGCGGGTTTTTGCCGGAATCCCAAGTTCATGCAGGGTATGGTCCAGTTCGTCCATAAACGCTAGGACACGATCCGGGATGGTTCCAAAGTAATGATTTTCAAGCTGCTGATCCTTGGGGCTCCGGCGGCCCAGAAGGGTTCGTCCACAAAGTTTAAGATCAGAGCGGCGGGAAGCAACGGAGGCGTCTACCAGGAAATATTCCTGCTCAGCCCCAAGAGTCGTTTTGACCCATTTGGGAGCATTTCCAAACAGTCCGCAGACTTCGGTAGCAGCTTTGGAAATCATTTCCATGGAGCGTAGAAGTGGGGTTTTCTTATCCAGAGCTTCCCCGTAGTACGAGACAAAGATGGATGGAATGGTCAGAATACCTCCGGATCCGGTTTGGATCAGAAATGCTGGTGATGCTGGATCCCAGGCGGTATATCCTCGCGCTTCAAAAGTGGATCGAATGCCTCCGTTCGGAAAACTGGAAGCATCGGGCTCCCCCTGAATCAGTTGCTCACCGCTGAATCTGGCCAGAGGAATTCCATCATCAAGACTTAAAAAAGAATCATGCTTTTCTGCGGTTCCGCCTGTAAGTGGCTGAAACCAGTGGCAGTAATGGGTAGCACCATTTTCCATCGCCCATTCTTTCATGGCATGAGCAATGGTGTCGGCAAGTCGGCGTTCCAGTCGGCGCCCTTCAGCAATCGTTCTGCTGAGTTGCTCATAGACAGCATGCGGCAGTTTCTGACGCATGATATTGTCATTAAAAGACAGACGACCAAAATTTTCCATACCAGCATTTGACATAACAAATTACCCCTTTATCCGACAAATGATGTAGGGATTTTACTGCATGCGCGAATCGATTGCCAGAATTCATCAGGTTCGCTAGGCTGTTTTCTTGCAAACGGGAAAGAGGAAATCTTGAATTGGTTTCAAAACTGGATCCGGGAAAGTCTGGATGCAATCGATGATTTTACCGAGGTAGATCAGGAGGAAGAACAGGCTTCTGTTCCGACGGCCAAAAAACTTGCCTCAGAGGAAAGACAGAAGGCTTTGCAGAGTAGGCTGGTCGATTTTTCCCGCCTGATTCGTTTCGGGCTTCTGGACCTTGGTCTGAGCATCCCCGAATTTGCGGTCGATAAGAGTGCCGATGAGAAGCAGATCTGGCTACAGTGTGAAGCAGAGCATTGCATCTTGAAAATCGTGCTGGATCGTAGTGCATATTTTAAGGCATTTGAGCTTCACCTGATATGCCGGGTGGAAGGTCATGAACCTTTGATCTGGAATCTTCCCGAGACTTTTTTGTGCTTTCATCCGGCCCGGAAACTTGGCGCCAGAAGAATGCGGGCCCTGTGCAACCATCTGAAAGCCATGATGGAGGAGTCCCTGCTTTATCCCCGTCATGCCCATCGTCTGGTTCTGGAAGAATGCATGGCAAAAGCGGAGCCATTTCTGGACCTTCTGGAAACCCGTCAGTTCGGACGAAAACTCTATTCCCAGGAAAGCCGGACTGCTCTGGGTCTGGAAAGCCAGCGTTACCGGATTCATCTGTCAAAGACGGCCAGCAATCCGGCACATGGACTTTATCTCAAGGTGTTTGGACGCAAGGTCTGGGATGACTCGTATGATCTGGTGAAACAGCTTCCCCTTCCGTGGGGTATGGCCCAGAATCCGGATTACAATGGCCCGGAGACCGTACTGACCCTGATTCACCTCATGATAGAAGATCTGATGGAAGCAGAAAAAAGAGGACGTTTCCAGGCTCTTTAGGAAATGCGGGATTTCCTGGCCAGCTCCTGAAACCAGGCAGACTCCAGAACTTTCTGAAATCCTTCTTCATTGTTGATCAGAGGTATATAACTCAAATCATCTTGGGCTGCCTTCAGAGAAAACCAGTGGGCTGTGCTGAGTTCATCTGCTAAAAAGCGTGTCATTCGTGGCTCTTTTTGTGGCATGAAAGCCCTGTGAAAGCCTTCCAGAATACTTCCAGCTGTCCATGCCAGCCAGGTCGGAACTTTACGTGTTACGGGGTTCATGCCAGCACCGGTGACAAAACGGTTGATCCAGTCAAAAAGCCGGATGGGCTCCCCGTTACTGATAAAATAAGCTTTCCCATTGGCTTTCTGAGGTTCCTGTAAGAGAATTTCCAGGGCCAGGATATGGGCTAGGGCCGCATTTTCTATACATACGGTATCCACCAGATTATGACCCTCACCCACAATCCGGATCTGGTTTCTGGCAGCTCTTTGAACAAAACGGGGAATCAAGTGATTGTCTCCGATCCCCCAGATCAGATGGGGGCGTAAGGCGCAGGCACGGATTCGTCCCTTTTGGGCTGTGGCAAGAACCTTCCGCTCGGAGATAGCCTTGGTATGGGGATAGTGAGCCTCGTAATGTTTTGGATAAGAGACAGATTCGTCTACCCCTTCCATATCTTTTCCATTAAAAACAACACTGGGGCTTGAGGTGTGGACCAAAACTTCAATATGATTGACCTGACAGGCCTTGAGGACGTTTTCCGTACCGATCACATTTGGCAGGTAGTAGTCACGGTAAGAGCCCCATATACCGGCCTTGGCCGCTGTATGGATGATTGCATGACATCCCTCGGAGGCTTTGATGAGATCTTCAGGGATAGCAATATCTCCAGTCCGGCATTCAGCTCCCAGCTTCTGGATATGAGGGTAAGGGTTTCGGGCCAGAATACGAACCTGATAACCCTTTTCAAGCAGCTGTCGGACGACTTCCGTTCCCAAAAACCCTCCTCCTCCGGTAACGAGAATGACAGGTTTCATGCTTTTTGTTCTCTCTGAGCCCAGACGGCCAGCTTTTCCCGGAAAATTTTAGCGTTATGGCGGATATCTACAGGAAAAGACCTATGGAACAGAACAGTGCCGATGTCTCTGGTATGTTCAAATTCCTTGGCCAGAGCCAGAAGTTCCTGAATCAGTTCCTGTTTTTCGGCTTCGGTTCCGGGAAAATAGCCGGGCCTGGGCTCAATGCACATGGCCGGTTTCAGGCTTCCTTCGACTTTGATCCCGACCAGGGCAGAACGAAAGACTTTGGGATGACGGTTGAAAATGGCTTCGGTGCAGACACTGAAATAGCGGTTTGTTTCACTTTCAACCCGATGGGCTTTCCGTCCGCAGAACCAGACCCGCCCCTCTTCATCCAGATAGCCGACATCTCCCATACGATGCCAGACTGCTTCACCTTCCATGATTTTAGCAAGCGCAGTGGCTTCGGGCTTGTTGAGATATTCCCGGGTCACAATCGGACCCCTGACGACAATTTCCCCGATCTGATTGGCAGGAAGAATACTGGCCTGATTCATCTCGGGAATGGCTTCGTCGCAAATTGCAATGATTCTGACTTCCACTTCCGGAAACGGGCGCCCGATACAGATTCCCTGACCGTTTTCAGTTCTGGGGCTGCATTCCGCAAGAATTTCCCGCCCTCCCATACAAAGAACAGGAAGAGCTTCGGTGGCGCCGTAAGGAGTATAGGTATTGCCCTTATCACTTTGTACGCTTAAGAAGCGCTCCAGCACATAGGGGCGCACCGGAGCCCCCACCATCAGGATTTGTTTGAGGGAGTCCAGGCGGACCTGGTTCTGGCGGCACCAGTCGCCAAGCTTGTCCCAGACAGCGGGCGAACCAATCGAAAAGGTTACTCCCCTGTCCCGGATCTGGCGAGTAAGAAGAGCGGGGTCGGCCTGGGCCGGTTTGGTGGGATCCAGATCCGGAATGACGGCTTCAATGCCCCATGATGCGGAGAACAGGGCGAATAGAGGGAAGATGGGAAAATCAACATCGTTCTCTGAAATCTGAAACTGCTTCTGAATCAGGCGAACCTGGCCTTCCATCTGTTCGTGAAAGTACACGACCCCTTTGGGGGCTCCGGTACTGCCGGTTGTAAAAACAATGGCAGCCATGTCCTCAGAAGCTGTCCGGGCGACGGGAAAGGAAGATGCGGATTCCGGTGAGATGCTGTAGATATGCTTGGCCTTGGGCATGAAAATGCCATCCGTGATAATGGCTGTTTTAATGGACTGAAAGGCTTTGGGCATCAGAAGGCGGGCCAGGTGGGCTTTCCAGGTTCCAACGATTGCTTCGGGTTGGACCGCATCAATGCAATCCGCCAGATTGGCCTTTCCTATTCCCGGATCGATCAGAACCGGGATGGCTCCAATTTTAAACAGGGCGAAGCACAGAGGGACAAAATCAAGGCCGGGTTTGACGGCCAGAAGCACTTTCATGCCGCGTCGAATTCCCTCCTGGCTCATCCCCTGAGCAAAGGAATCACAGCGGCGCAGGGTTTCCTGAAAGGAAATACTCTCCCATTTCAGGGTCGCTCCCTTTGATTTGAGGACGGTAACTGCGGGGCGTTCCGGATTGCGCTCGGCAGATTCGACCAGAAATCGGGCAATATTGACAATGCTCATGTTTCAACAACCTGTTTCAAATGCTCGTCCAGCTTTTGCAGTACGGTTTCCGGATCATCCTCAAGAATATAGTGCCCGGCATCTTCGACTACGATTGGCTTGAGTTCAGGATAGAAATCCATCCAGCGCTTCAGGAAATCGTCATTGAAGCAGAAGTCCTGGCGTCCCCAGACCATTGTTTTGGGGGTGCTTTCGAAGACAGGAAGAGACTCTTCAATCGACTTGAGAAGTTCATAGGAAGGATGGGAAGGATTCAAAGGAATATCCTGAACCATTCTCAGAGTGGCAATGCGGTTCTGATAGCTGTTATAGGGAGCCAGAAGCCCGGCTTTTTCCTCGGCACTCATTTTACCGCTCACGGTCGCCATCAAGGCTGCCCCTCTGGCAAAGCCATTGAAGACCCGAACGGCAGTGTTTCCCAGACCGGGAACCCGGACAAGACCGATTCTTCGGGAAAGTTTGGCTCCTGGAGGCAGGCGGAAGGCACAGGTATTGAGAATCATGAAGGAACAAATCTTTTCAGGGATTCTCAAGGCGGCTCCAAATCCGATCATGCCGCCCCAGTCGTGGACCACGAGATGGATTTTCTTCAGTCCCAGATGTTCGATAAGACGCAGCAGATTCTGAATATGATCTTCAAGACGGTAGGACCAGTTCTGGGGTTTATCACTCAACCCGCAGCCCATATGATCCGGGGAGATTGCCCGCATGGCCGGATGCAGATGCTTGATCATGCGGCGGTAGTAAAATGACCAGGTTGGGTTACCATGAAGCATCAGAACAGCTTCATCGCCCTCTCCTTCATCAATGTAGTGTTGATAAAGGGAACCCTGCTGGAAGAACTTCGATTCAAAGGGATAGAGATTCCGAATTTGGGAAATATCAAACCCCAGCCGCTTTGGGCTTAGCAGATCATCCATCCCACTCCAAAGAGAACATGGTGCATACGAGTCCGGAACCAATTCCCAGCATGGCGGCTTTCTGGGATGGGCCGAAGACCCCGGCTTCGATACCCATTCCAAGCGTCAGAGGCAAGGCTGCTGATCCGGTGTTTCCGTAAGTTTCAAAGGTGGCAAAATCAAGAGCCGGGTTCAGGCCTAGAATGCGGTAGACTGCCTGAGTGTGAATCGGGCCCACCTGGTGGCAGAAAATGGCGCTGAGTTCATCCGGATTGATCTGGCTTTCCCGGCTGAATTCGTCCCAGGTTTCCTGGGCCAGTTTTGTGCCGGTTTCCAGTACCGTTTTGCCGTCCGTGCGCATGGAGTGATGAAGCTTGGATGGAAATCCGGTATCGGGTCCCCACAGGCATAAATGGGAATGGCGCACGTCATTCAGTGTTGCTCCGGCAACAAAACGCAGGGGTCTTCTGGCAACAGAGCGGTGACTCAAAAGCATGGCAACGGCTGCGGATCCCAGAGTCAGAGTGGGGATCGATTCCATGAAGGTTTTTTCATCCGGGCTCTGAAGAATCTGGTGAATGGCGTTTTCGACCACTTCCAGACCGCCCTCGGAAGAAACGATAAGGGCATGCCGGATCTGGGATGATTCGATCATCTGGGCTGCAATGGTCATGGCAGTGACAAAGCCAAGACAGGCATTGGAGACATCAAAGACCATCGTTTTTCTGGAAAGCTCGAGGCCTTTTCCGACGATCGTAGCTGTCGCGGGCTCGAGCTGATCCCGGCAGACTGAAGAGTTGATCAGAAGCCCCAGATTTTCCCTGATGCCTTCATGCCTATGAAGAATCTGGGAACATGCCTGAATGGCGCCGTGGCTTGGAGGAGTTCCCGGTTCCCAGAAACGTCTTTCCTGCTGGCCGGTCAGAGCCTGAAGCTGTCCGACAGTCATGCCGAGACGGGCATAGGCAGGAGCCATCTTCTGTTCCAGACTTAATGTAGATACTGCATTGTCGGGAATGACCCAGGCAATGTCGTCAATACAGACGTTTTGAAATTTCATAGCTCGTACCCAGGGATAAGAGAGGCCTGTTCCACTATTCGGCCATACCTCAAAAATGGGTTTGTATTATGTCAGATTGGTTTTAAGCGATCAAGACAAGTTTGCCTGCTTCCTGCCCCTATGATAAAATAAATACGGGTTTAAGTAGGTGTCTTATGTCCGCCCGACAATCGTTCAACTCCCTCAAAGAAAAATTCATACGTGTTCTGGCCAAGCCGTTCACTTACTTTCGCGCTCTCGACTCCTTCTGTTAGCTCTTCCTCTTTGATTCCTGATTCTCTGGTCTGATTTTTTTCAGGCTCACTTCCTTGTATCCCGGAATTTTCGAGGTTTTTATGTGTCGTCTTCGGCCACTGATCTGGCATCGTTTTTTTTCTGATCATCTTTGGATCTACCCCTGCTATACGCTTTATATTCAGTCATTCAGCTTAAATGAGACCCAGATCGGTTCTTTGATGATGATATGGGCTATGGCTTCCATGCTGACCGGTTTGGGTTCCCGCAGACTCCTTCCCCTTTTTTCCGTCAGAAGCCTTTTGCTGGGAGTCCAGTCTGCTAAACTGCTTGGTCTGGGGCTCTGGCTGATATCTCCAGGCTGGATGAGTTTTGCGATTGGATTTGCCTGCTGGGGACTTGAGCATACTCTCAGCTCCATTCTGGCCCGTTCTCTGGCTCGTCAGGAATTTGGAGAAGACCCGGCAGGCTTTTCAAGTTTTTTGGGTCGTCTTTCCCTCGCAAGCAGTCTGGGTATGGCTAGTGCAGCTCTTTGCTGCAGTCTTCTGAATCCGTCCTATATCATCCTGCTTCTGATTTCCCTGATCAGTATTTTTCTGGGAGGAATAGCCCTAATGAGGCTCGAAATCTCAAGCGGAAAGTTGGAAGCGACAGAATCAGGAGACATGGAAGAATCAGCAACTGGGGAAGTGGAGTTTTCTCCGGCTCCGGCAACTGTGGTGGCAGCCTTGATCGCGGCAATCATGGCAGCTTTGTCCGAATTTCTTCCCCTTTGCATGGTGGAGATGGAATTGCCTGGCTCCTGGGTGGGGTTTGCCGTAGCCCTGCTGACCTTTTTGGAAGGACTGGCAGCTTTGATCATGAACCGGCTGAATGCCATGGATCCTCTTTCTACCTCTGCTCTTCTGGCAGGCACCGGACTGTTACTTTTCATGGCAAGCCTGAGTCCAGATTTCTGGATTCTCATTTTTCCGACTTTTGGTCTGGCCCAGTATGTTGTTCTGAATCTGGATTTTCATGCTCAGTATGCGGCTGGTTCTGATGTTGCTAAAGTTGCTGGCATGCGGGAAACGATTTATGAAGCAGGACTCCTGGCAGCCTTTGCTCTTGCCGGTCTTGTACTCGAGCATTTATCTGCCCAGTTTCTGACTCTGGGGGCTTCCTTTGGTCTGCTTGGTCTGGTCGTGATTCTGGTTTCAGGAATGGTGTTGAATCTCAAACCCATGCTCTGGGTTTCGGGCGATTCCTCACACGAGAAAATCCTCCAGGATTTCATTGTCCAGCCTGGTACACGCATTGTGTGCTCCTGGGTGCTTCCCAGGCAAAGGCGTACGCTGGCAGCATGCCTTCCTGAATGCACCATGAAACGACACGGGATGTGGGTCAAATCAAGGCCAGATTAGTTTACAGGTTGCAGAAAGGATCGGAATGTCCTCTCCCACGGGGGGAAAAGGCAGAGCCCAGACCAGGCCCACTTTCTTCGAAAGGCTTTTGGGAACTGAAATTGACCTTCTCTGTTCTGAGCCACCTGGAGAAACGACGGGAAGCTTCATCGGAGACCAGAGACCAGTTCGCCAGAATCTGACGCGCCCGTTCCTGTACTGAGGCAAAATTGTGGTTCAGAGCTGCTTCCAGGGTATCCATCAGACCGTCAGACTGTAAAAACCCGATGCAGTAGATACCGGTCAGAGCATGAAGCTCGGATTCCAGCATCAGCCCATTGAGCCTTTCCTGAACCGGTTTGAGGTAGACGGCTTCAAATTCAGGCGAGCGTCCCAATGCGGTGATAGCATTGCCACAGATGCGATTGGATTCATCCTGAAGCCAGTGTAAAAACCAATCCAGATCATTCTGGGGCCAGATAACGGCCAGAGATTCCAGTGTATTGGCACGCACCCGGATATCTTCG
>CAZDAM010000040.1:0-27459 GCA_964503595.1 uncultured bacterium
AGCAAAGAACTCCACTGCCGCTCGAAACAGAGGTCCGGCCGGCCCAACAGGCTCCAGATTGCGACTGCTCTCAATTTCTCCCAAAACCCCAAAGATACGTGAGGTTTCAGCATCTGCCAGCTCGAAAACTGCCTTGAAATTCACCGTACCTGTGACCTCCTGAGCGGGCCCCATCGCCAGGACATAAGGGACTTCCAGAATTCCGTCTTTCTGGGCCGGGTGAGGTCTTGGGGGAGGAAGCAGCGCCTTTTCAGGAAGAATCAGACTCTCCTCGGGAAGGGAGTGCAGAATCAGACTCTCCTGACTCAGAAATTCCTCGCTCAGGCTTCTGGACTGCATAAGCTCGGGATCCACCCTGACCAGCCGCTCAAGAATTCCGGTAGCCTCCGGGACTTTCTCCATGTCAAACAGAACCCGGGACAGCCAGAACCAGGCTGGCAGAAAATCAGGAACGTCCTCAGTGATGGGACGCAGAATTTTTTCGGCCTGAAGGTAGGTCGCCATCGTTCTGAGACGCCAGGCTCTCCAGGCGATGCGGATTTTTTCAATCAGTTCTTCGCCCAGAACCCAGTTCTTTTGTTTCTGGTCATAGAATTTCCGCTGAGCCAGAACCACCCGCGGGCGGAGCTTCATACGACGAATCAGATGGGTGAGCGGAGTGATAGTGGCATTCAGAGAGGCCCAGTTTTCAAGGTCCTTCTCAAGCCTTGTCAGCTCCTCACGAAGGATCTGATCCACTTTTTCTTCGCGCTCATGGCGTTCAAGCTCAAAAAAACGCTCGTAAAGTTCCCGGCGTAATTCAAGAGCTCTTAAAAATTCCCGGTGAGCCCGCCTTCTCTCTTCTTCATGAAGACCGGTGCCGGTACGGATATAAAGAGTCTTGAGCTTTCGGACAGCAGAGCGCAGATCCACACTGAGAAGCTGAATATCGCTGATCAGACCAGAAGGGCTTCGAGGCCGGTTGTCATAAAGCCGGTCATTCTTCCATTCCCACTGCTCCCGAAGATCCAGAGCAAAGATCTTGCAGGAAAACAGGAATATCAGGGGCAGAATCCGGTAAATCATGCTTTTTTATCGGATGGTTCCAGAACTCTGGTTATCAGACGATGAAAGTTTGTCGGGAGGATATTGCCTACGCACTAGAGGATTCGAACCTCTGACCCACTGCTTAGAAGGCAGTTGCTCTATCCAACTGAGCTAAGCGCGCAGGCAACAAAATGGAAAATAGGAAATCCCGGGCCTCCTGTCAAGAAAGCTGAAGACCTTGAGACAGATTTCTTTCATTCCCGTTTTTTGATCGACAAAATCTGCAACCTTTCCCGCCGGTAAAGCGTAGTGCACATGAACCCATATCTCGATCTGAAGGGTGAGGAGACTGGTCATGTTCAAAAAAATCATTTGCTGGATGCTTGCCGTAATTATGGCTACTCCGTCTCAGTTGCTTGTTGCCTATGCCAGCATACGGGAAACCCGGGATGCCATGACTCCTATCGTACAGGAGTTTGTGGACGCGCGGGATGACGGGGATTTAAGCTTTGATAGTGTAGCCGCTCCATCAGAGCCGACTCCAGAAGAACCCACCCCAACCGTTCCATCACCGGAAGTTCCTGCTCCAACCGATCCCCAACCGGAGGATCCGGCTCCAGTTGATCCCGTGCCTTCCGATCCGGTTCCTGAACCCGAAGTTCCTGTAGAGCCACAGCCGGAGCCTGGCAATCCTTTCTCCGATGTCTATGTCTGTCTGCTCAAAGAGCTTCAGAAACAGGTTGGAGAAGGCTATCGCTATGCAGATATCACTGCTCGTGATTATACCGGCGATGAACTGCGCAGTGCTTCCACCAAGATCCTTGGATTCTCGGTATTCATTACCTACAACGTATCCAATGGTGCTCGCCTGGGACGTGCCCGCTACTCCCCATTTGGGACCTGTAAGACTCTGGTCAAGGCATTGGGCGATACCCGTGTAGAAAGGCTGAAGGGTGAACTCCTGGATATCCTGCATCAGGGAACCCTGGCGAATGGAATCATGTCCGAATACCTTTCTACCGAGCCAAGAATCGGTCGTGAGCCTGTTGCCAACTATGAGCTGAACAATACCGCTGGAGAAATCATCTGGCAGCCCACCATGGGCTACGGAACCGCCATGCAGAAACAGGGTGTAGTCTATGCCCTTCAGCAGTTCCACAGAAAGATTCGCCCCAGCCGTAATGTCTATGACACCAATTTCGAGCGTCTGGAAGCCCAGATGGCCAGAAACGGCAGTCGCCAGCTGATTGATGCTTCCAACTGGCTGGTCGCACTCAGAATGAAGCTGCGCTATTTGGACATGGCCGGCCATGAGCAGGAAACCGATGCAACCGATCAGGTTCATGTCGAGCTGGTTGATTCGGCTGCTGAAGCCCGCCGCCAGGCCGAAGAAGAGCAGAACAGAGCCAATCGTCGCGAAATGTGGGGAAATATCGCCAAGGTGGGCCTCGCTATTGGTGGTGGAATTCTGGCCTGGAAGCTGATTGACAGCTTAAACAGCGATGATGACGAGGATGATGATGATGACCGTTTTGACGGGCCTATGTATCCCCCTTACATGATGCCTCCTTATCAGCCTTATCCTCCAATGCCGATGTATCCTCCCGGTGGTGGAATGTATCCTCCCGGAACCGGATATCCACCCGTACAGCAACCGATGTACCCTCCTCAACAACCGATGTACCCTCCTCAACAACCCCCGGTTGTCCAACCTCCTGTTACTCAGCCGGTTGGTCAGGACTACTCATCCATGCTGTATGAACTGGAGCAAAGACTGAATAAAATCATTCGTCTGCAGCGCGAGCTGATTACGACATACGTGCAAAGGACAAACACGAACATGACGGACTCGGACAAGGACAATTTCCGCCGGACTCTGGCTGAAATCGATGGAGAAATCCGCATCGCCAATCCTCAGATTGCCGCAATGGACAACTCCGCAGTTCCACCGAATGCCGCAAACATGAGCGCCATCAATGAAAAGCGGGCCAGTATCTACCGTCTGGTCAGCGAGATTCAGAATAACGATCGCATCATCAAGGAGTTCAACGCCACGATGAACATCTCCGGAACCGGAGTAGCGGGCCCGGCAGCAGCTGGAACCAGTCCAACTGCCGGAACCAATACGATTACGAGCTCTGCCCAGCCATGGCAGAATGCTCAGGTCAGAAGCTATATTGATGAGTATCTGCGTAACAACAACCTGAACCGCTGGGGCATGCCCAATACAGCTGGAGCCGTTCAGTTCACTCCCCCGGCAGCTGTGGGAATGGACACATATGAATGGAACTGGAGAAATCCAAATATCCAGACTTATGTAAACAGCAAACTCAACGGAAGCTGAGCTTCCTGAAACAATGATACCCCCGCCTGATGGCGGGGGTATTTTTGTTTGAGCCTCTTCCAAACCATCACAGACTGGCTTCAGCCTCCTACTCCTGATATCCTGAGCTTTATATGAATCTGGCCACGTCTGTTACCGTTTTTCGCATTCTCCTGGCTCCTGTCTTCGCATGGGTGATTTATCAGGCCCGAAACGGATCCACCGCTCTTCTGTGGGCAGCTTTGGCTCTGGCCATTCTTTCCGAAATTTCTGATGGTCTTGATGGCTGGCTGGCCAGACGACTGGGGCAGGTCTCCGATCTGGGAAAACTTCTGGATCCTCTGGCGGATTCCCTTGCCCGCATGACCTCATTCCTGGCTTTTACCGCTGTTGGCTGGATGAGCCTTGGAGTCATGCTGGTCCTGATCTGGCGAGATATTTTAGTCTCCGCAATCCGTACGGCGGCAGCATCCCAGGGACTCGTTCTGGCAGCCCGCTCCTCGGGAAAAATCAAGGCTATCGTACAGGCGGCAGCTATCTTTGCTGTTTTGCTGGCCCAATTGGCCCACGGCTATAATCTGAACTGGGGATTTTCCTGGCTGTGGTTTCAGAATCTCTTTGTCTGGGCAGCAGCCCTGATTACTGCCTGGTCCCTTGCCGACTACGCCTATTCCTGCCGAGCCGCATTCCGGGCCTTGGCCCGCCGCTGAGCCTGGCGAAATTTCAAGCCCTGCAAGACAACCAGATAGCTTAAAGGGCTCAGCACCAGGGCTGCCAGCCCACAACCGATTCCAAGCGGGACAAACAGATCCTCCCCAAGATCCAGAAGACCGGTGTGCGAACCTTCGCCAAGCATCTCGGTAAAGCGCTCAAAACTGACACCATCCCGGCCAGTGAACCAGAGTCCGATACGATAGTTTGTCCAGTAGACCGGAATTGCCGTCACAGGGTTGGTCCAAACCGAGCCAATCAGGCAGGCCACCTTATTGATTCTCAATAAAACGGCAAAACTCAAAGCCAGAACAGACTGAATGCCAAAAAATGGAATGCAGCCGATGATGACTCCCAAGGCAAACCCCCCTGCCACGCTCTGGGGCTGATCCTTAAGCCTCAAAAGACGCAACCAGTGAAAACGGACCGCCCGAATCAAGCCTTCACCTCCGCATCTCTCTTCACACATTTGCGGCGTATCAAAGCCCTGTAGGTCAACTGATATGTCAAAGGGCCCAGGATACAGGCTCCCAGAATGCAACCCGTCATCATGGGAAGAAAAACATCGTGCCCAAGGGAAAGGCAGGAATCAAGACCATCAAGCTCCCGAATTCTTTCCGCAAATACCGGAAAAACGAGTTGATTCACATCCACAAAAAGCAATCCGAAACGATAGAACAAGTAATAAATCGGAACATAAGTAAAGGGATTAGACCACCAGGTCGCCAGGACAGCAGCCACGATATTTCCCCTCAGACCCAAGGCGAAAAACCAGGCCAGAACCATCTGCCCCATAGGAGGAAAAGCCCCTGCCGCAACCCCGCAGGCTACCCCTCGGGCAACTCGTACAGGACTGTCCTTCAAACGCAGGACTTTCAGCCAGCGGTATCGGATGGCACGACCCAGTCTTTTCATGGGCGCATTCTAACCACCACAAACCAGCTTCACAAGTCAGAGATCGAATGGAAGACAAAGGAATTCAGGCCTTCTTCAGATGCATAGCCGCTGTAGAAGCCTTCCTGCAACTTCTGGGCCCTTTCCAGCATCTGCTTGCGCTGTTTTCCGCGATAAATCAGGTTTCCCTGAGCCAGGATCTTTTCGATCTCGGCCGGAAGGCTCAGATCATCCATGTCCTCAATCAGAACCTTTTCGCGGGAACGTGCAATCTTCATCGCCATCAATTCAGCTTCGGCAAGCTCAAGAGAAGCCTGATCCTCAAGATAGCCCTGAATATCAATCGGATTTGCCGCATTCAAATCGACTTGAAAAAAGCCATAATCATCGGAAACGATATAAGGCTTTGGCAAAGCCTGATCCATCTGGATTTTTCCAGCAAGAATCCCGGCAAACATATCACTGCGAAAGGCCAGCCAGCGTTCCCGACTGATTTGGGACTGATCGCGACTTCCTGAGCCTGTCTTGAAATCCTTGGTGTGAAGGTAACTGTCCCGATAGAGTTCCAAAGCTTCCTGACTGACAGTGACATAACGGGTATTCTCAACAAAGCAGCGCAGAATCGAAGAGCGACTATCTGGCCAGTCTTCGGCCAGGAATGAGGCAAACTCCACAATGTTCATAGGTTTATGGCGAGCAATGGTTTCAAAAGCTCTGCGATAGTCTCCATCCAAAGCTTCAAATACCAGCCGGTAGAAAACCCCAGCCACAACCCCTTCCGTACGAATCATGTCCAGAGCAGAATCCAGATTTCCATCCAGCACCGAGCCATCCTGATCGAAGATAAAACTGTTTTTAGAGGCCAGCTTCAGGCGGCGATGCATAAAGCCCTGCATCATGGCTTTTGCCATCGGGGACATGGCTGTATCCACGGGATTCAGGGAAATTTCATTCTGATGATCCCGAAGAGCCAGAACTTCCATGGCCTCAGCCATACCTTCAAGCCAGGCCAGAAAAGGATCTGTTTTCAGATGGGAATCATGACCCCTGTTCGAAGTGGAACTGGCTTTCAATTCAAAGAAAGCATCTCCATACAAATCTCCGGTGATGGCATGAAAAAGTTCGTGGGCAATCACTGCGGGCAGATAACGGTTCTTGTCAAAATCATCAATGGTCAGTATGACACCCTTCATTTTCAGATCCGAAAGGATCATCAGGGAATCATAGGTATCCCCGCTCTGAGGCAGAGCAATTCTGAGCCCGCTTGCAACAGCCGGCCCAGTTGCTCCAAAAGCATCGCCCACATAAACCGCAAAACGTTCCGGCTGATTTGCAAAAGAGCTTTCCAGACCAAGGTGGCTGCGAACTTCCAGAGCTTCTGCCCGCATGGAAAGAACCCGCTGAATCAGACCCGATCTCTGAAGCCTGGCCTTTAAGGCTTCCAGATCAGGAGTGCTGATCTCTTCAAAAGCCAGGGCTTTTTTCCCCTGAACCTCAACATTCAGGACATTGCGAAGATTCACGGGCCTGGATTCATCCCTGGCAATCGGCTGGACAAAAACAAAGCCCTGGGCCAGAAGCCCCGTAACCAGGATGAAAAACAGATGCAGGCGAAACAGAATTTGCAGCATAAAATCTACTACGGAATGAAAGTCCAAAGGTTTCGGGCTATCGTATAAACCTCAAGAATTCACTTCTGCCTGATAACGCTTGAGCTTCTTCTGATAGCTTTCCGTATCCGGATTCTTTCTCACCAGTTCTTCATAAATTTTCACGGCTTTGACGGGAAACCCCTGATCCGCATAAGCATCTGCCAGGCGGGAAGACAGGCGATCGGCCTTGTCGTGATTCCGGTGACTTCCAAGCCAGCTTTCTGCTGCCAAAACGGCCTCATCCAGACCTTTATCCACTTTACCCGCATAATAGAGACGGGCTGCTGTGGTGTCATAGGACTCCGGGTATTCTTTCTGGACGGCTTCGGCAGTCTTCAGGATTTCATCCCGGCGTTTGAGCTTGCCCAACACCCGATAAAGCATTCCAAGAGCTTCTTCGGCCTCTTCTCCATTCTGGGCAGACGCAATGGAAGCCAATGAGTAAATCCGGGCCTTCTCATAATCCTTTTTCAGGTAAGCTGACAAGCTTCGAAGCGAACGCACCTCGGCTTCACGGCCAAAAAGTTCCATATCCCCAAAAGCCCTGCGAACTGAAGCCATAAATTCTTCATCCCGGCCTCTTTCCATCAGAATTTCCAAAACCCTGATTTTGGCCTGGCTCACATCAGCGATGCTTCGAGTCTGAATCTGCTCTCTTAAGACTTCAAGTTCATCCTTGCCGGAAACGGCAAATTCAAAGGCATCGGCCAGAGCTTTTGCATTGTCATAACCAACAGTACGGAAACGCTCCTGACCATCAGGAGAAAAGAAAATCAGAGTCGGAAAGCCCCTTACGGCATGGGAGGTCATGAAATCACGGGTACCCTCAGCGGTTTCTTCCAGATCAGCCAGAACAAAGTCGCTGAAATGGGCTTTGACCTTCTCATCGGTAAATCCCTCTTTCTCCATGGCCTTGCAGGGGCCACACCAGACTGCATGCACCCAGGCAACCACCGGTTTTTCACCTCCGGACTTCTTGATTGCCTCATCAAAGGTCATCACCTCGAAAGCAAAGAGTTTTGAGGAGACCAGCATAGCTGTCCAGATCAGAGATTTCCGCAAAGCATTCATGGGATTTCCTTTCAGCGAAACAGCTTGAACAAGCCTTCACCAATTTTACTTTTGATTTTATCCTCGATTTTCTGGGTCTCTGTAGTCCCCAGATATTTTTCCACGCCCCTGAGGGATTGATCCAGCTTCTCTTCCAGTTTTCCCTGAGCAGCATCCTGAACTGAGGATTTGGCCTGGCTATCCCCTCCCCTGAAAAAGGACTTCACCCCCTCCACAGCGGAGCGGGCCAGATTTTCGGCCTTTCCAAGATCCACATTCCTGACAATCGTTGCTGTCGCATCACGCTGGATCCGACTTTTTTCCTGCTCGGAAATCGGCATTTCAAAAGGCCCATCCAGCTTCATCACAACAACAAGATTCTCCTGATAGGCGTCTTTGAGCATTGGAACCTTTGCCTTCAGAAAACGATTGCTCAAAGTCGTGTGAATCTCGCCTTCGACCATGCCCTTGAGTTCCGGTTCCTCCTGGGGAATCTGAACCCGGATCTTTGAAGAGCTGGCAAAGAAGTCCCCCTGGGCCTCTTCAACCAGAAGATCCGAAATTTCAAGCTGGCTGCGCAGAAGTTCAAAGCTGGCCGGACGCATGTCCTTGAATGAAGTGAATCTCACATTCTGCCTGGCCCGGGTTTCTTCCCTGGCCAGAAGGTTGCCCAGAAATTTCTGGCGGATCTGGGCTTCAATACCATCAATCATATCCGCAACTGTCTGGTGCCAGTAATAATTCAGTCCACTGCCGGCAAACTGCCCTTTCAGAAAAAATGGCCGGGGCTGATCCAGCGGGGTCAAGACTCTGAATTCTGTCACGTTCACATTCAGGCGACCTTCAAAATGGCGCTTCAAACCGGGATCCACGAGACTCGCCATTTCCTGCAGATTGATAGACTGAGCCTGAGCCTGAAAAGCATTCGGCATGGATTCGTCCCCATACTGCATAAAACCCTGAGCCTTGACATTCCCCCCGAAGATCTGAGCCCCCAGCATAGCCAGACGATAAACCCCTGAAAGAGGTTTCAACTGATGGGTCGATACAAAATTCGATACTGTAATGGGGGCCATGCCCGGGGTCAGTTTGACACTTAGCGCTGAAGACTTGAGATTGAGCTCAAACCCGTCCGGCTCACTCAATCCGCCCTCAAGCAGAACCAGTCCATCCACGGGCGGTAATCCACGGGATTTCAGAAGACGGGCAAAATCCCCCGGATGAGCCTGACCGCGAAGAGCCAGATCTTCGACGTAAAGCGGCTTTTTGACATTCACCCCAGCAGCAACCTCAACCCGACTCCCTTTCTCACCCGCAATCGAAGCAAGTAACCTCCTGTCCTGAATCTGAAGCTTCTGAAGCCCCATTCCTGCAAAATCACTCAGTATCAGACTGACTGGAATACTCCTAAGGACCAGTTCCACTCCATCTGCCATCTGTTCCGGAGCTTTTTTCAGATCCAGATCGACTGCTCCCTGAAGCTGACCGATTCCTTCTGAAAGTCTGCCCTTGATCTGAGCCAGAATCCTTTTCTCGGAAGGAAGCGCCTCACCTGCGATGGCAATGGCTGGCTGAAGAGGCTTTGCCAGACCCTGGGAACGGATCCCATCCGAAAAGACCTTGCCTTCAAAACGAATCTTTTCAGCATTTCCCATCAGACGGATTTCAGAGCCAAGCTTCCCTTCCACCTGCTCAGAATATCCGGACAGATCCGATTTAAGACGAAGAACTGTCCCGTCCACGGCAGGCTGGGTCATCAGTGCCGAAACCCTCAGATCTGCTTCCAGCGTATCGTTTGGGCGCTTCACCCGAATCCTTCCCGAAAAGACATCTTTTTCTACCAGAAGTTCAAAGGGCATAACCTCGCCCATTTCCCGGTGAAGGGGAAACCCCTGTGATACAATTTTCAAACCGATCCCGGGCTTCCCTTCAGCAACCTCTATCTTTCCGGAAACCTGAACCTGTCCATCTGGAGCCATGCTCCTGGACTCCGGAGGAAGAAGCTCCTGGAAAGAAAGAGAGCCCCCCGGAAGCAGTACCTGGCCTGCCTGGGTTTTAAGATCCCAGTCCAGCTGAAAAGGAAGACTTGAATTCTTTCCCCGCAGAAGATGGCCATCCGTAATCTTCAGATTGGGAAAATCCAGAAGACCATCAGCCTGAATCTCGACAAGGGACTGCTCACGGCTGAAATCATCCAGATAAATCCTTACCCGCTCAAGACGGAAGGCATCCACAACCAGCTTCACCGGATTCGGATCCTCCAAAGCCGTGGACAAACGTCTTGGATCAGGTGATGTTTCGACGGTATTCAGGGCGATTTTCTGAAGATTCCACAGTTCCCCTTCTTTCCAAAGATGGATCGAGGCATCGCTTAAGGTAATTCGACTCAGCCTTACCTTCTGCTCCATCAGGGCCCAAAGATCCAAAGACAGTTTCAAAGAGCCAACCTTCACCGCATCTCTGTCTGCCATGCTCAGCCTGACATCTTTAAGGGAAAGGCCACTCAGGCCTGAAACTTCGAGTGGTCCCGCTGTCAGAACTGCCGGTGTCAGCCTCTGACTGGCTTCAGTGAGAATTCTTTTCTGGATCGACTCCAGATCAAAAGTCCGAATCAGATAGAATGCGGTTCCAAGGGCCAGCAAAAAAAATAAAGTCAGAACGATCAAAAGCTTTTTCATAACGTCAGACATTGTACACATCACGGGCATCAGTCACCACTGAACTTTGTCTCAGGGACTTCTGGGCCGATACCCTTTGCATGCGCAAACTGTTTTTTTTCCTCTTTCTTTTGCCTGGTTTTTTACATGCCGAACCAAATCCAGCTCAGGAACTTCTGTTCCATCCGGAAAAGCTGGAAGAACGAATCCGTACGGCTCTTGCCCATTATATCGAGTCTGCAGAAAAGCTCGAGGCTGAATTCATCCAGCCGGAAAAATCACGTCTGCTGCTGGGAGAATTCGAAAAAATCACCATCCGGTTTCAAAGAGCCAGAATCAAAAAAGTCATTCTGGATGAAGGAGAATTCATCCTCTTCAAGCCCCGGATTCAACTCAACGATCTCTATTCTGAAGGAAAGCTCAGAATCTCCACCATGCAGGCCAGTGACTTTTACCTCAAAATCCAGCAGGTCCACATGAATCAGGCCCTACAGGAAAAAAAACTGCCCCTGGAAAATCCGGAACTGCGTTTTTTAGACGGACATATGGAATTCAAGGCCCGCTTCCGGACTCTTTTCATCAAACAACTGGTCGAAACAAAAGGCAACTTCGAGGTCAAAGATCAGCACGAAATTCACTTCATTCCATTTCGCCTGAAACTCAACCACATTCCCCTGCCCGGCTTTGTCAAAAATACAATCCGCAACAAAATCAACCCTGTTCTTGATCTCAAAAACTTTCCTCTAGCCGGAGAGGTTGAAAGTATCACCATCCATCCCGGCATTCTGGAAATTCGGGGATAAAACAAAAGACCGCGCCGAAGGCAAGGCCCTCAGCACGGTCTTTCAAATATCAGAACGCGTAATCCACGTAACGATTCTCCCTCACCACAACAACCTTGATCTGACCCGGGTACTCCAGATCCTCTTCAATCCGCTGCACAATTTCGTGAGAAAGCTTGATTCCCATGGAATCATCAACTTTTTCCGGATTCACCAGAACCCTGACTTCCCGGCCTGCCTGAATGGCAAAGGCCTGCTGGACACCGTCAAAGGATTTTGCAATTTTTTCCAGATTTTCCAGACGCTCAACATAGTTTTCGGTCTGTCCAAAACGGGCTCCCCGGCGCGATGCCGAAATGGAGTCCGCCGCAGCAACCAGAAATGCCAGAGGGCTTTCCATCGGAACTTCCTCATGGTGAGCCATAATGGCATTCACCACAACCGGCTTTTCTCCACATTTTTTGGCCACTTCCGCTCCAAGGCGGGCATGGGATGTATCATCCCCATCAATGACCTTTCCAATATCGTGAAGAAGAGCTGCCCGCTTGGCTAGCTTGGCGTTGGCACCGATTTCAGCTGCCAGAATTCCTGCAATCTGGGCACATTCCACAGAATGGTCCAGGACGTTCTGACCATAGCTGGTCCGAAATTTCAAACGCCCCAGCTCCATCAGGAGTGGTTTCCCCAAGCGGTGGACACCAGCCCGCTGAGCCGCATCTTCACCAGCCTTGAGGCATTCCTGGTCCATCTCCTTCTGAACATCTGCATAGACTTCCTCAATTCTGGCCGGATGAATCCGACCATCGGAAATCAGCTGCTCCAGAGTGCGGGTAGCCACAACGCGTTTGATGGCATTAAAACCGGAAAGCACCACAACATCCGGGGTGTCATCAATGATGACATCGATACCGGTAACCTGTTCGAAGGCCCGGATATTCCTTCCCTCTCTCCCAATGATGCGACCCTTGGTCTCTTCATTCGGAATCGGAACCACAGTAATCAATGCTTCTGATTTATAGTCTACAGCAACTTTCTGCACAGTCTGGGCCAGAAGATTCACCACTTTATCGCGGGCATCTTCTTTCACGGCTTCCACTACATGCTTCATACGCTGTTCTACATCGTAACGGAAATCTTCATCCACCCGCTTAAGCAATAATTCACGGGCTTCATCAGCAGACAGCTGACTGACTTTTTCCAGTTCACGACGGCATTCTTCAGTCTGCCGGCTCAATTCAGAACGGGACTTATCCAGGTCCGTCCGGACCCGGTTCAGTTCCTTTTCGCGCTGCTCAACATCTTCCAGTTTGCGCTCCAGACGGGATTCCTTCTGAAGAGCCTGCTGCTCCAGCTTTTTCAACTCACTCTGGCGTTCCTTGAACTGCCTGTCGAGTTCACGCTGAAGGTTGATGCGTTCTTCTTTGGCTTTGAGTTCTGCATCACGCTCTATACTCTTGGCCTCAATATGGGCCTTGTCCAGGATCAGGCGTGCTTCATCCCGAGATGTCTGCGTCAGTTTGCGGCCTTGCACATAAGCGGTGATTTTCATACCGGCAAAAGCTACCGCCGCACCGATGGCGACCGGGATGACATCGAAACTCATAGTCACCTCCCTATTCAGTTTTCAAATTTCAAATCCGGCTTGAGCCGGCTTTCCTGTCCATAGTATAACTCAGGGTGGATCCACTGGCAATTTGACAAATTCTATTATTTTTCAATTTCTTTTGTACGAATTTCTCCCGCCTTATGAAATGAACCAACCCTTTCTTCGGTTTGAACCTAAACTTCCAGACAAAATCCAGCGATATAAGACAGGATTTGATTTCAAATCTTGAGGAAAGGATCCGTCATGCGGATGTTGTGTTCAATCCTGGCATTTTTATGTCTTCTTCACGTGGGAAACGCTGCCGCCTTAAGAGGCAGGATCTATCTGCACCCAAAACCAGGTCTGCCAGAGGAAAATCCCTATACCAGAGATCTGTTCCGCACCGATCTTCGCTTTACCAAATGGCATATGCACAGACGCTTCGAGCACACCCGCCTGAGAAACTATGACGACACCCAGGATGCCATCATCTATCTTTCCAGCATTCCAGAAGCCTATCGCATGAAGGAAGTCC
Source organism: uncultured bacterium (assembly GCA_964503595.1). Taxonomy (GTDB): domain Bacteria; phylum Muiribacteriota; class UBA6191; order UBA6191; family UBA6191; genus CAZDAM01. The sequence goes on from CAZDAM010000040.1 coordinate 13,216, forward strand.
CCGCCCAGGAACCTGTTGTTATGTGTATTGAGAATGCCCGCTTCCAGCCCAGAACCCTGCCGATCATGACCGGAACCGCCGTGGAATTCTGCAACCGGGATCCGGTTTACCATGATATCTATTCCTATTCCCCCAACAACCCCTTTCAAACCCCGTTCTTCAGGGAAAAAAAAGCAATTACAACATTCAAACAACCTGGAGGAGCCACTCTGCATTCTTCAGTCTACGAAGAAATGAAAGCCCAGATTCTGGTGCTGGATCACCCCTGGTTTACCAAACCCCGTGATACCGGCTATTATCATATCCGTAATATTCGTCCCGGAATCTACAAGGTCACGGCCTGGCATCCGGACTTCCCCCCTATCACCAAAGATGTGGAAATCAACTACAGTGAGACCATCACTCTGGATTTTCACATGAGCACCCTGGAACTGCCCGAAACCATCGTCAAGGATTGATTCGAAGGGATTCACGGAGGATTCCATCATGAAATGTATCTTCAGACTCATGGCCATCAGCGCCCTCATAAGCCCTGTGGCAACTGCCGGTGTCAACACTTCCGGCATGTTTGACTTCCGCTATTCCGATGGCCAGCCCGGAACCAATTACGGAACCGGAAACTACCATACATCCTCTCCTACCTTCGGAGTCGGGCAACTCTCCGTCTTTGTCGATGGTGACATTGATGAAAACATGTTCTTCAGTGCCGAGTTTGAAGCAGGTCTGTTCCAGAATGCAACTCCCACCAGTGAAGAAAATTACCGCCTGCGCAAGGCCTCAGTCACAATTCTGAATATGCAGAACTCCGGAGCCAGCCTCGAAGTGGGCCGGTTTGATACCATTGCCGGTGCGTTTGCCGAGCGGCGACTCCCCCTGCAGAATCCTCTGATCGACAATCCTCTCATGTATTCCTATCGGGTCAATCTTTTTGCTGATGGTGGTTTCGTCCCCAGCGGAGAAAACCGGGAACTGAGCATTGTGGATAAAAATATGACCCAGACCGGTATGAAGCTTTTCGGTCATATGAAGGATTCCAAACTCCATTACGCCTTGAGTATCACCAACAATGCCCCCGCCACCCCAATGGCCACCAATGGAGACAATTCTCTGGGAACTACCGCCCGTCTGGCCTGGGTTGCCGATCGGGATACCCGCTTTGGCCTCAGTGTCAGTGATGGCTCCTGGATGCGAAGCTTCAGTCTCAATGGTCCAGCACTTCCAGCCGGACCGCTGGTTGGCAAAAACAACCTGAACGAATATCGTCAGTCCATGTTCTCAGGATTCTGGGATCAGAGATGGCATCGTTTTGATGTTCATGCCGAATATATGAAATCCGGGTTTGATGTACCCAACCTCCCTACCCGCAGTGCGACCCTTGATGTCACCGGTTACTATGGGGAAGTCAAATATTCATTCACCCGAAACCTGTTTGCCGCCGGTCGTTTCGGAGCCCTGGACTTTGAAGACAATACCTTCACGACCATTAATGCCGTCCCTCGTACCTGGGATACCGACTTGACCCGCACTGAACTTGGTATCGGAGCTTTCGTCAACGAAAACGCTCTGGCCAAGCTTTCCTGGCAATCCACAAACTACGATGTCCCCAATACAGTGAAGCCTGATTACGATGTAATTTCAGGTTCCTTAAGCGTAGCTTTTTAACCTTCGGCCTGTTCCCCGGTTTTCCCGGCGAAACCTGTCACGGGATGAATGGAACACAGATCTGGTTCAAACCTCAGAACCGGTAAAATCGGCTCAGAAACTTTCCTGACTTTTCCTGCTGTTGAAACCCTTTTAAAGACAAAAAATCAGGGCTTGTACTGAATGCATCAAGAACGCATTTCCTCTTCAGATGGAATGTGCGGTGAGAAACTGCAAACTGACTTCGAGGCAGCTCTGCCGATGAAGGCATTTCACTCAAGCTGCTTTATGCAGCTGTATTGAAAACATATGAGGGGCAGAAGCGGCGGATCAAAAATTGGAATTTGACCCTGTCTCAGATGATGATTCACTTTCCAGGCAGACTGAGGGCCAGCAACGTCTCCCGAAAGCTCAATTCCAGGTCCATTCTGATCCTTCTCGGGAATCAGGAACTGTGCGACTCCAGAACCGGAGATCCTGAAAGATGGATCCTCTCCTCCAGGCTATCCAGCCGTAAGCGGCCAAAAAAGACCAGAGGGACCCTTCGTCATTCACAAAAGGATCCCGTGTTTCTATCGACCACCTGGCACGATGGCCCCAGGAACATATCCCCTGTCAGTTCAACGTCTCCGGAAACTGCTCCAGAGTCTCGGCGGAAATCCCGCCCTTTTTGTCCTTGAGCGTCAGAAGCCTTTCAATCTGGGAAAGACTGCTTAAATGAGAATAAATCACCGGAATGTACTGTTTTTTCCTCAGCTCAATGAATTTCTCGTCAGACAGATTGCTCAATCTTTCTTCGTTGATGACATAAGCACCATTGATGTTTTTGATTTCGTTACCAAGACGAACCTTCATATTTAGCGGGGTGAACATGTTCAGAGCTGACATCGCTGCACAGAATTCCTGGGTGAAGCGTTCCATCTGCTGAAGCTCGCCAAGGTAACGCTTGACTCTTTCCATCAGTTCACTGGGTTCGCCCTTGCTGTCAAACAGTTCCTGGCCTTCCTTGTCATTGACAAGCTCGCTGCCTTCATCCAGGCAGATTGTGAACTTGTCCGCCTCATTGGTATTAGCTAGAGCAAAGGGGTAGCGGCGAATGATCGCCGGGATATAGGAAGCTTCCCATTTCCCTTCCTTCACGAAAAGGTTTTCTCCCTGCTCAAGCCCCAGAAGAACCGTAGGACGGAACTGGTCTTTTTCCTTATCTTCAAGAAATACAATCGGATATGTGGCCGCTATCCGTGAAAACTCATGCACCATAACAGCGGCAAGATTGACATCTTTGGCAAACTCGAAACTGGCAAGGGCTTTGATTTTGGCGGACTTGTGAGCTTCACGGGTAATCGGGGCAATTTTTTTGAACATAACGGCTGCTCCATTCTTCGGTCAGATTCGGCCAGGATAGTATCAAATTGATGGTTTTCAATTCTACTGAGCTCATCAGCCTCGGAGCTTTTATTGTCATTGAAAACCCTTCTTGACAATAATTCCAAATACCAAACACAAAAAACCGACTTTCGTTTATTTTGGATATTTTTATCCAACGGTTCCAAAAACTCATGGATTGCCCTTCACACCATACAGGACTAGAATAGCTCGCTTATGCAGAATTTATCCGGTCGTAAACTCATTGATCGCAAAGGCCTCAAATCCCTGATTCAGGAAGGGCGTTCTTTTTTCCCTGAACTGGAAATCGGAATCAGAGTGGATCAGGAAACCATTCTGCCCATCCCAAGGCAAGATGATGCAGAACACCACCTGCTGGAATTTGATGGCCGAAAAGTCCATATAGATGTCAGCGGAATCCCCCAGGCCCAGACGGCCCAGCTTTTTCTGAGATCGCTTGAGTACTCCATTTCCGGCTCGGTTCAGAAGGCCATGCTGGGCCAGGAAGTCCTGGAAAAGTACCGCGAAATCAACAGCATGTTCCAGCTGTCTTCAGCCCTGCACCAGGCCAAATTTCTGGAAGATGTCGGGCAGGTCATCTGCTCCCAGCTGGCCGATGCCCTGCAATGCGAAACCGTGATTCTCGGAATCCGGAGGGAAATCCGCAAAAAGGAAGTTTTTGCCCGCCTGGCCAAGTATGGAACCGACATCTGCGAAGATGAAACCCGCGAACTCGAAGCCCTGAGGGATCTGGTGGCTCAGAACAGCATCGCCGACATTTACACCCAGCCCGAAGCCAGAGGCTTTCCCCAGGGTACTCCCGCCCCTCTCCTGTTTGCACCGCTAAGAGCCAAGGAAGAAGATCTTGGTGGCCTGATTCTCGCCAACCCCAAGAAAGGCTGGTTTGACTCCGGAGATCTGAAAATGGCCGTTACTCTGGCCAGTGCCAGTGCCTATTCTTTGGAAAACGCCCTCCTGTTCGAAGAAATCGAGCAGGTCTTTGACAGCATGATGCGGGGTATGATTGCAGCCATTGACGAAAGAGACAGCGCCACGTCCGGCCACTCTGCCCGTATCTCCATGATCTGCGAGCGCTTCGCCAGAGCCGTGAACCGCACAAAAAGCGGAAAATACGCCGACTACGAATTCACCCGCGAGCAGCTTCGGGAAATCCGCTATGCCGGGCTCCTGCACGACATCGGGAAAATCGGGGTCCGCGAAGAAGTTCTCAAGAAAAAAAACCGTTTACATGAAGGTGTCATAACCGGGATTCTGGCTCGTCTGGATTATGCCGAACTCCTCCTGAATCAGGACCTGTCCCGCGCACGTACATCCATCATCCGGTCCAATCAGGCCTACAACCTGCTCCCGGAAGACAAAGCGATTCTGGAAGAGCTCCATCAGACTCAGATCACAAACCACCGGGACGAAGTCATCCACCTTCTGAATGACTCTGAATTTGAAGCCCTGTCTCTTGCTCACGGGAATCTGACTTTTTCTGAAGTCCAGGAAATGCGAAAACACCCCGCTGGAAGTCTGAAGATCCTTTCAAAAATCCAGTTCTCCCGTGATTTGCGAAACATTCCCATCATAGCTGCCCAGCACCATGAGAAGCTGGATGGTACCGGCTATCCCCTCGGAATTACAGGAGATAAAATCCTGCTGCAGTCCCAGATCATGTGCATCGCCGATATCTATGAAGCTCTGGTAGCCAAGGACAGACCCTACAAACCCCCTTTGTCACGAGAGGATTCATTGGCTATTATTGAACAGGAAGTCCGGGAAGGCAAAATCGAGCCCGAACTGTTCCTGATCTTCAAGGAAAACCTCGATGCAATCGTCGGCGCTGGAAAATAATCCGACCGTCAAGGTCAGTCTCAAGTACAAATTTGCGATCTTTTCTTCCATTCTGATTCTGATTGTCTGCTCCGTCCTTTCCGCATTTCTTCTGGAACAGGTAGAAGAAGAACTCAAGCGACAGATACACCTGCGAGGCACGGGAAGCATCACCAACTTTGCCCAGAACGCACGCTATTCCATTCCAACTCAGGACTCCATCTTTCTTCAGACTCTGGTCGAAAGAGAAATCATGAAGGATGACGTCACTCACGTGATTGTCATGAATGAGCAGGGGCGCTATATCGGCAATTCCAATTCTGCCATGGTCGGACGCATGACCGACGACCCGTATGAGGAGAATCTCCTGCAAACCGTCGATCGTCTGACGGTCGGAAAAACGATCATATCAAGCGGAGAAACAGTCTACGATTTCATCCTGCCCATCCTCGAATCGGACATCTACACAGAGGACCGCTATTCAGATCCGTCAAGCGTGCGCCGCCGTCAGCAGGACCGGAAGAATCTGGGCATCATCCGTATCGGCATTTCCTTTCGTAAGATGGAAGGTTCCCTGCAGAAGACCCGTGACTCGGTTCTCTACATTTCCCTGATCATCGCGGGAATTTCCATTCTACTCGCCTTCTGGTACGGAAAAGTCCTGATCAAACCATTGAGTGAAATGACCCGTACCGCCAACCGTCTGGCCAGTGGCTATCTGGATGAGAGGGTGGAAATCCAGGGCTCGGATGAGATTGCCGTCCTCGCCCAGAATTTCAACACCATGGCCAAAAGCCTTCAGGAAAGCCGCTCGAATCTCTGGAAACTGAACAAAGACCTGGAGTACATGGTGGAAGAAAGGACGGGAGAACTGAAACGGGCCTACGAAGAGCTTCAGCAGATTGATGAACTCAAATCAACCTTCCTTTCCACCGTTTCCCACGAACTCAGAACCCCCCTGACTTCCGTTCTTGGCTTTGCCAAAATGATCGAAAAGCAGTTCACCCGTCACATACAGCACATCCTGCCCGAAGACAATGTCAAAGCCATCAAGGCCCGCGACACCATTCTGACCAACCTGGAAATCATCACCCAGGAATCCAACCGCCTGGCCCGCCTGATCAATGACGTTCTGGATCTGGCCAAGATCGAGTCCGGAAAAATGAGCTGGATGGAAACCGAATACAATCTGGTGGATATCTGCCAGCGTGCTATCCACAATGTCCAGGGACTTTTAAGCGGAAGCAGGGTTCTGGTCGAACTCAGGGCTCCAAATCCCTGCCCCCCAGTCCTTCGGGGGGATGCCGACCGTATTCTTCAGGTCATCACCAACCTTTTGTCCAACGCTATCAAGTTTACCGAGGAAGGCGTGATTATCGTCTGCGTGGAGGCCAAGGACGGCTATGCCCAGGCCTACGTGAAGGATTCCGGGATCGGGATTTCCGAAGAGGATCTCCTCAAAGTCTTTGACAAGTTTCTCCAGGTCGGCGACACCCTGACCAACAAGCCCCAGGGAACCGGTCTGGGACTTTCCATCTGTAAAGAGATCATTGAGCACCATCATGGTCAGATCTGGGCGGATTCCATGGTCGGAAAAGGTTCAACCTTCTATGTTGCCCTACCGGTGGACTCCAGCCAGCCAGTCCCTGAATCCGTTAAGGAAGTCACCTTCCGCCTCCAGAACAAACTGGAGAAGATGAACAAGGCCGAATACCTGATTCTGATCGCTGATGAAGACCCTGAAGTGAGAGATGTCCTGCAGGAAGCTCTGGAATCTGAGGGGTACCGGACCATTCAGGCTGTCAACGGCAAGGAAGCCTATGATCTGGCCATGGAGTATCCGGTCAATGCCATTATTCTTGACATCATGATGTACGAAATCGATGGGTTCGACACCCCGCATCATCTCAAGAACAATCCCCGTACCAAGAATATCCCGATTGTTCTTCTCTCTGTCGTTATGGATCGGGAAGAAACCATGCAGCTCGGAGCCACGGCCTATATCACCAACCCCCTGGATGCTGAGAAAATCCTTTCCCGTCTGACCGAAATCCTGAGGCAGGAAGGCAAGAACGCTCTGGCAGGCTCATCCCTCTGTTTCCTCGGCGCAGGCAAAGGCGCCAAAGCCCCATGGACCCGCGAGCTTCGCAACATGGGAGTGGATGTCGAATTCCATGAAAATTTCCAGGCCCTCCACAAAGCGGTGGAAGCCTCCCCTCCAACCTGTCTTTTTGTAGACTTCAAATCCCTTCAGATTTCTCCCAATACTTTCTTCAAAACCTTCCGCAATAACGATCGACTGAACATGCTCCCCCTGATCGTCACGATTCATGCCGAACCGATTGCCCGTGTGATTGACGCCTTTCCGGTTCGCCGCATCGTCTCGATGCAGGATATACTGGACTCCGTCAACGAACTTTTCACCAAACGCCAGCCCAAAGCTTAGGAAGAGCCAATGACCAAAAAAATTCTGATCGCTGAAGACGAAAGTCATCTGAGGTTTCTTCTGGAACAGACCCTTGAGGATCTGGAAGACTACGATGTCGAGATCAAGGCCGTGGAAAACGGCCAGCTTGCCCTTGATTCCATTGCCGAAGAAAAACCGGATCTTTTGTTTCTGGATGTGATGATGCCACTGGTCAACGGCTTTGAGGTCTGTGAAAAAATCAAATCCGATCCGGACACGACCGACATCTTTGTGATCATGCTGACCGCCAAGGGACAGGAGGCGGATCGCATCCGTGGAGAAGCGGCCGGGGCCAATCTCTACCTGACCAAACCCTTCGATCCCTTCGAAATTGTCAAAATCGCCTGCCGGGAACTCAAGATTGATCTGAAAGACTGAAACCTTTCCCCTGAAACTGGCGTATAGACAGCAACACCCCTGAGAGGTATTGCATGAAACGCATTCTGATATCCCTGACACTCTGGCTGGCTTTGGCCGTAAGCCTCTTTGCCCAGCCCCTGGCAACCCAGCAGGTTGTTTTCATGACCCGGGTCGGCAACGACTCCTCAGGTCAGCCTGTCATGCGTATTGCCGATTCCTCAACGGATCCTGCCCTGGCCCGTCTTTTCAACCGTGTCATGGCGGATCGTGGTGTTCAGCGGGTTATTGCTTCCCACCAGGAACAACAGCAGAAATCCATGCAGGCCCTCGTGCCTGCCGGAACCCATCTGACCCAGAGACCAGAGCCGGTTTACATCGAAGTCGGCAACGGAGTCGGGACCTACAATGACTGGAAGGGAACCTTCACCCTGAGTGGCTCCAATGGTCAGAATCAGGCCATTGATCAGTCTCGCGTTGTCATCGATCTGAATGACTCCATCTTCCAGGCCCAGGACCGTTCCCTGGTCGAGCAGACTTTTGTTCATGAAATCGGTCACGGCATCATGCGCCAGGTCTATGGAAAGTCCAATCTGCCCGACACTCCCTGGCTGGGCAAAGCGCACTACGGAGATCTCATCACTGACGAAGCCCTGGGAATTATTGAAGGCTGGGCAGAATTTGTCGGTGCTTATTTCACCGGACGCAATACCATCGCCGAGGATCCAGCTGAATCCATTTCTCAGAATGCCTATGCCTACACCGATAATGGCACTCCCAAAACCCCGGAAAACCTGATGAAAACCGAAGGCTGGGTTGCTACCGTTCTTCTGTGGTACTCACAGCATCCAAGCATTACCGGTGGATATGAGAAACTCCTCAATGCCATGCGTCAGGGAAGGCATGCCAGCCTGAATGACCTGCTCAAAAACCTGATTGTCATGTATCCGGAAACTTCAGACATCATTTCGGAAATCCTGACCAAGGCTTCAATCAATCAGATTTCAGCCCCTCTCGGCGCTCCTCTTCAATCCCAGACTCCGACAGAACCCCTGCCTGCTGTGGATGTAGCTACCGGCACCACCGGTGGTGGGGATCAGGATCTGACCCGCCTGTTTGATGATTATCAGTCCAGCATGAATACTCTGGCCCAGCTCAAGACCGACCTGGTCAACTGGAACCGCTACCCCGGAGCCCAGGCTCAGGAAATCATGCGTCGCCTGACTTTCCAGCAGGGTCTGGTTCAGTCCTTAAGGGCCCAGCTGGTCCAGCAGATGGCCCGAAAAAAAGGCAGCGGCACAACTGAGCTGATTGCTCAGAAGGTCCTGGATTCTCTGGAGCACATCCGCTATGAGCACAACAAACTTCTGCAGTCCTATCAGAATGTCAGTTTCTGGGACACAGCTCAGAAAGAGCGCCTGAAGGCCGAACTCTCAGCCTATCAGGAACTTTACGGGATGCAGAAAAAGCTGGCTGATGAAATGGATCAGACTGTTCTGGTCGCCGTATGGAAGCAGCGCCAGGAAAGGCTGAAGTACCGTTTCGAACAGGCCCGGGCCATGCAGGCTTCCCAGGCAGCCGCCCCCTCTTCCAGTAACCACTGCTACATGGGCGACTGCAAGGATGCCTACAGCAAACTCGTCGGTGCCATTGAAGCCAACCGGCGCAGTGAAGATGCCCGCACGCTTCTGAAGCAGTACGGCAATTCCAGAAACAGCGGCAACTAGTTCATACGGACTTGTCCCACGCCGGAGAAAGCGCTAAGATGGCGCCTCTCCGGCGTTTTGCCTTTTACAGGATAAAGGACTGAAGCATGAGCATTAACGATCAGATTGCGCAACTGAAAACCAAACTTGAGCAGACGACCCAGGCAGTGGAAAGAGCTCTGGACCGGGAACTGGACCGCCTGCTTACCGAAGAAGGGGTTCAGGGCTATTACCTTCAGAAGGATGGCGTCAACCATACTATAAGCGTCCGCAAAAAAGGCAATTCCGCGGAATTTCTGATTGATGTCGAAGAATATCTTCAGGCCAGCCTCCTCGGACACCGTGAAGTTCAGGCCTTTCATCTGCGCTCCGTCAATGGCAGCGATGTCAAAAACGTTGCCCTGAACCATTCCGATCTGAACCATCTTCACTCTTCTTTTACAACCGAAATTGACAAACTTCTGGTTCTCTTCGTCCAGATGGTCGAAGCCTCCATTCTTGGAGTGGACCAATCCTGAAAAGATGCTGCAAAAACTCCTGTTTTTTTTATCCCTTGCCGGATTTGCCGCAGCAGCCCCCAACCCTCACGAGCTTTTCCTGAAAGCCTGGGAGGCCTGGCTCAAGGATTCCCTTCCTGAAGCCGAGGAAAATGCCCGGGCTGCCATGCGGCTGGATCCGAAAATGGCCGAAGCCCGCTATCTTCTGGCCCGCATTCTTTTCCGTAAAGGTGAAAACGATGCCGCCATCAACGCCTTTCGGTCAGGACAGGAACTTCGTCGGGACAACCAGGAAAGGCTCAGAAATCTGGTCAGTGCTTCTCCCATTGATCGCAGTTCCTCAAGCGGCTCAGCTGTCTTTGAAGCAATGCTCAATCTGGATGAGGCAAAGAAACAGTATTATCGCGGCAAGACTGCCCTGAAACAGGGCTTTTGGCAGGAAGCTGCCGAATCATTCTTTCTCGCTGCCCGGCTGGATCCAGCCAGAATGGAATACAAAGAAGCCCTCATGCGGGTCTATCTCGATATGAGCGATATGACTGCCGCCGAGGATAAGGCATGGGATATCCTTGAGGAGAATCCTCTTCAAAAGGAAATCTACGTCCTCTTTGTGGATCGCTACGGGGAGTTGGGCAAGCCGGAATCCGCCCTGAAATGGGTCGAGGAAGGCCTGAAGGTTTATCCTGCCGATTCCTATCTTCGGGATCGACGGCTTTATTTTGACTGGGAGGCCCGCCGCCTCCGTCGTACACATTCTCATGAGTGATTCCGTTTCTGTGCTCAATCGCAAGGCCAAGGCCGAATATCAGATTCTTGAGGCTGTCGAGGCCGGACTTGTCCTGACCGGCACCGAAGTCAAGTCGATCAAAACAGGGGGTAAAGTCAATTTTGCCGATTCCTATGTAAAACTCCTGAACGGGGAATTCTTTCTGATCCATTGCCACATTCACCCTTACTCCCATGGCACCGGCTTCAATCATGACCCTACCCGGACCAGAAAACTGCTTCTGCATCGTCGTGAAATCGAGCGTCTGGCCATCAAGCTTCAGGATATTGGACTAACGATTGTTCCGCTGAAGCTCTATATAAAAAAAGGTAAGATCAAGCTGGAAATCGGGCTGGTAAAAGGCAAGAAAATCCACGAAAGACGAGAAGACATCAAGAAGCGGGATGTACGCCGCGATCTGGAAAAAAGCTTCAAGTCCTCCCAAATCAAACTCTGATTATGCTACTTCCCGCTCTCGTCATCGGCCTCTTGTACGGGCTTTTGCAACCCCAGATGTCCCAGTTTCAGAATGACTGGCTGATTACAGGCTCGATCACGGCAGGAGCCGCCGCCATCCTTTCCTCTCTGGCCCTGCTGCTTGGATTCGCCGGAACCCCGTCAGCCATCTTCGCTTTGGGGCTGACTCTCTTCATCCTGCTTCCCGCAGGTCAGATCCCGATTGAGGCCAATCCAAACCTGTTTTTTGTTCTGCTGGGCTGTATCCACGGTCTGGCTTCGGTAGGAAGAGAAAATCTTCTGGAAAGCCTGGGCGAACTCTCCCAGTTACAGCACAGCTTCAACCGGCACAAGGATACCTGTAATTTTCTCAATTTCCTGCGCTCTTCAGATTTTTACATCATGCTGATCTTCGCAGCCCTCCTGGGTTTCTGGGGTGCGCCCGCAATTGCCTCCGAACCGGATTCTCCAACCAGAGTCATCACCCTGATGACGATTATCAGCCTGTTTGCGGCCGGGAGATTGCCATGAACCCGGCGATCATGCTCCACAAAGAATGGCTGCCCCTTCCCGAAAAAGGTCTTTTTTATGTGGAATGGGCCCAGATCCGCCGCTATGACGGTCCGTCTGTTCCTCTGATCGGCCCCCTTCAATGGGAAAATTTTCACCGGATGAAGGTTCTGGAAGTTTTTGAATCTTTTGGCACCGATTCCGAAGTCCTCAAGGCCGGTCTGGTTCATTCTCCCTGGGCCGAACATCTGAAAACCCCTTTTGCCCAGTTGAGTCTGAGAAACCGCGTTCAGGCCCTGGCTCATGCTCTTGAACTGGCATCGCCATCCCTTCTGCATGTCAAGGCCCTGGACTGGCTGCCTCCCGGCCTTATGGAACAGTTTGCCTCCGAAATGAGGGGACGGATTTCCCGTGTTCTCTGGGAAGGTTTCCGGCCATCGTCCCATCTCATCTCCCATGTCGCCGGAGAAAATGCCTGGATCCCGACAGCTCTCCCCCAGACGCTTCAGGAGCTGGATCTTATCCAGGATTCCCTGATCCTTTCGAAAGTCTCCCTGAAAAAAGAGGAGGACAGTCTTTTTCTGGGTCTTGGTGAACTGAGTTTTTCCCTCAAAACATTCCCTCAGCTGCTTGGACTGGCCGGAAAGGAACTTCTGGCTGTCCTTCACTCCGATTCCGTTTCAACCAGCTTCAAGGAAAAAAAATCCGCCACCAGAATCCCCATTCTTTCGCACATTCAGGCCAATGGGGTTTTTCGTGCCGCTCTTCGCATCGAAGAACAGATTCTATGGGTTTCTGTCCCCAAGCGGCCACCGGTCCCCGCCTGCCATGTTGAGCTTCTGCCAGAAAAAATATGGCTTTTTTCGGCGGAATCAAAATCCCGGGTCTGGCCTTCTCCTTTAGAAGAAAAAGAACCCTCCGGGCAGGAATCCTGAATTTTGGGCTCTGGGCGCAAAGACCTTTGATCGTTATAATAAAGATATGCAACCCGTGAGCCGTTCCCCCCGTCAGGGCCTGATCCTTCCTTTGGTCATCGTCGCAGTCACGGTGATCTTCATTCTGATCTTCGCCTTATCCCAGAGCGGAACGGAAACCCACCGTCTCGGGGCCATCATCAACCATCGCAATCACACCATCTTCATGGCCATGGGCGCCATGGAAGAAATGCACGATCTGGTCTGGAACATGGTCTCCAACCCGCTGGAAGCCAAAGAAAGGGAAAAGGTTCTGGAGGCCGTCTATGGAGGCGGAGGGGAATACGAAATCGATCTTCTCTCCAAACTCAAATATGCCCATCAGCAGGACTTCAAACAGAAAAAAAGCACTTCGGCCAAAAAAGAATCCCAGGTCGGCATCGTGGAAGCCAAGGTTACCTTCCATGATTTTGCCCCCATGCGCTTCTCCAGTGCCAATCTCTACTCCGACCCAACCCCCTACTATAAAAGCCCTGATGGCCAGGGAGGCCTCCCGGCTGAAGGGCGTGATTTTGTCGGTTTTCTGACCTATGAGGTTGTGGCTCAGCACGGCATCATCAAAAAAACCATCAAGCAGAGCCGCCCGGTCAAGATTGTCGATATGACCCCGATGGGGCGAGAATATGTTGTCTTTGAAATGGACTCCGGTCAGGGCAAGAGTCTCAATGAAGGCCCGCCTTTTTTCATCTATGGCAACGAAGAGGGTCGAATCCGTATGGACGGTCCCTATCAGCTGGATGTCGGAGGTGAGGAAAACGGTCTTTCCAGTGAAGGGGGTTTCTTTGCCTTTTCCGCCGATGATCTGCCCGGCGATCTGAAAAAATCCATCTCTTATTACGATCAGGACAAATGGTATGACACAGCCTATGTTCCCACCCCGAAATGGCTCAAGGGCTGCGCCTGGGTCAATGGAGGACGCACCAGCTCCAAAACCATTTTCGGGATGAGCCCCTACACCTGCTGCCCCCTGCTTCCCCTTGCACTGGGCGACGCCATGGGGCTTTATGCGGAACCCAAGCAGCAGACCTATCTCTCCGGTAAAATCAACTGGAAGGATCAGAACTTCTCTTTGGTCGGCAATCCCATGGCAGATGCTTTTTCCCCCTTCAAAGGCCTGCTCTACTCGACCGGAGGAGCCTATGAGGCCGCCCAGGGAGTTGCTGAAGAAGAAGACTGGCAGGATGTGGACAAGGATATGGAAATCCGCCATGAAGGCACCATTGTCGGCAACTACCTGAGCTGGAAACTCCAGAAAATCTGCTTCTGTCTACCCCCGATCTACTATGTAGTCATGTGTATCCACGGAGGCATGATTTCTGAAGGCGGACCGATTCAGGACTACTACGCCTTCAAGGGCGATGAAGAACCCGAGGTCAACTGGATGATGACGATTCTTGGAGCCGTCATGGATATCGCTAGTTCCTGGGGAGCCGGGCAGCTTCAGAATGCCGCAAGCTTTACCGCCGGTCTTGGAAGCGTCATGAAAACCGTGGGACAGCAGCTGACCACCCAGTTTGTGGCCGGAGCCCTCGGGGGCAGCAGCCTGGGAGCCAAAGGGGTTTTGAACCCGGCAGATATCCCCAATGCCTTTCCTTCCGGCTTTCGCTCGATTCCAAGAGCGGCGGTTCGCCACGTTGCCAGCATGGAT
>CAZDAM010000041.1:0-27446 GCA_964503595.1 uncultured bacterium
GGTTGGAATCTGTCACGGGACGGATTTTCTTTTGGAACATCCTTGACGGCTTTTTCCGGGAAATTTTTCCCTTTGGATGGATTCGTGAAAAACGAACTGTATGGAGGACAGAAATGCCGCTTGCATCCAATTTCTCTGACTTCTGACTTTTCAAGCCTATTTTCCGGGAGTTTTTCCTTTCATTATGCCCTCAAAAAGCCAAAAAATCAGGGCTTATACTGAATGCATGAAAAACGCATTTCTTCTTCAAATGGATTGTTCGGTGAGAAACTACAAACGGGCTTCGGGGCGATTGTTGCAGGATGTCATCCGAGCCGATCAGAATCAGGTGTATCTGGAAGTTGGCTATTCCAGCCTGTTTTCCTTCATGACCCGTCACTATGGTTTGAGTGAGGCCATCACCAACGATTTTATCCGGGTCGGAAGGCTGGCTCAGGAGATTCCGGAAGTGGCTACGGCAGTAAAGCATCAGAAGGCTTCGGTGCATAAACTGCGGAAGGTAGCCCCGGTCATGACCAAGGAAAACGCTTCGGAATGGATTCAAAAGGCCCGGACCCAGACCACCCGCGAACTGGAAAAAGAAGTTGCCGAATTAAGACCGGAGGCGACCCGAAAATCTTTTCTGAAGCCTCTTGGGAAAGGCAATCACCGGATTTTGGTGGATACGAGTGAAGAGGTTTCGCGAAAACTGGAACGAGCCCAGGAAATTACAGGTAAACCTTTGGAAGAAACCCTGGAAGCCATGATGGATTTTTATCTCAAGCATCACTGTCCTCTGAAGAAGGCTGAGCGGGTGGCTCAAAAAGCGTCTGTCACAGGACAAGCGGAAACTATTGCGCCCAGGCCTGCCAGGAATGCACCTGTCACAAGCGGGAAAAGAAAACCGATCCCGGCAGTTGTGAAACATGCCGTACGCTTACGCGATCAGGGCCAGTGCACCTTTCACTTCAGAGGAAAACGCTGTGAGGGAAGGCGGTTTTTGCATCTCCATCATAAAATTCCTGTGTCAAAAGGCGGAAAGAACACGGTGGAAAATCTGATGACACTTTGTTCCAGGCATCATACTCTGGTGCACGAAAGGAGCCGAGATTAAAAACCATGGCAAGGAGTGTTCGTCTCTTTATTTTTATGCAAATTGCTCTAGAGGATGTTCAAGGAAGAACAGGTGCAGCTTATCAAGGTCGAAGCATCCGGAGCAAAAACGAGTTTCCTTAATAGGGGAGCCGGAATGGAGCTCTTTCTGAATGTCATCGGCATTTACATAGATGCCAAGTTGGACTTCTTTTTGCAGTTGGAGAAGAATAGTGCTTTTCCAGAGCCATTTGGGCCTGCAATCACCCTCAGCTTTGGGTTTGTCATTTGTGAATCTGAATCGTTCTGAAGACTCTCTGGACTTTTTTGGGACAGTGCCAATCTGTTGTCTCATACCATTGGAATCAAGCTCAATGATCAGGCCGTTTTCAACGAAATGGACAGAGCCGATTTCAATCGATTCCGTATATGCCCCTTGAGTCGCGATTCATGCGGATTTTTCGACCAGTTTTTTGGATTCTTCTCAGGCTTTCTTGCTCATAAGCGAACCTCCTCTTCCTGTTTTACCTCTCAATGTAGCTAAATGACGAGTCGGGCATGAAGTCATTATGATAGAGGAGCCAAACGGGCCACAATCGGGGAATCCACGATGGCATTGAAGGCAAACTGGACGGCCACGGCTGCAAGAAGAAGTCCCATCAGGCGAGTGACCAGTTTGATGGCAAGGGGGCTTAGGCGGTGAGCACCCTTGGCGGCAAAGTGAAAGACCAGATAGCTTAAGTAGAAAACCAGAAGGATACAGAAGATCAGTGAGGCCTTCTGTTCCCAGTCTTTGGCCTGATTCATCAGAATGAGGGCGGTGGAAATCGAGCCGGGGCCAGCCAGCATGGGAACAGCCAAAGGAGTGATGGCAATATCATCCTGAGCAGTTCCGGCTTCAATTTCTTCGGAAGTTTCCTTGGAGGCCGGACGCTGAGCGTAAAGCATGTCCAGGGCAATTCGCATCAGAAGAATGCTCCCGGCGAGTTGAAAAGCGGGCAGAGTGATGCCCAGGATTTTGAAAATCCAGCCACCCGAAAGGGAAAAGACACACAGGACTCCAGCACCGACAGCACATGCCAGGCGAGCCATTCTCAGCTTGGTCTGAAGATTGTCCCGGGCTGTCATTGCAAGAAATGAAGGAATTACAGCTATCGGGTCGACAATCACAAAAAGAGAGCTGAAGGCCAGCAATGTATATTCGATCCAACTCACATGCCTCTTTTACGCTAGAATGGCAAGTTTTACAAGCATTGGTCTAGTTCTGTTCAAAGTGTCAAGTCTTGACAGATTCTTCAAGGAAACAGGAATTGGATTTTGGCGATTCGATTGGTAGAATCGTCACATTTGCAGGGATCGGTAAACGCATGCCAGGGGGCCTCAATGGGTTGGTTTACATCCAAGAAGAAAGATATACCTGACGTATTCATCAAGTGTACAGGTTGTGGAGAAGCGGTCTACAACAAGGAACTCGAGAAAAATCTCTATGTATGTCCGCATTGTGACAAGCATTTGAGAATGCCGAATGAAATCCGGATTGAGTTTCTGTGCGATGAAGATTCCTTCGCAGAGTTCAATGCAGGAATCATGCCATCGGATCCACTGGGTTTCAGCGATTCGACTCCTTATACCGAACGCATCCAGAAAGCCCAGGAGAAGACCCGGGGCAAGGAGGCCATCATCACCGGAGCGGCTTCGATTGAAGGTCATAAACTGGTTGTGGGCATGTTCGATTTTTCCTTCATGGGGGGCTCCATGGGTTCTGTTGTCGGGGAAAAGATTTCCCGGGCCGCAGATCGAGCCATTGAAATGAAGGTGCCTCTTCTGATTTTTTCGGCGTCAGGAGGAGCCCGCATGCAGGAAGGGATTCTATCCCTGATGCAGATGGTGAAGACTTCCCAGGCCATAGCACGGCTTTCCAGGCATCATATTCCTTTTATTTCGGTTCTGTGCGACCCCACAACGGGGGGTGTTTCGGCTTCGTTTTCCATGCTGGGAGACATCATCATCGCCGAACCCAAGGCCCTGATCGGTTTTGCCGGACCCCGTGTGATTGAGCAGACCATTCGGGAGACTCTCCCGGAAGGGTTTCAGACTTCGGAGTTTCTTCTGGAAAAAGGGGTAATTGATATGATTCTCACCCGCTCTGAAATGCGATCCTCTCTCGCCAAAATACTGGCATTCTTCAAACGAAAGGATGGTTCCTATCATGTCAACCAGCCCGACCACAGTTGAGCCATTGCCCTTTGAAGGGCCCATTCTGGAACTGGAAAACAAAATCCGGGAACTCAAGGAGCTTTCTGATGGAAAGCTTCTGGATCTTGGACCGGAAATTGAGAAACTGAGCGAGAAGCTCAATGCCTTGAGACAGCAGACCTACAGTAAGGTTTCGGCCTGGGAAGTGACCCAGATCGCCCGCCATCCCCAAAGGCCATATACCCTGGATTATATCCGGGCAATGTTTACGGATTTTGTGGAAATGCATGGCGGGCGCCAGTTTTATGACGACAGCTCCATTGTGGGTGGAATGGCCCGTTTTCAGGGTGAGCCTGTTGTGGTGATCGGTCATGAAAAGGGGCGGGGCACTGAGGAAAAAATCTTCCGTAATTTTGGTATGCCCCATCCGGAAGGCTATCGCAAGGCCTTGAGACTGATGCAGTTTGCCAACAAATTTGGTCGCCCGCTGATTCTTTTCATTGATACTCCTGGAGCCTATCCCGGCAAGGAAGCCGAAGAGAGGGGTCAGGGAGAAGCGATTGCCCGCAATATTTTCGAGATGTCCTTTCTGCAGGTTCCCATCATTGCGATTGTGATTGGTGAGGGGGGGTCTGGAGGTGCGGTTGCCCTTGGGGTCGGTGATAAGGTCCTGATGCTCCAGCACTCGATCTATTCGGTGATTTCCCCTGAAGGCTGTGCATCGATTCTCTGGAAAGAGGTTTCTCACTCCAAAGATGCGGCCAATGCGATGAAGATTACTTCGGAAAATCTCAAGGAACTGGGCGTGATTGATGAAATCATCCCGGAGCCATTGGGTGGAGCACATCGGGATATTGAAAAGACCTATTCCAATGTCAGCGCTGCGATTGCGAAGAATCTGGAAGAACTGAAAACAGTTTCCGGCAAGGTTCTGGTGCAGAGACGGTTTGATAAATACTCCCGTATGGGGGTCTTCCTGGAGGAAGGCGCCAACGCCTCTGCATGAGCGAACGTCGTTTCAATAAACTCCGGACCCGCCGTCGCCCCGGCTTCAAGGCTCCTTCCAAGCGCAAGGGGCAGGAAGATGTTTTGGGAACGGCGGTTCAGAGTTATCTTGGCGGACTGAAAAAGCTGCATCTTCTGAATGATAAGCAGGAAGTGGAGCTCGCCAAAAAAATTGAGCAGGGAGATCTGGAAGCCAAGAAAGAGATGGTGGAAAGCAATCTCAGGCTCGTGGTCAATATTGCCAAGAAATACGTCAATCGGGGCATTCTCTTTCTGGATTTGATTCAGGAAGGCAATATGGGCCTGATGCGCTCGATTGAAAAATTTGACTACTCCCTCGGCTATAAATTTTCCACCTATGCAACCTGGTGGATTCGCCAGTCCATCATCCGGGCCATTTCCGAGCAGCCTCGTCTGGTCAGGGTTCCTGTGCACGTCATGGAAACCCTCAACAAAATCCGCAGGGCCCGTAACGAAATGACGGATCAATGGGGACGTGAGCCGACTCTTGATGAGCTTTCCGAACGAACAGGTGTGCCAGCGGAACAGATTCAGAATCTTTTAAGTGCGGTTCAGGATACGCTTTCTTTAGAGCAGACGATCAGTGATGATTCTGATTCCTCCATCAAGGATTTTCTGGAAGATACAGACGAAGAGAACTCTCCGGAACAGAAAATTCTGAAAAAAACCCTGAAAGATCAGATTCATGCCGTGATGGAAGTGCTTTCCGAGAGGGAGGCGATGATCATCAAGCTTCGGTTTGGTCTGGATGATGGAGTCCCACGCTCTCTTTCCTGGATTGGACAGATGATGGGTATTACGCGTGAGCGGGTTCGCCAGATTGAGAATCGTGCGATCAAAAAACTCCAGCAGAACAAGGAAGCGTTAGTTCGCTTAAAAGATTTCTGGCCTGGCTCATCCTGATGGGACACGGATTTGCTCCACAGGGAAACCACACGGTAGGATAGAAGAGGGTAAATTCCTTATCAGAGGAGCTTTGCTGTGTCAGATGAAAAAATTGTAATCCCGGCCGACTCGTTTCATGATGATTCTATCCCGTCCCACATTCAGGGCAAGGTTGATGCCTGGCTCAGGGAAAGGGGACTGAATGCCTACGGAGATCCGGAAGGCACCTTCTATGCCGGAGGGACTCCTCTGTTCAGTGAATCCAGTGGTGAGAGCACCAGCCGCTGGGAACACCTCAAAAACCGTTTTCCGGAGCTTAAAGGGCTTTAAGGGGGAAGTATGCGTTTTATTCATCTCTTGCTGCTTGCTGCACTGAGTCTTTCGGTATGGGCCGAATTCCCGAAGCCGAAACCGGAAGATGGCGTGATTGTTCCCCCTGGAACCACCCGTCCCCCCGAGAGACGGGCCAATGAAATCCAGGCCCGTGGCTGGCTTATCGATTACAGGGATGGGGTTCAGGAGGATCAGGCCGATGCTCTGGAATGGTCTCTTGGATTTGATGCCCGCTGGCTCCAGGGAGAATTTGGCCGGGAAGAAAAAGTCGCCTGGCTGGAATCCGGTCGTGAGCTTGGGGCCGAGGAGCAGAAGCTTCTGATGGAATCCGGGCTGGTCGAGGCGATCGAGCCCAATGCCATTTTCGAATTGGTATCCAACCAGCTTCCCCAGAAGGAAGAAAGAAGCCCTGTGTCTCTTTCTAAGCTTCCTCAGCCTAATCCAGGTGATTACCAGGATCCGTTCTATCGCCACCAGTGGCATATGGCCCAGATCGGTGTTTCTGAAGCGCACAGGAAAGCTCAGGGAAAAGGGGTTGTGGTTGCCGTGATTGACACGGGCGTGGCGTATGAGAAGCACGGACGCTACAATCTGGCCCGGGACTTGAATCAGGCCCGCTTCATAAAACCATTCAATTTCATTGATAATACGATTCATGCCAATGATGATCACGGACATGGAACCCACGTGGCGGGCACAATCGCCCAGTCGACCAATAATGGTCTGGGAGTTATTGGCGTGGCTCCGGAAGCCACCATTATGCCGCTTAAGGTTCTGGATGGTTCCGGTCGGGGAGATATCCGCGGGATTGCCCGTGCGATTGCCTATGCAGCAGACAACGGAGCCCACGTCATCAACCTGAGTCTTGGTGGACCTCTGCCGGTTGGGGTTCTTCGCAAGGCACTTCAGCATGCCCGTTCCAAGGGAACCCTTCCTGTATGCGCTGCCGGAAATTCCGGCGGAAGTATTGGCTGGCCGGCGCGTTATCCGGAATGTATGGCGGTGAGCGCCCTTCAGTTTGATGAGAATCTGACCTTTTACTCCAGCCGGGGCAAGGAAATCAGCATTGCTGCTCCTGGTGGAAACGTCCGGGTGGATCAGAATGGAGATGGCCTGCCGGACGGGGTTTTACAGAATACGGTTTACTCCGGAGATCCCTCTCGCGATGATTACATGCTTTTCATGGGAACTTCCATGGCTTCTCCTCACGTAGCCGGGGTTGCGGCCCTGATTTATTCCATGGGGGTAAAAAATCCCCAGAAGGTGGAAAAGATTCTTCTGGCATCGGCCCGTCCGAAGAAGGGTCCCAGAGAGTTTTACGGAGCTGGAATTCTCAATGCGGCTCAGGCGACTGCTCTTGTGGGTCAGGCAGTTGGAGGGAGCTGGAATGCTTCAGACCAGTGGATCTGCGGGAACAGTTCTTTCTATCTGGGATGTGGTTCCTCCTACATCGGCTACAAAAGCCATATCAGCAGGATTGCATCCGGCTTTGCCCTGGTGGCCGGAGTCGCTGCGGCAATGTATTTCTCTGGTCTGAACCTTCTGGCAATGCCACTTTTCTGGTTAGGTCTGCTGATTTTTGGAGCTGGACTGAACTGGCTGCCTGGACTTGAGTCCTACAGTTTCCTGCAGGCTCTTCCCGGACTGGATGAACATCTGGCCGGTGAAGGAGGGACACCTCTTTGGCGTTCGATTCTACCGTTTCTGGGGCTGGTTCTGATGACTCTTCACAAGAAGGTTCTTCTGCCACTTTTAAGCGGGGGATCCTTTGGTCTGTTCGGCTGGTTTCTGGCCCAGCTTCTGGTCATTCTTCCGCAGATTGGTTCCAAAGTCTTAGGCTGGTTCCCATTGATTCTGGACATTGGCTGGCTGGGACTTCAGGCCTTTTTTAGCCTTTATCTGGCCAGAAGGATTCTGAAAATTCTGATGCCAGACTAAGTCCGGACTGATGAAAAGCCTGTTGTATCTACTTGTGCAGCAGGCTTTTTTCCTTACGCTTTTCCTGCTCAAACAGGGTGATGGTGTGGGCGACTTCGTCCGGGGATGAAAAGATTCCGATGCTTTCCGGCTCCGAGGAAGCCTGGCTTTTTTTCCGGCCACCGAGTTCATAACCTCTGGGAGAAAACCGGATCAGATGTTCCCATCCGAGCTGATAAAGACTTTCAATGGAAACTGTCCAGGGAGTCTGAAGTTCGCTCTTGAACTGAAGAGGCTCCATGACCTCCTGAATGCTGGTCACCAGAACACCTTCAAGAACATGGATTTCAGCACGGGCAATCAGATTCATGACCTCGGGATCCTGATTCAGAAGCAGGGTATGCCAGTCAGAAAGGGCGAATATCCCAGGGAGTCTGCCTTCAAGATTGGGCTTCAGGGCCTGAAGCAGGAGAGTTGCGAAATCGTTCCAGAAAGCACTTTGGTGGATGGGGGATTGGGCAAGAAACATGGGCGAATTCTAGTTGGAGTGAAGCCGGGACACAAGTTTTTATGACAAAGGCATCCCATTGACTAAAGCCAATCCGGGAAACGGGCGATTCTTTCTAGGATGCGAGCTTTGACCCGATATACCATTCATCATCTGCTGGGCCATGTGGCCTGTCGTCTTCTGACAGGAATCACCCTGACGGAGGCTCATCTGATTGGGGAAGAGCTTTTGAAGGACCTTCCCCGTCCCTATATCGTGATCATGAATCACTGCTCGCACTGGGATCCGGTTGAAATGTGGGCCTATTTCCCGGATTTCATTACTTTCATGGTCAAGGAAGAGCTGCATCAGGTGCCGATTTTTGGTTCTATGAGCGAGGTTTCAGGCAATATACCCCTGCATCGGGACGGTACGGACGTTACGGCGATCAAGCGGGCCCTGAAACTTTTAAGAGACGGTTTCAATCTTGCGGTATTTGCTGAAGGAACGCGCTCGAATGATGGTCGAATCCAGCCTTTCAAGGAAGGTTCAGTCGCCATTGCGTCCAGAGCCAGGGTGCCGATTGTACCCGTTTTGATTCATGGGACTCATAAGGTGCTGCCCAAGCATGGAAGGATGCTCAGAGGGTCGAGGGTCACTCTTCAGATTCTCCCTCCCAGTCTTCTGACCATGGAGAAGGAGCTTGAGAGGGAAGCGCAGGCCGAATTGACCTCAAGTCTTGAAATCCTGATGAGACAGGCCTGGGAAGAAATTCAGCGCTCCTGATTCTTTTTCAGGTAATAAAGATACATCTTGCGATTGTGCTCGTTGTCTTCCTGAAGCTGCTCCACCTGAGAACTGGTGTCCTGTTGATTCTTGGCCAGGGATTCCGCCTTCTGCTCAGCATCATAAAGCTGGCGCTTGAGGGTATCGATCTCAGCCTTGAGGCGTCCAATTTCCGAGCGGTAGCGGGCTTCCAGTTCTGAGGTGAGATTGGTCCGGATCTTGTCTTCCAGACGGGACTGCTCCATACGCTCCTGAAATTTCTGCTGTTCCACATCCTTCTTGCCCTTCAGAATACTTTCCATTCTCAGGATTTCCCTGTCAGCCTGAACCGCTTCATCAGAATTGGGAGCATAGAGAACAACTTTCTGGTAATAGTCGATGGAGCGCTGGAAATTGCCCTGCATGGTGGCAATGGATGCGAGCCACATGAGGCTGTTGACATCCCCGGTGTGATCCTTGAGGTACTCTTCAAAGTAGCGCGTGGAGTTTTCCAGAAGGCCCTCATCCTGAAGACCGAGGACGTCAGGATCTGCATTGTAGGATTGGATATAGTAGGAAAGGGCAGTGGGATAATCCCCGGAAGAATTGGATTCCAGAGCCTGTTTGAAGAGGTTCTGGGCCTCCAGGGATATGTCTGCTGCCCATAAGCTCTGGCTGATGAGTTGAAGCAGAAGGAAGAACTTCAGAATGGATTGCATGTGATTTCCTCACAAATCTCAGGTTTACTCCCTATAGTATACGGGAAATCACGGAAAGGAGTTGACTCTGCTCCATGCTATAATCCCGGCCCCTGCAAATCAGTCTTGCCGGGAAGGAGAACCCATGAGTTTGAAGGCGAAAATTCAGGAAGACATGAAGAGTCATATGAAAGCGGGCAACAAGCAGGCTCTGGGAGCTGTCCGTCTGCTCTGGTCAGCTCTTCGCAAGGAAGAGATCGATTCCAGGCAGGATGTGAGCGATGAACAGATTCTGGGTATTACCCAGAAACTGATCAAGCAGTATGAAGAAACCATCTCCTTTCTTGAAAAAGACAATCGTGCTGAAGAAATTCTGGCTCAGAAAGCCGATGCTGATGTTCTTCGGGCATATCTTCCTCCCCAGATGAGTGAAGAGGAAATGAAAGCTCTGGTCGCTGAGACAGTGAGTGCCAGCGGCGCATCCTCGCCCAAGGATATGGGCAGGGTCATGGGCATTCTTGTTCCGAAAACCAGGGGGCGCTGTGATGGCAAGATTTTATCCGCACTGGTTCAGGAGGCTCTGCGTGGCTGAAATTCAGATTGGAAAGCATAAGGTTGGGGCTGGTCATGAACCCTATATTCTGGCCGAGCTTGGTCTGAATCACAATGGGGATCTGAGTACCTGTCTTCGCATGGTGGACTCTGCCAAAGAAGCTGGGGTTCATGGGGTCAAGCTGCAGAGCTATTTCACCGAGGAGTTTATTCTTCCCGGTGGTCCGGGCTTTGAGATCTTCAAGGGCTGTGAGTTGAGTGTTTCGGATACGGAAAGGGTGATGCGCCATTGCCGCGAAGTCGGTGTGGATTTTCTGTCGACTCCCTTATGCCTTTCCTGGGTGCGGATCCTCGCAGATCTGAACGTTGATGCCTTCAAGGTGGCTTCTCCTGATATCACCTGGCTTGATCTGCTTAAAAGAATTGCCGTTATGGAAAAGCCAACGATCCTTTCCACGGGCATGGCGAGCCCGCAGGAAATTGCAGCAGTTTTAAAGCAGTCGTTTTTGCAGGATGTGGAAATTGTGCTTTTGCACTGTGTTTCCAATTATCCGCCCCGTCTTGAGGATGTGCATCTGCGCTTCATCCAGAAACTGGCCCGCATGCATTCCGGGCCGGTGGGTTTTTCCGATCATTCTCTGGGAACCAGTCAGGCAGTTGCTTCTGTGGCTCTTGGAGCCTCGCTGATTGAAAAGCATTTCACTCTGGACAAGGATATGGATGGACCGGATCACCGTATGTCGCTGGAACCACGGGAGTTCAGGGAGCTTTGCCGGGGAGTCAGGGAAGTTCATCGGGCTCTGGGGAGTAAAGTCAAGCCTCTGATTGATGCGGAGGCGCCAGTGAGAGAGATTGCCAGAAGGGGTCTGTGGCTTCGTGAAGAAAGTGCTGGAGAAGTCGCTTTAAGTGAAGATTCGGCTCTTTGGCTGCGTCCTCCCAACGGTGTAGATTCGATGGAAGTTTCTCTCTTGAACGGAAAGACCAGCGTAAAGATGAGCATGGAATCGCGCAATGTCGGGAAGCACGGAGTGGTTTCCGATACGGAGTAACAGGTGAAGAAACTTCACCGCTATCTGTTTTTCAAGCTTCTGGGGCCGTTTTTCTTCGGTCTGGTGGGGACAACCCTGATCATTGCTCTTGATCCGTTGCAGAAGTCTTTGGATTTTTATTTCAACAACAGGATCGATTTCTGGATTGTCCTGACCTGGTTTCTGAACTCGATCCCCAAAGACATGCTGTTCATTTTTCCCACTTCAGCCATGCTTGCCGGACTTCTGGTTTTCGCCCAGATGTCCCGCTCCAGTGAGCTTGTAGCGATTCAGGCCGGGGGGATCGGTTTTCTTTCCTGTCTCAAGCCTGTGGCCTTGTTTGCCTTTCTGGCCTTTGGCATGACCTTTTATATCCAGGATTTTATTATCCCCCCGGCATTGAAGATCAGGACTGAGCTCTTCCGTACCAAGATTCGCCAGTTCCATGAACCTAAGATCCGGCGGGATGTGGTCATGCGTCTGAGCGGAGACCGGCTTCTTTTCATCGGGGAGATTGATCTCAGCTCTTATGAATTAAGAAGAGTGCTGATTAAGGAATACTCTCTCGGATTTCGCCAGATTTCAGCCTCTTCAGCCAGGATGACCACCGGTGGAGGATGGGAGCTTCTGGGAGCTACAGAATCCCGGACATCGGCAGGAGTTGTGGCTCCAGTGATCAATCGCCCACTCCCAGGCCTTGTGATGGATCTGGATTTGGGTATTCGGGATCTTCAGAATTATGAAGAGAAAAAGCCCCAGGAAATGAGCTTTCAGGAGATTCTGGATCTGATCGATTATCACCAGGAAAGGGGAGTGATTTCGACCATTCCTCTTCAGGTGGACTTCTGGAACAAGACGGCTTTCCCTTTTGCCGTCATGCTGTTTGCTTTCATTGGCGCGGGCCTCGGGGTTGGTTCTCATCGTGGCGGGGGCTCTCTGGGCTTTGGGATCAGTCTGATTTTTTCCTTTCTCTATTTTCTGATTATGGCTTTGAGTCTTCCTTTGGGCAGGAATCAGGTACTACCCCCGTTTCTGGCGGGTTGGCTTCAGAATCTGGTTTTTCTCGGTATTATGACCTGGGTCATTTACAGAAGACTTCGGGTGCATTAGATGGTTTTCAATGTCCAGATCCCTTGCAAAAGAGCCTGATTATGACGATTTGTGTTCTGAAAGGGGAGAGAGCTGCTCATGAAGCCCGGAGTCGCCAGAACTTATCTGGTCAAACTGCAGGTGTCCTGCTAGAATGCATTCAGGGTTCAAATCAAGAGCTCTCTCCAGCATCGCATGTTAGGCATATTTAGTAGTAAGTGGTTGAAGGCTGCATTTACCAGTGCAATCTGTTTCCTGCTACCGGCTGTTGGTCTGTATTTTTTGCAGGGAAGCCTGTATAACGAAGGCATCCTGAACGAGGAAGATGCTATGACCGGAGCTATTTTTGGTCTTCCCCTGGTGGCTTCCATCCTCGTTTTTGTCCTGTCTGCGACCATGGATATTCTGGCCGACAAGCTGGAAGAACCCAAGCCGGGCGAGAAGTCGGCGGATGAAATAAAAGAAGAACTCACCCGCAAGATCAGGGAGTCCAATAAACTCACCAAACAGGTTGGGGAAACCAAGGATCGGGTTATGGCCCTTTCCACTCTGATGGTTTCTCTCTCCAACATGGCGAAAGTGGTTGGTTCGACTCTGGATCCCCAGGAAGTGATCGCGCTGACCATGGAAAATGTGATCCGCAACCTCAAGGCTCTCAAGGCTGCGATTATTCTGGTGGACCCGGAAACCCAGCAGATGGATCTGGTTCGTCATCATGGATGGGATGCCGCTGAAGTAGCTGCTTTCAGTGAGAAGGTCGGCGAGGGTATTGTCGGCTATGTTGTCCAGAACAATATGATTGTGGATGAGGAAACACTCAAAACAGATCCAAAGCTGGCTCAGATTACCAAGTTTTCCGGCAAGAAAACCTATATCTGCGCCCCACTCGCAACCAAGGATTCCATTGTAGGGGTTCTGAACATCGAGCAGATTGAGAAACAGGCGACATCCAACAAACAGGACGAAAACCGTCTGGTGACGATTTTGATTTCTCTTGCAGCAATGGCCATTCAGAATGCCCGCATGTTCAAGAAAACCCAGGAGTGGGCTACCATTGATGCCCTCACCGGGCTGAACAACCGTCGCTCCATGCTGGATTTCTTTGAGAAGGAAATGGCCAGAGCCGATCAGCAGGGCCACACAATTGCCTTCTTCATGTCAGACATTGATCACTTCAAGGGTTTCAACGATCAGTATGGTCATGCGATTGGAGACTTCGTACTGGCCGGGGTAGCCCAGGAGTACAAGAAAGTGACCCGCAAAGGGGATATGGCCGGTCGCTACGGAGGAGAGGAATTTGGTCAGATTCTCCCGGAAACGGACAAGACCGAAGCCCGTAAAATTGCTGAACAGTTGCGCAAGAATATTGAGGCCAAGCAGTTTGATACTGAAGCTGGCATGCTTTCTGTGACCCTTTCGCTTGGAGTTGCTTCCTATCCGGAAGACGGCAAGACGATGGATGAGGTCATGCACGCAGCAGATGAAATGCTTTATGTCTGCAAGGAATCCGGCAGGAATCGGGTTTGTGTGCGTGGTGTCGATCCGATCAATGAAAAAGTGGCTCTGAAAATTGCGATTGATAAAGTCAAGAATACTGATTTTGGCAAGGCTGAAGCCCTTCAGAAAAAGCTTGACGCACTGAATGCTGCGGAACGCGGCGAAGCGCCTCCAGAGGCAGCCCCGGCAGCAGAAGCAGTTCCTGTAGCGGCCCCCGTTCCGGCGGCGGCTCCTCCTCAGCAGCGACCGGTGGCTCAAAGGCCTCCTCCGGCCCCTCCCGGTGCCCGTCCGGCTCCTCCTGGTGCGCGCCCTCCTGGTGCCCGTCCGGCTCCTCCTGGTGCCCGTCCGGCTCCTCCTGGTGCCCGTCCGGCTCCTCCTGGTGCGCGCCCTCCTGGTGCCCGCCCGGCTCCTCCTGGCGGCGCTCGTCCGGCGCCACCCCGCCCTCCAGGTCCTCCTGGCGCTCGTCCGGCTCCTCCGGGAGCAAGGCCACCGGGCGCTCGTCCGGCGCCACCCCGTCCTCCGGGTCCACCTAAAAAAGGGTAGGAATTCAAGAAGCCTGAAAAAGCCCGTCTGTAAATTATGCAGTTGGGCTTTTTTCCTGCCGATAAACATTGTGTGAATAGGTCTTGGTTTGTCTGGATTTTTCTGTTTTCGCTTCTGGGGGCTTGTCTTTCCTACAGGGAAGATCAGCGAAGGCCAGTCTGGTTTCTGGTGCCAGCCAGTGATGCCGTTCTGAATTCAGAGCTTTTTCCCTTATTTTTGAATCATCCTTCAATCCTTTTTGATGCCGATGAAGCAAAGGCCCTGAAACTTCTGGAAACAGGGGTTCCTGCATCCCGTCTGGCGATACCCCTGGGAAGTGAGAAGGAAAGACTCGCGAAGAGCTGGTTTCTTCCTCTGTTAAGAACAGGAAGGGAGGCTCTTCCTTTGCCTGAAAATCCCCCTCAGAAGCGGGGCCTGGTTTATGAGCTTTGCGAGTACCCGGAAATTTCTCCGGTGGAAGCCTTTGGGCGTGATTTTTTCTGGGTGCATCGCCTGTTTCCAGATGAGCTTCCTCAGGATACGCAGAAGATCAGACAGAGGCTTCTGAGGGCCGTGAGGGAAAGAAGTGTAAGAGTTCTGCGCCTGGAGGAGGAATGGCTGAGTACGACTCATGGAGGTTTCTGGCAGGAGCTTATCAAGGATTTACACATTTCCGGGCGGGAACATCTCCCCCTGAAAGAAGAGGGGCCTGATCTGATTCCCGTGAGGATTCTCCTGTTTCAGCTTTTTATTATCTGGCTGGGATTTCAGCTCAATCCCGCCTTCTGGTGGATTCTGATCTTCATGGTCTATGAATATCCTCTGAATATTCAGCTTCAGGGCTTTGTCTTTTCGATTCTTAGTGTTCTCTATCTTTGTTTCTATTGGGTCAAACCCAGGATGAACCGTGGCTGGAAAGGGCTTTTTGAAATCTGGTTTTCTCTGTTTTTATGGCTCATTTTTCTGGGAAGTGCCAGCTATCTGCTCTTTGATGCCTGGTCTTTTGAAAAAAGGGTTTTTCTACCTCGCGGAGTCAAGGCGTCGCTACTTTTGGCTCCAGTTCTTGTGATTGGGTTTGAGCTCATCAGCGGATGGCTGAAGTCGGGCAGGGAATGGTTCCTGAGATTTCGGATTTCTTGGAAAACCGGACTGATTCTTTGCGGATTGATTCTCTTTGGGGTGTGGCTTCTGGTACTGCGTTCCGGGAATCAGACCCTGTTGCCGGCATCCAGTCTGGAGCTTCAGGTGCGTGCCTTTCTGGAAGATGCCCTCATCGCCCGCCCCCGTACCAGAGAGATCCTGTTCTGGACTGTTTTGTGTGGACTGATGAGCTCTCATCCGCTTTTCCAGCTTCTGGCTCTGATTTCTTCGGCTTTTCTGGCCAGTTCTGTCTTCAACACATTTTCTCATCTGCATACTCCATACTGGCTCATTCTGCTGCGGGTTCTCAATGCCTGGATTCTGGTATCCATACCCCTTTTCTTCATGTGGTTTTTCTGGCCAAGAAAGCGGGAAGGAAGGCTTCTTCTTGGGTATTTTGGATTTGGCAATCTGGGGGATGACCTGCTTTTGTCTGTGGCGTTGAAAAAATATCCTGATGCCCGCTTCATCAGTGGACCACGTATGCGGAATCACCGTAAGGCAATTCCCAGAGGTTCGATCATTGATTTTTTTGTGGAGGCCAGAAAATCCAGGATTCTTCAGATTGGCCCCGGCGGAGTCCTTCAGGATGCGAGCTCCCTGAAGAGCTTTCTCTGGTATTCCTGGCATATTTTTCTGGCGAGACTGCTTGGTCTTGAAGTGGAATACCGGGGAGTAGGGTTCTCACCCTTCCGGTTCAGGTTTTCCCGTATTTTACTTCCCTGGGTGATTGGAAAATCGAGGCTTGAAGTCCGGGATCTGGAGTCCCGACAGGTTTTGGTGAACTTGGGAGTTTCTCCGTCTCAGATTGAAGTCAGTCGGGACTGGGTTCTGGCTCACCCGCCTTTTGAAAGCCTACTTCGCAAGGGACAGAAAATCGGGGTGATCTGGCGTTCGCTACCTTTGAATCAGGGCCTTAAAGCTTTGGAAATGATCCTTGAGAGACTTGAGAAAG
The DNA here is from genome assembly GCA_964503595.1 of uncultured bacterium. Lineage (GTDB taxonomy): Bacteria > Muiribacteriota > UBA6191 > UBA6191 > UBA6191 > CAZDAM01. The sequence continues at coordinate 16,162 of CAZDAM010000041.1, forward strand.
AAGAGGTTCTGCTGATCCTTTTTGAAAGGGATGAGTCATTGCAGGATTTTTGCAGAAAGCGGTTTCCCCGGGTTTGTCAGAAAGTCTATGAAATGGATCCGGGTGAGGTGGGGGAATGGCTTTCTGAATGCCGGGCCTGTATCAGCATGCGTTATCACGGAATTGTCCTGGCTCACCAGATGGATCTTCCCTGCTTCTGTGTCCTCTACGATGCCAAGTGCCAAAATCTGGCTTCGGATCTTGGTCTGAATGGGTTTTTAAGGCAGCAGGATCTGGAGAACCCCAGGAACAGGCAGGAAGATTTCGAAAATTTCCTTGCAACTATTTCCTCCCGGTCTTCGTAATACATGCAGGGAAGGGAGGGAACCATGTTCCTGAACTGCAGAAAAATCAGTTTTATTTTTATTGTGACAGCATTTGCAAGCTTTGGGACGGTTTCCCGATCAGACGCCTTTCTGAGCCAGATCTGGGATACCATCACCGGTTGGTTTGGTGGAGGGAGCAAGCAGCCTTCAGTTGCTGAGCAGCTTCCTCAGCTTTTGCAGGCGGTCAACGGAACTCAAAATGATCTGATCCGGAAAGTGAATGACATCATCACACTTCAGGAGCAGATGCAGTCCGCCTCGGACCCGGCTCAGCGCCAGGCTCTCGAACAGAAAATGCAGGCCATGCAGGCGGCAATTGAGGCCAATTCCCAGTCCTACGGACAACTGATGCAGGTTCGCGATGTCCTCCAGCAGTCCGGAGACCTGGGTGCCTATGAGGCCCAGTTTGGTCCCTATATTGCGAAACAGCAGGAGATCGAGGCCATCTATCCCGATATCGAAGAGCGCTACCTGGCTCTGATGAATGCAGGTGTCGGCAATGCCAATGAGGCTCAGGTTCAGACTCAGGCTCAGCAGGCAGCAGCCCAGCCTATGGTCGAGCCCTGGAACGACCCGTCGGTTCAGGCCAGGATTGACCAGTACCTGGCTTCCAGGAACATGACTCCCTGGGGAATTGTGAAAGTGGATGGAGCGACTTACACAACTCCGATGTTTGCCATGGGAAAAAACCGTTACCAGTATCTTCTGGATAACTTTCCTGAAATCATGCAGCATGTAGGCAGCAGTCATGCAGCAGCCAATCCGGTTGCGGCAGCGACCCCGGCTCCAGCTGCTCCCTCCTCTTCGATTGTAGCACCCGCAGCCCCATCTTCCAGTTCTGGAGGCAATGGTGGTACGGCAATGATTTTTGCTCCGGTTCCCGGAACCCAGAATCCGGCTCATGCTTCTTTGAAGCAGCAGAAGGATGCAATCTATCGTGAGCTTCTGAATATGCAGGCTCAGGGTAAATTGGGGAGCGAGGAATATAAGGATAAGTATCTTGAATACACCCGAATTCAGGATCAGATGCGCTGATTCTTTGAAACAGCAAAGTGCAAAAGCCCTGTTTTGAGTTTCAAAACGGGGTTTTTTCTTATTTGGTGATATCCTGCGAGGTATGAAAAATCAGGCTTTTCAGGAAATTTCACACTCAGAAAACCCCCATTTGCAGTATGTCTGGATACCGGGCTGGGGCGGGACGGCACATGCCCTTTTGCCACTGATTCGAAGCCTTCGTTTTGGAACGCATCGTATTCTTGAACCATTCGGAATGAATGGGGAGTTGAAAAATCGTCAGAATCTGGATATGCGGGAAATGGCGGACTATGCCATTGGGCTTTGTGATGGTCTGGAAGACTTTTCTCTAATGGGAATTTCTATGGGTGGGATCATAGCTCAGCTGATGGCCCCTCGGCTCAGACTTCTGGACCTGCACCTGATGTGTACGACCAGGGGAGGGCGGAACAATCCCGATCCGATTGATCCGGCAGCCAGGCGAATCTGGTTTTCCAGGACTCAGGCAGGAGAGGAAACCGTCCTGAAAATGCTTGAGCCCTGTTTTTCCGAGGAGTCTGAATCCATCAAACAGGCTTACGCTGAGCATTTACGAAAACAGCCCTACAGTCTGGACGGACATACACTGAAGCTTCATTTTCAGGCCATGCTTGCCTGTGATACCAAAGAGGCTCTGACTCAGCTTGAGTGTCCGGTTTATGTGCATGAAGGGCATGAAGATCAGGTTATTTTGCCGTTTCAGAGAGGAAGGATTGAAGAAGTGATTGTTCTTCAGGATGTTTTCTCCTATCCGGGAGGGCATCTGTTTTTTCTGGAGGTGCCAGAGCTTCTGAAGAAACGGCTACTGATTCTTCGAGGAATCTATGGAGACTGAAACCAGACTCCCGTTGGAAGATATCAGGGAGGACTTCTTAGCGGCCAGGGAAAAACTTCTGCTGATTCAGGCTCCTCCCGGTTCCGGAAAAACCCTGAGAGTCCCCCAGTGGATTTTTGAGGAGGGCAAGTCCTTTCTTTTGGTGGAACCCAGAAGGGTGGCAGCGAAAGGGGCTTTCTTATGGCATTCCAAAAGGATGACGAATCTGGGCTTTTGTGTCAGGTTTGAGCATCATCTTCCCCAGGGGTGCCATAGTGCGGTGGTGACTCCAGGGATTCTTTTGAACTGGCTGGAGGAAGGGCTGCCCTTTGAGGTGGATTTCATCATTCTGGATGAGGTTCATGAGCGCAGTCTTGAGATGGATCTGCTGCAGGCTCTGTTCTTTCAGAAATGCCCGGCCCGTCTGATTCTGATGTCGGCAACCCTGGATCAGACACTTTACCGGAGCTTTTCCAATCTGAGAGTTCTTCAGGTCGAATCCAGGCAGTATCCGCTGGAAGTGGAATATGCGGGAGCCTCCCTGTTTCCATCTTTGCAGGGAATGAACGAAAGTATTCTGAAGGCCCTTAAGATCACCCCCTTTCATGCAGCTCTGGTTTTCCTGCCGGGGAAAGGGGAGATTCAGTCAGCCAGACAGACCCTGCTGCCCCACTTTAAAAATGTGCATGCCGTACATGGGGGGATGCGGCTTGAAGAACAGCATGAAGCTTTGAGAAGCGAAAAATCGCGGGTTCTTCTGGCGACAAACCTTCTGGAATCGGCAGTGACCGCCAATGGAGTCAATCTTGTGATTGACAGCGGTCTTCGAAGAGGACTCCGTTTTTTTCAGGGAAAAGAGGTTCTGCTGCTGGAGGCTATTTCTGAAGATGCTGCGGAACAAAGAGCTGGCCGGGCTGGCAGGCAGGGTCCTGGGAAGGTGATTCGACTCTGGCAGAAGGCAGCCAATCTTGAGAAGATGAGCTTTCCGGAAGTTCTGATCCGGGATTTGAGTCCGGTGGTTTTAAGGCTGAATCGTCTGAAGCGGAAGGCTGAGGACCTGAAATGGCTGACCGATCTTCCGGAAGAATCTCTGAAAAGGGCACGGACTCGCCTGGGATTATGTGAGGTTCATACCCCGGAAGGCCGTAAAGTCCGTCGACTTCCTGTAGAGCCGGAGTGGTTTTCTGTTCTTTGTGCCAGAGGCAGACTGAATCCCCGGCAGCAGTTCTGGCTGGCCCAGATCCTGACCTTCAACCATGCAGATTTACGCCAGTTTCGCTGGGAGAAACTCCTTTTGGAAGAAAAGGAAGGCTTTCCCCGCCCGGATCTGCTCTTGTTTTCTGCTGAGAACCGCCAGAAAAAACTGGGAGATGAGTCCGTCTGGTTTGAAGAAATTCTGAAGGACTTCTGCCGGGAACTGGAGATAGAAGTCCAAAACGAAATTTCAGTTCCTGAGCGGGATGAAGCACTGCTTTTTCTGATGCATCATTTTCCTGGAGGGGTCTTTCACGCCCGTGGCAGGGGCCGCTGGCATTCAGATTCTGGCGAGGATGTATTTTTGTCAGAACAGGAAACCAGTCATAAAGTTGCGGCAGTCTTTGTTGCCTCCCGCTTTGTGATCCAGAAGAGAATGGGGAAGGAAACGGTTCAGGGAAACTATGCTCTTTTTCTTCCCTGGGGCATGAGGGACAGACTTCCGGTAACCAGGAAGGAATCGGGTCCTCTTGATGAGAGGGGGCAAAGAGAAGTCCGAAGTTATTGCGGGCCTCACCTGCAAAATGTGATCAGGGAAAACGTGATTGGTGAAGAGCTGGCCAGGCTTTTATGGGAATCAGACTTTCTCTGGCCGAAGAGTGAGTTCTTACTGTGGAGAACCTATCAGGAATTGGGAATTGCCCTGGGTCTTCTGGAGGGTGAAGTTCAGGCCCGGGAGAGATTTTTGGACCTGGGTCTGGAGACGCTTGAGGATCTGGAACTGATTCGGCCTGAGGAGCTGTTTTCCAGCCGGTTTTTCTGGGAACTGCCCCGACTGATCAAGGATTACCCACTGGAATTGAGGGAGCCTGGAGGCCTTTATCAGGTGCAGTATCTGCCCGAAGAGAAGGAAGTCCGGCTGATTCAGAAAGGGAAGCGCCAGAAACCTTCCCGGAACCTGATCCAGAGGTTGCCCAAGTGGAAAATTGTCTGGGAGGCTCTGGGACGGGCAGAGGTTCTTCAGGAGGGAAGGTTATGAAAGTCAAGCTGCTGGGTCACGCATGTTTGTATGTTGAGCTTGAGGAAGCACGTCTCTTGATGGATCCCTGGCTGGAGCCGGATATGCTGGGAGGGCAGTGCCGCCGTTTCCCGGATCCGGGGCAGATAAGCTTTGATGTGCCTCTGCCGACTCATCTTTTGATCAGTCACCATCACTGGGATCATGTCCATCCCAAAACCTTGCATCGTATGCCGCGTTCGATTCCGGTCTATATTCCCCCTAATCCTCAGCTGAGGGCAATTCTGGAAGAAATGGAATTTGAAACGATTTGTGAGCTTGTTGACTGGGAGCAGGTGGAACTGGGGGCGAGTGAGTTCTTCATGGCAACTCCGTCCCATGTCCCTTTTGGGGAAATCGGATTTTATGTGGAGGGGAAATACGGAGCGATCTGGAATCTGGTTGACTGTGTTTTTGAGAAGGAAGATGTGGTGGCAATGAACCAGTTTTCTGATGGCCGTCTGAAGATCGTTTTTGCTCCTTACCAGAGCTATGATGAAATGGGAGTTCTGATGCGCCGGAGACTGAATCGTCAGGATACGGTTCTTTTGAAAAATGCTTCCCTGCTCAGTTCCTTGGAAGTTGATATGGTGGTACCGGCAGCCGATGGTCTGTTTTATCCGCAATCTCCATATATGAATGCCCGGGGATTTCTATCCACTCCCTTTGAATTTGTGGATGTCCTGCTTGAAATGAACCCGGAGCAGCGCTGTGTTGTACCCCTGATTTTTGATGAATTCCGTCTGGTTCAGGAAGGTATTGCCCATGTCAGACCCCTGAAACTGGCAACTTCGGAAATTCTGGCCTTGTATGAAGAGTTTCGTTCCTTTCAGAACGAGCCTTCAGCAGCCCCTTATGATTTCTCTGGGCCCGAGGTTACGGATGAGAGTGCTGACATGCTCAGGAAAAAGCTTGTGGCAAGAAAGTTTGAATTCTTTTCCAGAGAGGCCCTTGAACTGTTTGAAAGGCTTGAAGCCCGATTCGAACTTTTTCTGGAGCCTGGCAAGGTCTCGGTCTTATGGGACTTCCCCGAAAAGACAGTTGAGATTCAGATGGACTCTTCCTGGGAAGAGCCGAACGGAAATGCCTGGATGCGCATTCACATGAACGACTTGGCCCGGCTTCTTAAGGGGCAGAATCTTTTGAATATCCTGATGCAGTCTGATCGGTTGCACACAGGAGGAGATACTCCTGAGAGGGCTTACCGGGCTTTGGATATGCTGTGGGCCAATGGACTAGATGATGCTTCTCAACTGAAAGAATGGGTGAGGAATCAATTGAAGGTATAGAGGACTTTACTCGGAATCTCTTACCTGGGAAGGTGGGGCTTCATCCCACAATTTGTCCAGTTCGGCCTTTTCTTCCGGTGAGAGCTCTTCATCCTGCCGGGATTCTTCCATAAGGGTTTTCAGATCCACCAGGGATTTTTTGAAGAGAGCTACACTTTCATCCATTTGATGAAGGAATTCTTCTGTTTTTTTATCCATGCTTCTGCTTTCTTTTAAACTGAAGACCCAGATAAGATGCCAGAAGGACTTCAAAGGCGACAAAACTCCAGAACCAGTGCGTTCCACCACTGCCGAAGCCATAGCTGTGAAGGCCAGCCCCGATAATGTAGTTGACTCCGTACCAGGTCATCAGAATCATCAGATAGCAGATCAGAGACCAGAGTACGGTTCCATCCTGGCGGATTTTACCGTTTTTGCGGGCATGCAGAAGAGCCATGTAGCAGAGGAAGGCAATCAGGGACCAGGTTTCCTTGGGGTCCCATCCCCAGAAACGCCCCCAGCTTTCATTGGCCCAGATTCCACCAAGAATAATGCCAACCACCAGAAGCAGGGCTCCGACCCGAATGGAGTTCAGGATCAGACCATGCAGGTTGCTTAAAGCTTCGTGAGCGGGTCTGGTAACTCTTAGAATGAGGTAGAGATGAGCCAGAATGGCGGAGAGGGTAAATGCTCCGTAGCTCGATACAATCGTCATTACATGGATGATCAGCCAGTAATTGGACCGTAGAACGGCTTCTAAAACCCCAAGGCTGGAATCCATGGGCAGAAGATCGGCAAGGATCAGGGTCAAGGCGCCGGTGACGCTTGCCGCCAGGTGATACCAGGAGTTGAACTTTTTGGCCTGGGTGATCAGGAAAATCACTCCGGAGGCCCAGGCCATAAAGACTACAGACTCATACATATTGCTAACAGGAGGTCTTTCCAGAATATAGACTCTTAGACCCAAAGCCCAGGTATGCAGGACCAGAGCCACCCAGAAGGAGCACTGGGAAAGGGTTTTCATGATGGGGTTGGAGGTCTGCAGGAAAAACAGGATAAAGAGGACAGAGAGGGCGTAGAAAATTGCAGATTTGCGATAAGGCTTGAAATCCAGATACAGAATTTCCTGCTCGAAGCGGGACTGCATGTCGGAGTCAATGGTAAAGAACTGCTGCCGAAGCTCTGTGAAGCTCTGGATACCTTCGGTGAGAGTCGTACCCTGATTCTGGTGATACCCGGCCAGAATTTTGCCAAAGGCTTCGATATAGGCCTGTTGTTCTTCCATGGAATAGCCCATCATCCTGGATAGGGGCTGCCAGTTTGCTCCTCCGTCCTTGGGAGGAATCAGAAACAGGCTTTCTCCCTGAATGATGCCGGAAATCAGGTGAATGGCGTTTTCCAGGCTGCGGACAGCTTCATCTCTTGGCGTAAGCTTCTTTTTCATGGAAGCTTTCTGCCGGACCTCTGAAAAAAGTTTTTCCAGTCCAGGAGCCTTGGTGAAGCTGTTGTAGGAGTAATATTTCTGGTTCAAGGGCAGAGCGAACTCTTTTAGAAGATCATGGTTCTGAATCTTGATGATGGGACGATCCGTGACTTTATCCGGGTTATCCAGAAGACTCAGAAAGAATTCAACTCCGCTCATCCCGAAGGGGTTCTCCTTGCCAGTGATTTCGTAGGCCGATTCACGGGCAAAAGTGTTCAGAGGTTTGACCCTTCCCCGATCCAGAATGGGGAACAGCTTCAGCTTTTCAAGAGGGGAGAGCTCGGCCTGAAGGCTTGGGGCAATGAGAACCAGGAGAGTGATGAGGAGAAGACGAATCATGCTGTTTTTCCTTCCGCTTTTTAGGAAGAGGGTTTAAACCAGAACATGGTGATGATACCCAGAACCATGAGGATACAGCCAAAATAAATGATAGAGGTTCCAGGATCGTACCCGACCTGAAGGCGGGAGATTTCCCGGCCATCAGGGAGAATCTCAAAATCAGCCTGGTAGAATTTCCACCCCTGATGGATCAGGATGTGGTTCATTTTGATGGTTTTTTCAAAAGTCACCGGAGCATGGGCAGGATCGGTGACGATGACATCCGATTCATAGGACATGGCCCGACTGGTACCGGGGTAGTCGATTTTGCGAAAGTCCTTGAGTTCGATCGAAAAAGGCAGGTGCAGAAGTTTGGGGCCGAACTGGATGCGATAGTTCTGATCGCCGGCATTCAGTTCATAATCTTCGCCATAGCGCACGGTATGCTCCGTGGTCATTTCATTCCTGGAGTTCAGAATTCTGAAACGTACGGCGGGCCTCACACTTTTCATCAGAGGAGATTTTGCAACCATAACCATGGAAGGGATTGCAGTGGCATTGGGAATATATTCATGCACGGTCAGGGTGAAATCCATCCATCCGGTAGCGGCGGGGCTTCCCAGGCTCAGAGTCCCGGTGGTCCGGCCTCTTGAGGATTGGGAGGCATAAAGAATCGAACCATCCTTGAGGGGGATTAAAGTCAGCTTTGGTTTGCTGCTGACAGGCATGGCGTCCTGATAGCGAAAGCTGAAGCGGGATTGGGTTTCCCGGCTGCTCTTGAATTCGGGAATGTTCTGAAAGCGTAGCACGGGTTCGGAAGACTCGTCAGTGGTTAACAGGAAGCGGATGGCGGGGTTTGCAAACTGCTCGCCAGGATCGTTCTGAAGGGTGTTTTCGATGACTGTGGCAAAGGGGTAGTAATCCAGGAATTCCAGTTTCAGTCCATCTGTTGGGGTCTGGGTTGTCTGCATCAGATCTCTGACGGATAAAACGATTTCCTGGTCAGGATTTTCTTCATCCCGGATGTAGAGATTTCCGTGGGCAGGTTCCGGGGGTGCCAGCAGAATCTGGGCCTCTTGCGGGGAAACCGGATTTTTCAGCTCGATCTGGGCGGGGCCGATGGCCAGGGTGCTGGCCTGAGGGTTTTTGGGGTTATGGGTTGCCAGCCACTGGTTTTCCAGATTGGCCATCTGGCCTTTCAGGGAAAATCTGAGGGCGGGCTGGTTTTTCAGGCCCGTTTGGGCGGTGGTGTAAAGAAAGCTGTCTTCCGAATGGGCCGAAACTTTCTCAATCAGAATTCTTTGTCCGGTCCCAGGGAGAGAAAAAGCCAGATTGGGCTCTTTATCCTCGAAGAAATCGGTGTCCAGTTCCCAGATCTGGCTGTTCTGGGAGTAGACTTTGAACAGGGTTCCTTCCTGGACAATGGCATTGCCCTGCTCTCCTTCAAAAAGACTGAGCATGCCTTCCTGGCCAATTTGACGGGTGATGAAGGAGCCAATTAGAATGATCAGGATGCCGGCATGAGTCATGACAAAACCGGTATGGCTTCTGCGAAAGGGCATTCTCAGCCAGGTGGCGAAGAAGATATTGACGAATACCAGCCCCAGAACAAGGTCGAACCATCGGGTTTTATAGATCCAGAGATTGGCATTACGGGTTCCGTATTGCCCCTCAATCCAGGTGGCAATGGTGAGAAGTATGGCCAGAAAAACCAGAACGAAAATGGCCAGATTGAGTGAACCGAGCTTTTGCAAGATCGGATGATGCTTATGTTTGGACATCCTGAGCCCCTCCAACGGCCCCTATATTAGGTGTTTGTGAAGGATTGTCAAGAATTCAGCCCGAATGGGGCATCTTTCGAACGCAAAGTCATGTCCGTCTGGCTTGCGCTTTTTTCCCTGATCACCGGTTTTCTGGCATGGCCCCATCACTCGGAGCCGACATTTCTGGAAAGAATTGGATACGCCCCGCAAAATCCTCCGCCCCGGAATGAGGGGGTTTTGGATCTGATCCGTTCCTTAAAGGATGAAGCCGGAAAATACCCGCTTCGTACCGATGTTCTGGAGGGAGTTCATCATCAGGGGTTGACGCTCAGGGGGCTGGGTGAAGTCCGGTTTGGAGGAGTCAGACCGGCTATTGAGACAGGAATCTGGCAGGAATGGGCAATGAAGCGCCTGAAAGGCCGTCCCTTGATGGTGCAGATACTTGAGAATAAGAGGGTCAGAATCTGGATGGGGCAGGATAGCGTGGGAGAGACTTTGACTCGCATGGGGTATTTTGTACCTGACTCGAGTACGGGAGAAAAGCGTTGGGATGACAGGCTTGAGGCTTTTCATCGGGAGGCGTTTGAGATGAAAAGGGGAATTTATCGCCCATGAAATGGATTGTTCTGGGATTGTTATGCCTGAATTGCCCAGGTGCTTTTGAAGATAGAACCTGGATTCGTTCCCATGCTTTTTATCGGGAGTATTTTGCCCAGAAACCTCCTGTAACAGGAAGCGAAGAGGAAAAATTCTGGCGCTCCAGATTCTTGAAAAAGCTGGAAGAACCTTCTTTGCGCTCCCTTTTGGAGCCCTTTGATGATTTTGATCTGCTCAGGGAGACACTAAAATTTGAGGCCTTGATTCTGGCTTTGATGGATAAGGAACTTCATATCCGCCTTTCTTCCAACCGGTTTCGGTTTCTCCGGGATGCTTTTTTGCGCATTTCCCGTGGCAGTGTGGGGCGGGAAGGCGAGCTTGCCAGAGTTCTGGCTCTTTCTGAGCTTCCTTCCCTGCTTTCCCGCAAAGAGTTGCAGCCGATGATTGGTTCCCTTCTGGAGGCCGGGCTGCTTTCCGCCTGGCTTGGAGGTGTGAGGGGTGCTTTTCGTATGCTTGAGTCCCATCCTGATCTGGCTGAACTTCAGCCTGCGCAGGATACTCAGCCGGAGGCAGATGCAGTCCGCCTGATGGAAAAAGCCCAGGGGTTTTCCGTGGAAGTGCTGGAAGCTGCCCGCCATCTTCGGGATGTGAAATTCGTGGAGGCGGTACGAAGCCCGGAATTTTTTGCCATAGCGGGACGTTTTCAGGATGGTATCCATCTGCTGGCCACCCTGATTCATCACTCTGATGCAGCTCCTCTTCTCTACGAGGCTTCGCATACAGGTCTTCTGTCACGGGTTTTTGAGGAAGCCCGGAGGCTTGAGGCAGACTGGGTGGCGGATCGGTTATCCGAGATTCATAGTCAATCCCTGCGTTCCTTGGAGTCCTCTGTCATGGTGTCTTTTCAGCATTCCAGAGTAGGCGGGATTCTTTTGGGATGGTCCCAGGTGGCCAGGGTGGAGCGACTGATTCGGGAAGGACTTTTTCAGGAGTGGATCCAGATTTTGCCCGCACTTGTGAAAATGGATGAGGGAGAAGGGCGGGAGCTTTTTGTCAGACTGAGTGAAAATCAGGCCTCGCTGGCTCTTCGGGAAGAACGGGTTGAGGAACGACAAATTCGCCGTCAGGAACTTAAAGCTGCCTGCCTTGAATCAATGAGGATGTTGATGAAGGTGAGAGAGCGCTATAATCTTCTTAATAGGGAGCGCATCCGGCTGGATGATGAAGGCTCTGCTCAGGAACTGGACAGGTTGGCGGGAAATCCGCCGCCCTGCCCGTCCGGGGGAGATTACCGCAATACTCCATCCGAGTGGATCTTTTGCACTGTTCATGGCCGGGCTCCCATACCAGCCAATGAATGAAGATATCATTAC
>CAZDAM010000042.1:0-22249 GCA_964503595.1 uncultured bacterium
TGGGCTGTGCCAAAAATATGGTGGATTCAGAGATCCATCTGGCCAATTTCCACAAACTGGGCTTTGAGCCTGTAGAAGAAGCTGACGAAGCCGATCTGGTCATCGTCAACACCTGCGGGTTCATCAAGGACGCCAAAGAGCAGTCCATTGACACCATTTTTTCCATGACCGACATGAAACGTCCCAAGGTACTGGTAACAGGATGCCTGTTTCAGCGTTATGGAGACCTGAACCAGCAGATGCCCGAAGTGGACGGCTGGCTAAGCTCCAACACCATGGAAGAGGCCGCCGGTCTTGCGGCCAGACTTGGGTTCGACGTTCCCCAGTCCACTTATTTTGCCACCGACTATACCCGTGTCGCTCTGGAGTCCTCACCTTTTGCCTATCTGAGAATTGCGGAAGGATGCAACAAGAACTGTGCTTTCTGCTCCATCCCCGGCTTCAAGGGCCGCATGAACAGTTTTGACTCCCAAAGTCTGGTGCAGGAAGCCCAGGAACTTGAAAAAAGGGGAGTCGTTGAGGTGAACATTGTTTGCCAGGATACCGCCAACTACGGAGCTGACCTGTTCGGTCCCGCCAAGGGAGGTCGCTACCTGAAGGAACTCCTGCAAGCTCTGCTCAGGGAAACCGCAATTCCCCGCTTTCGCCTGCTCTATCTCTACCCTCTGTGGCTGGATGCGGACTTCTATGAGTTCATGGCCTCCGAGCCCCGTATTGCCAACTATATTGACATGCCCCTCCAGCATGCCAGCAAAGCCGTTCTCCAGAGTATGAAACGGCCCGGTTCGGGCGAACAGTACCTGGAAGAGCTGGGGCGCATCCGCCGGATCTTCGGTGGACAGGTCGCCCTGAGAACCACTTTCATTGTCGGCTTCCCCGGAGAAACCAAAGAACAGTTCGAACAGCTACGGCAATTTGTCCGCGACGCCGACTTCGACTGGATTGGAGCCTTCACATATTCCCACGAGGAAGGAACCAAAGCCGGCAGAATGAAAAATGACGTGCACTGGAAAACCAGAGAAAAACGCAAAGACATACTGATGCGGGACTGGCAGGAAACCAAGGAAAAGCGAAAAAGCCTCAGTGGAGAAGTCCGCGAAGTCATGCTCGAAGAGCTTTCCGGAGACTGGTGGATTGCCCGTAGCCAGTATGAAGCACCCGAGGTGGATGGAGTCATTCACGTGCAGGATCCCCAAGGATATCCCGGAAAACTCACCACGGTCAGAATGACAAATGAGCTGGACGTAGACTGGGAAGCCGCTTTGCTTGAGAAACAGGAATATGTCTGAGATCGAAAGCAGTCGTAAGGCCTTATGCCTCGTCCGGGAAATGTCCCGCTGGTTTGAAAACGAAATCGGACTCATCTGGGACTACGGGCTCCCCATTCAGCTCGGTCGCCTTTCCCTCTGGAGTACCGAGTTTGACAACCGCTTCCGGCTTGCCGAAACCCTGGATTCCACAAACCCCCTGAAGATTCTGGAATCCTGCCCCGACATGAAAACACTGACCGAACATCTCCAGACTCAGGAGGGTGCCACCGAACAGATGGTCATGTTCTGCCGTCACTCTCTCAAGGTTCTGATTTCCGAACCACCTCATGCGGATCCTCTTGGGGCAATGCATGCAATGCTTTCCGATCCGCAGAATATCTTCATCCCTCGGCCCATACAGATGAATCTGGAGCCACGCCTGAGCATCCCCCTGCATGAGGAGCTCAGAATCCGACTGAACAACCCCGAACTATCCTACCGACTGAAGCAGGGGCGCAAACCGGACGGTTCCGGCAGTATGCTGGCCACCGTTTCCCAGTGGCTTCCGGATCTTGAGGCCCTGTGCTCTCTGAACCACTACATCCTGACCCATAATCTGCCACTCATGGACGGCAAAAGCTCTCTTAAGGAAATCGTGCCGATAGGCGGGCGGAAGCCGGCTGTCATCAAAACTCTGGATGACTGGCGTCAGCATATCCTGATTCCAGCCAGAAAATTCCGCTATCCCCAGGTGCAGAACCCTTCGATTGCCGTTGTTCTGGATCGAGCACTGGCAATTGATTTTGAAGCCCTTTCCGAGACTCCAAAAATCTGTTCGAACCTCAGAAACCACCTGGAAACCATCAGCAAAGAAGAACTTAAGCACCATCTCTTCATTCTTCCGGAGAAAGTACTGCCGGATAATAATGAGTCCTCCTTTCTGCCTGACAAACTGATGGCACATCGCATCCAAAGACGGAAAAGCCCGGCCTCAGGCGTCAAGAATGCCACCTTTAACAACAAGCTTCTGGACATGATCAAGTCCATTCACTCTTCTGTCAGCAATCTGAAGATAGAAGACATGGAAAAGAGCTATCGACAGCTTCAGAACAGATATCAGGAGCTTGTCAGCTCTCTGAAAAACTGGCTGTCCCAGCCGCCAAAACAAAAAAGGCAGACGACTGCGGAGGGCCCCAGACTTTCAACCCCCAATTCCCTGAAAAGTCCGGCCCTCAGAAAACCGCCTGTCCCATTCAAAGGAGAAAGGGATACGGTTATGGATGACATTCAGAAGCGAATTCCACCCTTTGAGGAAAGGGAGGCTGATCTTCTTGTGCTTCAGGAGCTTTTGGGGGGACGTTTCTGGCAGGAAAACCCGGAAGATGCCTCAAAGCTCTGCAGCCGTATCTTTTTTCTGTTCCGGGAACTCCGGAATCAGCCTGCAGAAGAACCTGATTTTCTGGCCTCCTTCAAATCTGCCGCCCAATCCAAAGACTGTTCAGCCATTGAACCGGTTTTAAAAGCTTGTCAGGCCCGGGTTTCATCCCTTCCCGCAGCCCTGCTCAAAGAACTGGCCGAATGGACCCGTAAAAGTCCGGATGTAAGGGAAGCTTTTTACGAAGCCTATTGCTCCCATCAGGCCACTAAGGTCATTCAAAGCTATAAATTGGATCAGCTCCCTCAGGAGTCCCGTCAGAAATTATCCCGGTTAGTCAACCAGCAGCACGTTCTCCAGATCGCAGAAAAAGGAATGGGGGATTTTCTGCTCAAGGATCCTCCTCTTTCCAGAGAAGAAAAGCGCCGACTAGGCTCCATCAGTGTTTCTATCATGCTTCAGATGAGCCAGTTTCTGGAAAAAGAGTCTGACAACCAGGAAGCCGCCATTCTCCTGCGTCGCATCAAAGTTCTGATGAGCCAGTATTCGGATGACTTCTTCCAGAAGACAGAAGATTCCAGCGTGGAATTTTCTCAGGCATGCCAGGACTGGCTCCACTCCATCTGCCACTACCTGTATGAGCAGGACAGCCGGCTCTATTATGCCGTAGCCCGTGAAACCGAAAGTCTGTTTGTAACTGTTTGGAAAAAAGTCGAGCAACAACTTCAGAACCCATGATGAGAGAAAAACGGAATCGGCCAGCTGAAGAACAAAGAAAACGCGAACAGGAAGTGGAAGACTCCCTGGACGCCTTTCTGAATGCAAGCCTTCCTGAGAACGAAGACAATGACTGGATTCCTCCGGTTCTGACCCCCGAAGATTTTGAAGCTCTGGTTCTGACTGCTCCAATTCCTCCCAAAGGAGCGGACCTTCCCGATTTGCCCCAAGAAGAGCCGACCAAAAATTCTGTTGCTATGGGAATTCATCTGAATCTGAATCAGACAGAAGGGGAAATTCTCCTGAAACTCAGAAAAGTCCTGAGCCCCCATTTTCAAAATTCGGATTTCCCCACAGACCAGAAAATTCTGCTCACCCTCCTGCAAATGGCTACAAAGGATTTTGACAATCCAGACTGGCTGAAACAATTCCAAAGAATTCTTTCCCGGTGAATTCAAATCTGTTTTCCATCCTCTGAAACGCGAACAGAAAAAGCATAATATTATGTTACCCATTCCGCCAGACTGCCATAAATAAATGGCCCGAACAAAACAAACAATACAAACAAGCCTCAGAACAAATGAGAAGGGGAAGTGTTTTTTCTCTTCCGCAGAACTTGTACAAACAGAACGGTTCCATGTAATCTGTTCGAAAATCTTTGACGATACTTTGCTGATGAACCAGAAAAACCCTGAGAACATAAGTCCGTACATTACGGTCAAACAAGCCTGCCGCATTCTGAACTGTGGCAGAACCAAGATCTATACCCACTATATCCATCAGGGCCTTTTGGAAGTCAAAAAGAAAGCCGGGAATAAATCTCTGTTTTTGCGGGAAGACGTGGAAAGGGTCGCTCACCAGGAGCAAATCCCCCAACTCAAGGAGTTCATGAATCAGGGGCGCCAGCCCCAAGCAGAGGAATTTTCTGCTTCACCTTCAAAACTTCCACTCCAGACAGAAATCTATCGACCAGCCAGCCGGGACCTGGAAGATGAGGCCCTTGGAGAATACATCAATTCTCTGAAGCAGAAGATCCACGATCTGGAAACAGAACTTCTGGAGAGCCGGGAGCTTCTGGAACAGTACAAATCCCGACAACTCAAAAGTATTTCCCTTGTAGAATATACCGAGAAAATGCGCCAAAGAGATCGGGAGCTTGGAGAATCCCGCCAGATGCTTGAACTCTCCGAACAACGCACCCGTCATCTGGAACAGGAGCAGCGCGAACTCAACCAGAAGATTCTGGAAGAAAACCAGCGTGTGAAAGAAAGCGAAGAAAAATTCACTCGTTCCTTAAGAGTTGCCCTGACCTTCAAGCAGAGTCTGAAGGAAGAAGAAGAAAAACGTCAGGCCTATGAACAGGCCAGCCGCAAGCTACGAGATCTCTACCGCCAGCTCGAAGACTGCCGCTTCTGGGAGATCGGGCTTAAACGAAGACTTCGGACTTCGATTGAAGCCACACTGACAAGCCTCAGAAAACTCGAAATCAGGCCCTGATCCGCAGAGGCCGATTTCAGCCAATCTGAGGCACTTTTCTTTATTTTTAACCCAAGCCATCTACCAGAAGATATTCGACCCCCAGAGCGCATAGAATCGATCCGAATTTTTCTCCAACCCGATTCGCAAATCACCAGGGAAAGGGGACGTCCATCCAGCTTTCCCCATCTCATTTTAAGCCTTCGTTTTAGGTTATCATAATGTACATTCTGCGAAGTTGTTGATTCTATGCGGCCTGAGAGGGTTTCCCCGGACTGATTTTGCTTTTGCGGAATCAAATCAGGGTTCCTGGTTTTCCAGACTCTGATAAAAGGCCTGACCCACAAGGACTCTTTGCAGATACTGAGAGGTCTCTACAAAATCCAGCTTCTCCAGATCGATGGTGTACTGCTCACTCATCCAGCGCCCGGCATGAGTCGGGCCCGCATTGTAGGCAGCAGCCCAGACGTCGGGCTGGCTTCTGGAAAAGCGCTTCATCAAAGAGGCAAGATAGCGAGCCCCCAATACAATGCTCGTCTTCGGGTCTTTCAGCTCTTCAGCATCAACCCGTCTCCCCAAAAGCCCACGGGCAGTATTCGGCATGATCTGCATCAACCCGATAGCACCCGCACGACTGACAATATCGGAATCAAAACGGGATTCAGCTTTCATCATGGCGTAAATCAGACTGGTAGAAACTCCATTCTTTTGGGCCTGAGCCATGACCTCCTCATACCAGGGCCGCTGATAAGACAGGGCATGTACCGGCTTTCCCGTCCATCTCAACAGACTTTCCACGGAAAGAGAGGCGCTCAGCCAGCGCACTTCAGGATCGTATTCATCAAAATCCATCGCCTCGGTACAAAGAGCGATTTTGGCCACCAGAATATAAGCTTTCATTGCAATCAGAATGGATTCGACCTCTAAAAAACCATTCTCGATCTTGAGGAAGTCATAGAAATTATAGCCCTGCAAAAGCCGATCCAGCTCACTTCCTGCCTCCATCTTCACCCAGGAAAAATCACCGGAAAAAGCCTCCATGGAACTGACTTCCCGATAGACCCTTCTGACTTCTTCCAGAGCAGGTAAAGCCGCTGTGGTGAAAATAGAACTGGAAAGCCCGTTGATACGGGACTCGACCTGCTCCTGAATTTTTCGGGGGGCTCTTGATTCCGCCAGAGCAAACTCCGGAATCTCCCACTCCTGAATGCAGTGACTCAGAACATCTTGAGGCAGACGGGAGGCCTGATAGTGACGAAAACCGGACTCCGAGAGCATGGCCAGCCGATTGAGTTCGGGTAGCCCACCTCTGGAAAACCAGATCAGAGCGCCAGCCAGAATCAGGAAGTACAGTCTCAATTCATCCCCTCTCCCCACCCTGGAATTTCCGCGGGAAGACTTGCAGAGCAAGTGTATAATGATTCGGCACTTTGGAGAGCAATTTCATGAGTTATGTATTGAGTCTGGCGCTATCGGAACATTCTCTCAACAAATACCTGGAGCACATCCAGAGGCATTACCCTGTCGACGTTCTGGAAGGCGGAGACCCCGTCACTACCCAGACCCGCCCGGACACTCAGCCTGTGGCGATCCTTTATTTTTCAAGCTTTTCAGAAAAATACGAGCCCAATCTCAAAGCCCTGAGGGAAACTTATCCCGGCATTCCCCTGATTGTCATCCATGATCTGGAACACAGACTTCGTCAGAAAGAACTGGTTCATCGACTCAGTGATACCGTTGTCGAACATCCGATCCCTTCTTTTATCGGCAATATCATTGAGGCCCAGATCAAAAAAGCCCGAAACCGCCCGGCAACACAGGTTCGACACTCATCTTCCCCTCTTGAGGAAAACGTCCCCATCTCGGAAAAAATGGCCCGCGTCATGCGCATTGCAGCCAAAGTTGCTCCAACCGACGCCACCATTCTGCTGACGGGAGAAAGCGGAACCGGCAAGGAGGTCACAGCCAACTGGATCCATAACCACTCTCTAAGAAAAAACCGTCCCTTTGTGGCCATCAACTGCGGGGCAATTACCGAAACCATTCTGGAATCAGAACTCTTCGGACATAAGAAAGGATCTTTCACCGGAGCCGATCGGGACAAGACCGGCCTGTTTGAAGCTGCCGATTCAGGGACTCTGTTCCTGGATGAAATCGGAGAAATGCCGTTTTCTCTTCAGGTCAAGCTTCTAAGGGTTCTTCAGGAGCGGAAAATCCGGAAAGTCGGTGACATCGAAGACATTCCTGTCAATGTAAGAATCATTGCAGCCACCAATAAAAACCTGAAACAGCTCGTCACTGAAAACCGCTTCCGCGAAGATCTTTATTACCGGCTCAACGTGGTTCACCTCCACCTTCCCCCACTTCGGGAAAGAAGGGAGGCCCTGCCGAACATGATTCAGAATTTCGTGATGCTTTACGCCCAGAAATACGCCAAACCCGTACGTCACCTGACTCCCGCATCCGAAAGCATCCTGATGCATTACGGCTACCCGGGAAATATCCGTGAGCTTCAGAATATTCTGGAATTTGCTGTCATCATGAGTGAAGGCCCTTCCCTGCATCCTCAGGATCTTCCCGTAGAGCTTCAAAGAGACGCACCCCTGAATCTTCTGCCCTACCCGGCCCGCTACCAGACAGAAGAACAAAGCCAGGAGTCCAGCACCCTGCATGAATTTCTGGCTCGGCATTATCAGTTGAATCAACCAACAATTGCTGATCTCGAAAAACTGCTGATTGAAGAAAAACTGCATATTTTTCAGGAAAATCAGAAACAGGTTGCCGAATCCCTGGGAATCTCCCGGACTTCACTGTGGAGAAAGATCAAGGAATATCGGATCGATTCCCGCCCCCTGAAAAATTGACCCCTGCTTGATTGTGTACATAGGAAAAAAGGGCTAGAATAGCTTCAAGGAATTCTATGCCGGCTTCGCCACAACCAGTCATTGATTTTGATACTCTTGTTTCGGGAATCAGCCAGGCTTTCACTGTTCCCGCTGTTAGCGCCGGCATCATTCAGCTTATTCAGGATCCGGCATCTTCGATTGCCGACCTGGAGAGCCTGATAAAATCCGACTCACCTTTGAGTACCAGCCTCCTAAGGGTAGCCAATTCTCCCTGCTTTCACCTGAATCAGCCCGTCACCGATATCCACAAGGCCATCGCCCTACTGGGACTTGGGACAGTAAGAGATCTGGCCCTCGCCGCATCCGTCTGCTCCCTGTTTCGATCCAATCATCCCATTGGGGAATACACTCGGACCGGCCTCTGGAAACATTCTGCAGCAGTCGCCATTGCTTCCCGAATGATTGCCCGTCGTGTCGACCATGCTCTGGATGAAGCTCTGTTCACAGTCGGGATTCTGCATGATATAGGCCTGCTTCTTATGGATCGGTATGCCCACGAGCACTTTGTGAAACTCATGAACTCCCAGGAAACGCTTCCACTGGAAGTACAGACCCGTAATCTCATGGGGAAAACCCATCATGAACTGGCCCAGAAAGTCCTGACCCAGTGGAAACTCCCAGAAACGATAACCACCACCATTGCCTGTCAGTGGCACCCCCTCCAAGCCAAGGAATATCAGCAGCAATGCTCCATTTTCTATCTTGCCAATATACTGGTGAATTCTGCCGGAATCGGCTACGTTGCCGGAAGGGGAATCCATCCCGAAGACTTCAATCACGCCCTGAAAGTTCTAGGGCTTACCACTAAAGATGTGCAGGTATTCCTGGATGATATCCACAGCGAAGTAGAGGCCGGCTCAAGTATCGTGGAGCTGGTACAGGAATGCTGAATTTAAGCGAACTTCTCATGGACTCCGAAAAGGAGCTGATTCAGTCTTCCGGGGTGATCAGCCAGATCCTGGAAGCCTTCGAGCCTTTAGTGAAGCTCCGCTATGCAGTTCTCAGTCCCCAGGACACCATTCTGGATTCCTCTCCAGGGTTTCAGGAAGACCCTCTTCCTCCAGAGCTTCTCAAAACCGGAATCGGTGAAACTGATCCAGTTCTTTGCCACCGCTCCGAAGGCTGTCTTTATGCCCTGACCCGCCTGGAACTGGAAGAAGGAATCTTTCATCGGATTATCTTCAAGCTGGAATCTGAATCCTCCCCGGAAAAGACCGCTGACTTGGCCCGGTTACTGGCGGGATTTCTCCGCTCGGTCTGCTGTGAATTTCGCCAGAAGCGGGTCAACCAGACTCTGAAAACCCGCCTGAATCAGCACCAATCCGAGAAAAGACATCTTCATGCGCGCTATGAGCAGATTAACCTTGAGAATCTGAGGGTAAGGCAGGAAATCGAGCTCGCCAACAAATCCCTGGAAAGAGACAAGCAGCTCACCGAGGAAAAGTTTCATTCTCTCTTCAAATCAGCACCAGTCCCACAGATTCTTCTACACCTCAACCGGTGCCAGGAATGGCTGAAATCCAGGGATTCTTCTCAGATCAAAACTCAGGAACAGGCTTCTTCCCTTCTTGGCCTGATCGAAATCATCCATGCCAACCAGGCAGCTTCACTGCTCTTTGGTCTCAGTGCCACCCAGGGAATGGGTTCCTTCTGGCAGGATCTGATTCCTCCACCATCCCGAATCCCTCTGGCCCAGCATTTATATCAGACCGCTGCCGGTCAGCAGGTCGAGCCCATGCAAATCAGTGTTCTTAACCAAAATGGCCATCACCGGGAAGTGCTGATTCAATGCGGGAGACTGGATGAAGACGGCATTACCTGCTGTCTTTCCATTGTGGATTTGACAGAGCGCATCCAAATGGAAAGAGGGCTGATCGAAGCCAAGAGCCAGGCAGAAATTGCCAACCGCGCCAAGGGGGAATTTCTGGCCGTGATTTCCCACGAACTCAGAACTCCTCTTAACGGGATTATGGGCTTTGCAAACCTTCTGGCGGACACCAGTCTTGGAGAACAGCAGCAGAACTACCTTGGCTTTATCCAGCAAAGCGGCAATCAGCTTTATGCCGTTGTTTCGGATATTCTGGATTTTGTCCGACTGGAAGCCGGAGATTTTGCTTTTGAGCCAGCTTCCTTTCGATTGCGTTCCACCCTGGATTCCGTTATTGCCGAATTTTTACCCCAGGCCCGCCAGAAAGCCCTGACTCTCAGCTATATCCTGAGCCCGGAAGTTCCGGATGAAATCGAACAGGATCAGGAAATCCTGATCAAAATTCTTAAGGCCATTCTTTCCAATGCCCTGAAATTTACTGAAAGAGGGGGCGTGTTTCTGGAAGCTACCCTGATCCAGGACGAGACCTGCAGAACCTGCCTTTGCCTAAGCGTTCAGGACAGCGGGTTCGGCATGGCGGCTGAAAACATCGAACAGCTCTTCAATCCCTTTACCCAGGCTGATTCTTCTTCTACCCGCAGCGCAGAAGGAATCGGCATGGGGCTGACCATTTCCCGCAAGCTGGCCGAACTGGCCGGGGCCAGGATCCGGGTCAAAAGCAAGCTTCAGGAAGGAAGCTGCTTTACAATTGAGCTTCCTCTGGGCGCCGCCGAGGCCTCCCCTATCAAACCCCTCGAAGAACTGGCTCATATCAAGGTTCTGGTTGCTGAAGACAGCCTGACCAATTCTGCCATCCTCAAGGACATGCTGAAAAAATCCGGAGTTCAGGCCCAGTTCTGCACCAACGGACAGGAACTTTTGAACCTTTATTCCAAAACCGCGCCTGACCTGATTCTCACAGATGTTTACATGCCCGTTCTGGGAGGAGTCGAGGCGTGTGAAGCTATTCGTGCCCTGGAAGAAGAGTCCGGTCGTAAAAGCTATATCGTAGCCGTAAGCGCCTCTGTAACCATGAAGGTCCAGAAACGCTGCCTTAAAGCGGGGGCCGATGTCTTTCTGCCCAAACCCCTGCATCAGGAAGATCTGAAAGATATTCTGCTTGAGGCCGCGGCTCAGAGCTAGTTCAAATCATCCAAAAAATACTGATTTCCTGACTTTTTGTTCACCTTGATGAGGAGAAAATTACAGCCGGATGACGGGCAGCCAAAACACCAAATGCTCAATCCGATAATCAGGACATGAGAACTTTCGTCCTGGTGCTGGGTTTTTTGTGTCTGATTCCTTTGAGCGAAGGAGCAGCCCTTCATCAAATCGCGCCCACAAGCATCCGCCCCAATTCCATTCACGCCCATGCCGCGCATGTTCTCATGGATCGGAAAAAAAACGAACTGGCCATGAAAGAACTGAAACTGGCCATGCATAATGATCCTTACAACCGCTCCGTCGCCATCAAGCTGGCCCGGGTCTATTTCTCTCAGAAAGAATATGCCAGATCCCTGGATCTGGTTCTCCCCTTCCAGAATCTGTCTACCAGAAAGACCAACCTGCTTTACTTCATTGCCCGCTGCCACGAAGAAATGGGCAATTTTGACGACGCCTACCTTTACTTCAAAAAGGCTTACCGACTCGACCCCACCCTCTATAAAGCCAGTCTGAACATCGCACGTCTCTTTGTCAAAAAGGGACTTTATTTTGATGCGGCCACTCACCTGAAAACCCTTCTGGAAACCAACCCTGACTACACTCCCGCCCAGCAGGAATTTGCCATGGTTCTGAAGGTTATACGTGAGAACAGGCATAACATTTTCCGCCGGGGAAATCTGGTCGTGACTTTCCCGGACTACAATCTGATTCGGGATCTTGAAGAATGGTATCCCTTCCTGCAGGAAAGAATCTGGCAGGTCAAGAATGCCATGGGGGCCGAAGATTTTCCTATCTGGATGGAAATTGTCGATAAGATCCGTACCCCGGCCGCCCCTCCAGCCTGGTACAACCCCCTTGAGCAAAAACTCTATCTGACGGTTGATACCGTGCAGCGCCGCTATACCAGCCTGTTTGTCCACCAGCTCACCTATCTTTTTCTCCACAGAATGGGCCTGGATCGCTGCCCTCCCTGGCTGAAAGAAGGCATTGCCCTTTACTTTGCCCAGCCCAACCTTTTAAAGAATATGTCTCTTCGCCGCCTCAATGGGAACTGGAACCTGCTCCAGAACAAATTCTTCCCGGATCGTCGCTACCTCCACTTTGACCGCCTCTCTGATGCCGATCGCGAAAATCTGTTTCAGGCTTTTCTGATTGCGAAATTTCTGATCCAGCGCTATGGCTGGGGAAATCTGGAGAAATTTGTCAAAGCTTTCGGGGACGGCAACAGAAGACTTGAGGAAATCGTCTGGGATACCTTCCATATTCATTTCCGACAGATGGTGGATGATTTTGACATGTACCTGATCACCAGGTACTACTTCAAATCGTAAAGCGCCTTTTCCATCAAAGCGATATTGCGATTCTCATCCAGAAGTTCTCTGGCATGGAGCACCCCATCCCGAACCCTGGCTGCCAGTTGCCGGTGCCGGATCATAAAATCAGCAATCCCCTGCTTCAAAGCCAGGGAATTCGGCTTCACCAGCACTGCCCCCCTGCCCGATCTGAGAATTTCGGGAAGGCCCCCGATCTGATACGCCAGAACCGGAACTCCTTCCTCCAGGGCCTCCACAGCCACAAATCCCATCGTTTCCTTAAGCGATGGCATGAGAACCCCATGAAGTCCTTCGTAAAGCCTGAAACGCGGTAAAAATCCAGCAAACTCAACCCTGCTCTCAAGATTCAGGTTCTGAACCAGAGATTCGAGTCTTTTTCGTTCTGGACCATCTCCGACAATTCTGAGTTTCCAGGGAAGATGACAAAGTTCACTCAAAGCCCGAAGAGCGTGTTCATGCCCTTTCAGTTTCACCAGTTCCCCAACCATACCCCAGGCAAAAGGACCATTAAAATCCGGCATCCCTGGAATTTTGAGTTCCATCACATAGGGAATCACCCGGGCCTTTTCATTTTTGACTCCCAGGTCAGTCAGCTGACGCAAGGCCTCCCGGGACATCCCTGCCAAAACCCGGGCTCCCTGAATTCCCTCCCGATCCTGACGATTGATCCAGTCAGGCCGGTTCATTCCAAGACCATGAATCATATGCATGAAAGGAAGCCCTTCCCGATATGCGGAAAAAGCAGCAAAGCCGCCATGAGTCTGAAGGAAAAAGCCCTTTTGATGATAATTCCTGAGTTCTTTTCCCAGAGCCTGGGCATGCCAGTGAGTTCTCTCAAAGGTGGAATGAAACCAGCGCAGGCTGACTCCGGCCTCCAAAATCTCCTTCACAAGACCAGGATCATGCCCCAGCCCCCTTAAAGGAGCTGAAACCATCAGGGTAATCTCCCATCTTCCGGTTTTTCTAAGACCCTTGATCCAGTTGACAATCCCCCGGGCCGAACCAAATTTGAGAAACTGGGTTACAACCAGAAGCTTACTGAGAGAACCGGGACTGGTTTTCACGATAAAATCCTACGGTTTCCAGAAGAGCTTCCCTCATGTTCAGCGGGCTTGCCTGAAAAGCAGTTCTTAAGCGGGCTACACTGGCACACGAGGCCTTGATATCACCAGCTCTGGGCGAGGTAAACTCGATTCTCACCGGCTCCGGCATAATTTCCTGAAGCCCAATTGCCAGTTCCCGAATGGAAAGAGTCTCTCCATTTCCCATATTAAAGACACCCAGGGCCCGATTACTCATGGCCTGGAGATAATAATCCACCACCTGATCGATATACAGGAAATCACGGGTCTGGCTTCCATCCCCATGAATCTGCAGGGTTTCTCCACCCAGCGCTCGGGCAATAAATTTGGGTATCACAGATGCATAAGCGGAACCAATCGCCTGCCCCGGGCCAAAAATATTGAATTTTCGAAAAGCCAGCCAGCTCAGTCCCTGCTCCTGGGCCATCGCCAGAAAATACTCGGAAGTCAGTTTCGTCAGACCGTAAGGGCTTTTAGGCCTGGGGAGATCCATTTCATCCTGAATCGAGCCAGAATCGCCGTAAACAGCTGCTGACGAAGCAAAAATCAGACGGGAACCCCACTCTTGAGCTTTTTGAATTGCCAGGACAGTCCCCATTTCATTGACCTCGATGCAGCGAAGCGGCTTTTCCACTGACTCCGGTACAGAAACCATCGCTCCCAGATGAAAAAGAACCTCCATGGGAGGAAGGTTTTCCCAGCTCTGCCTCAAAGACAGATCTGCCTCCACAAGATGGATTCCTTCATGGATATTATGCCGAAATCCGGTGACAAAATTATCCAGGACATAGACCTCATGCCCTTCCGTCAATAGCCTCGCCGTCAAGCTGCGGCCCACAAAACCGGCGCCACCGGTCACCAGAATTCTCACCCTGACATCCTTTCTTCCAGATAAGAACGGGCTTCAACAAGATTCGGCGGAAAGGGCCGGGGCCCGGAAGTAAAAAAGATTCCGGTAAAATCATGATTGACCCCATCCGGCCCGGAGTCATTAAGGGGTAGAACCAGCTCTCCCTCTCCCACCAGAGAAGAAATGCGATAGTCCAGATTCGATATATAGATCAGAGCATCCGGATTCAAACGCCTCTTTCCCTGCCAGACATCCTCTGTCTGATGAAACTCACAGCTTAAACCAACATTCTTCAGTTCCTGATTCAGATCTTTTCGGATTTGTTCCAGAACCTCAAGAGGATTCTCCACAATCCCTTCCGGCTCACGCCCCTTACGGTGAAGCCACAAGCGTCCGCAATATCCACCAGAGCAGTAAGCCTTCGTTTTCCCCCAATCCACGTCTTCTGCTGCCAGCACCCCCGTGAAATCCTGCTTTCGCAAAGTCAGATATCCTTTTCTGATCAGCCACTCATTCAAACGAAACATGCCATGAAGGATACGGGCCCCATGATCCGAAAGAACACAGACCTCATATCCAAGCCCTGAAAACTGCTCCCAGAAACTCCGGGCAAATTCATCGATATCACGGTAAAAATCAAGAAAGAACCGCCGCCTCTCAGGCTGATCCTCAAACTGGGGATGCTCCCTGTTCACAAAGCGATAGAATGCATGATTCAGGCGATCCGTTTCCATCAGAACCAGCATGGAAAAATCAGCTTTCCGGGCCAGCATGTCTCCCAGAATCCGTCTTTTCTGTTCCAGCATTGCCCGAAGAGTCCTCTGAAGTGGCTCCAGTTCTTCCGTCCGATAGCCGGAAGCATCCGCAATATAGTCATCCCCTACCAGTTCGCGCATCCGGAGCTGAAAGCCGGGCTGGGAGCCCAATCCCACAAGACCGTGATCCAGAATACAGCCCCCGATTTCAAGTCCGGGGCTTACCCTGTAAGGGAAAGTCTGAGGCACCCCCCAGACCATGGCCCTTCCCCCTTTTTTGAGAACAGAGTCCCAGATCCTGGAATAGGTGATATCTCCCCCATCCACCAGAATGTCATCCATGGGCCTGGCACTCTGCCTGCGTCTGAAACCATAGACCCCAAGCTCTCCAGGATCCCTGCCCGTGGTCAGTACCGACCAGGCTGGAATCGTAATCGGGGGATGGCAGGAGGCAAACGGAGCTCCCTGGCTTTTCGCGATCAGCGAAGAGAGGAAGGGAAAACATTCCCGATACCGACTAAGAAATGGCCAGGGAAAGGAATCCAGGCCCAGAACGGCCAGAGATTTCACAACCCTTCCTGAGGATTGAGGTGGTACCAGATCAGGTTGGTGGCCATCTGTGCCGCCAGGTCGCGAATCTGAGGGGAATCAGATGAGTGGACCCCTTCATCTTCAAGGCCATCCCCAATGTCTGAAGATGCGGCATAGAACACAACCAGGCGTCCGCGGTAAAAAAGACCAAAACCCTGAGCAGGATCTCCGTCATGCTCATGAATTTTAGGAAGCCCATCCAGTCGGTAGAAGCCCCGGTAAACAGGATGTTCGGAAGCCAGCGGCTCAAGGACAAGCTCAGGGAAAACCTTTTTCAAGGCCGGCCTCACCCATTCATCCATACCATAGCTGTCATTGATCACAAGAAGCCCGCCGGCCTGAAGCCAGCTTCTGAGGTTATAGGCTTCCTCGCGGGAAAAATCGATTTTTCCATGGCCCGTGGCAAAGAGAACATCCACACCAAAGACCTCGTCTCCACTCAAGCGGACAATTTTCTCCTGTTCCTGAATCTCCATCTTCAGGTCTTTTTTCAGGCGTGAGAGCCAGTTAGGAACCGTGCTCGCTCCGACATACCAATCTCCCCCACCGGAGTAGTGAAGGCGACCCATGGTGAAAGGGTCACAGAAAGCGGTCACTGCCAGCAAGAAAAAGACAAGTCCACGCATGGCTTCAGTCTACCACATCAATTCCCCAGCTCTTCTCGGAGGATATCCTGGAGCAGATCTCTCTCATTCAGCTCAGACTGGGAAACCGAAGTGTCTGTGGTTCCGGTAAAACGCATCTGGGAACGGGTCCCCAGGACATAACCCAGCTTCATCAGATAATCTCCGGTTGGAACCCGGCGGGAAATACTCTCCTCCCAGATGGTCCTGAACTCAGTGCTTTTCAGTTCGACATCCCCAAGCACCTTCCAGGCCTGACCGGTCACTCCGCTCACAGGGTCGTCCTTCTTGAGCATCACCGTGATCACTCCCTCACGAATCGGAGGGACAATACGGAAGCGGAATTTCTGTTCCTGGGAGTCCAGACGGGCCTCTAGAATTTCAAACTGCTCGGGATGACTGGCCGAAAACCACTCGGAAAGCCCAGGCGCCCGGCAAAGAGCCTCAATGCCATTCGCATCCGTAACGGTCAGTTCTGCCTGAAGAGTTGCCATGAGCGTATCTGTAACCGGATTCAGAATCACAGTATCTTCAGAACTCACACGGGAAGCATAGACCTGTCCGGTCTTATCCAAAAGCCGATACTCCCGGCTTAAAGGAGGTACCCCTCCGTCTACTCTGGCTGAAACCATAGCCGGAGTCCGGTTGAAAATTCCAACCTTCGGGGCCATTTTAAGTTCACAGTTCAAATGCTCCACCCGGATATGCCAGGACTTTGATGTCCGGTTTCCATCCTTGTCCAGAGCCTCTACATAAAGACGGGTGGATTGTCCGGAAAACGGAGGAATTTTAAGGACATAAAGACCTTTTGGAGCCTCAAAATAAGTCGGCTTCATGCCATCCAGATACCAGGAAGCCTGGGCCAGTCCCCGGTTGTCCCAAATTTTGACTGGCAGGGCATTGGCTTTCACGGGGCTCAGAATGTTTACGGTCTGCTCATCCAGACCTGCCACCTCAACCATCGGAGGGATTTTCTCTTCAGCGGAACGCTCGGGAAGAGCCGTGTTCTCAATTGCAAACACTGTCTGGAAATACTTTCTTCCCTGATTGGCTCCGGAGATTTCAATCCGGTTTTCCCGGCGGTCCAGAACAACCCTGTCTTCAAAGAATCCTCTGTTCACGTCCACAAATCTCAAAGGCTGATCGTTCACCAGAAGACGAATCTGCTTCACGCTCAAATCACTGACCAAACCTTCAAAAGTGGATTCCTGCTGGGGGAGATGTACCACTGTTTCCGGAAAAATCAGCGTCACCTGAATATCGTTCTCTTCTGCCCGCACCCCAAATGAACTGGAACAAACGAGCACAAGCCCATAAATAAAGATCTTCCTGATCTTCTGAATTATGTTTGTTAGGCCCACAACTGACATCTCCCGTTTAGATCTAGCCAAAACTTAACGATTTTATGTTGTTTTTGTCCATACAATTCATTAGAATACAATTCCAAACAAAAACAAACATCAAGCACTCCCTGACTACTAAGGACACTTCATGAAATTCATTTTGCGCAAGCTACCGATTTATGGCGTCTGCATCCAGACACATAAGGTGACCCGCTATGAAGATCCCGAGGACTTTTTTCGGGAACTGGACATGAAGAAAGCCCGCAAAGAAAACCGGCAGAACGAAGTCGGGGGTTCGCACCTTCTGGAAATTCAGGAAGATGCCCCTATCAGCGCATCCTGACAAAAGCCCATAATACAAACTAAGCCCGGTTGAAAAACCGGGCTTAGTTCGCTTTTAAGACATCAAAGATTTTGAAAAAGGTATAAAGCAGGGCGAAACTGCAGCCAACCGAAGAAGCCAGTACACCTAAAAAGCCTAAAATTTCTTGCATATTGCCTGTATCGGCCAAAATGAACTCAATGTTCAGATTTCGTGCTCATCCGAAGGAAATCTCTGGGACTGGGTTTCTTCAACATAGGCCCGAACAGCTCCAGACATAACCTGGGACAAACGGGCATAGCGCTTGACGAACTTGGGTTTAAAGCCCTCGTGATAGCCCATCATCTCCTGAAAAATCAGTGCCTGACCATCCACTTTGCTACCCGCACCCCTTCCGATGACAGGAATCGGAAGCTCTTTGGCAATCTTTTCACCAAGAACAGCTGGTACACACTCAAGAAGCAGGGCCTTCACTCCAAGCTTATGCAAAGAACGGGCATTGGAGAGAATCCAGTCCCAGTCCTTGTGGTGATCTCTCTCCGTTGCCGGAAAACCACCCAGTTTTCTCAGATAGGTGTCCCGAAGACCAATATGGCCAACCACAGGGATTCCCGCCTTGACCAGCTCTTCCACAACGCCAAAATAGGCATCTGCACCCTCAAGCTTTACCGCTTCAGCACCAGCATCCATCAAAGAACGGGCCTGCTCCACGGTTTCCTTGCCGTCCTTGGCCTCATAACTGGAAAAAGGCAGATCGGCAATCAGAAATGCATTGGTGACAGCCTTGCGGACAATACGGGTGTAATAGTACATATCCCAGGTCGTCACGGCGAGATTGTCATCTCCCCCCTGAAGATACCTGCCCAATGAGTCACCAATCAGGATGCAGCTGATTCCCTGCTCATCCACCAGTTTGGCACTGTAATAGTCTGCCAGGCTCAGAAGGGTAATTTTTTCCCCTCTTTGCTTCATTGCAAAAAGCTCTTCAATTGTGATTTTTCCAGACATAGCTTGCCAAAATGGTATGGGGTGAAAGAAACGGCGCAATAGTAGCCTGAGACCCCTTCAAAGTCAAACAGGAAGGAGGATTTCAAAGCAGGCCCCCCCAAGATCCGAGGAACTCGAAGATGTAACCCGCCCCCGATGAAGCTCGACCGCCTCTTTGACAACCATCAGCCCAAGCCCAAGCCCTTGAGCTTTTGTCGTAAAAAAAGGCTGAAAAACATCTTTGGAAGCGGGAAGCCCGGGGCCATCGTCTTCAACCAGAAGATGAAACCGCTGGCCCTCACGAAACAGGCGCAACCGAATGGTCCTGGCCCCTGCATCCTTACTGTTGGCAATCAGATTTTCCAGCATATTGCCAAAAAGCTCCTCATTCCCAAGCAGAACCTCATCCGCCTCTACTTCGATCTTCATCAAAAAATGACTGCTTTCAAAGTTTTTCCTGAGCTGATGCAGTAATTCCATCGGGCGAATCTTCTGGTTCATGGGGCGATTTTCCCGATTCAGAACCGTCATGAGCCCCAGAGTATGGTTGATCTTCACAATTCCTTGCTGCATGGCCTGAAGAATTTCCTGGGTTTCTTCATCCCCCTGGTGAATCTCCCTTAACTCACCCGCCTGAAGATTCAGGGATGCCAGTGGATTTCGAATCGCATGCACCACTTCAGCCGCCATACGGCCAAACTGCTGAAGTCTGGCATCCAGTTCAAGGCCCTCTCTTCTTTTTTCCAGGCTGTTGAGGGTAAACACCAAGGATGCAATCACCAGAAGGCTCAGTGACGCAAGAGCAATAAGACCCGCCAGAGTCGCTTCCTGCTGCAATTTCAGCAAGCGGGGGAACTCCAGAGTAAAAACCACCAGAACCTCGTAACCTCCTTCCAGAGGAAGCAGTTCAAAACCCTCTGGAAGCTTTTTCGTGCTCAATGGTGGCTGAAGCCCGTACTCTTCAAAAAAAAGCCGGGAGTTTTCTGACGCCGGAATGAATGCGCCTTCTTCAGAAATCAAGGCCAGGGCATCCAGATGAAGTCCCCTTTCCGCCCGTTCCAGCTCACGACGAAACCATGAATCCAGAAGGGATTCGCCCTGAGCTTTCCTCTGTTCAAAAAGGGGATGATCAATCAGTTCCTGCAAGGCTTCCTGAGCCCTTTGGGCCTGACGGTGAGAATAACGATCAAAAATATGCCGCGATTGCCTGGTCCAGGAAACCTGCCAGGCAATCGCGGCAACAAAAACGGTCAACACCGCAAAAGCAAGAACCGGAAAATAGAGCCGTTCCGGCCTTTTTTCAACCGACATTTGCCGAGCGACTCAGCCAGGAATCCATCAGGAAAAAAATGCGGTCCTTCTCAAATTTCAGCATCAGGGAACGATCTCGACGAGATTCCAGAACTCTTCTTCCCGTAGGACTTCTCAACTGACTTTCTTCAACTTTAAGGGGTTCAAGAGGAGTTTTCATCGCAAACACAGAACCAGCCGTTACCAGAAAGAACAGGCAGGACAGGATGTGGACTCGTTTCATAAGAACCTTCTTTCGGCGGGATCAGCCGCTAAAAGAAGTTTCGTACTTTTTCTGGTTCAAATTGACAATTTTTGTATGAATTTGTGAATTGTCGTTTCGAGGAATCAACCATTCCTCATCACATCCATCCAGGAAAATCTCAGCATGGGGTCGCTCAGATCCATTGCCGCTTTCTGGCCCACCTGCAAAAGCCAGGACTTTCTCTCCTGAGGAAGCCCTTTCTCGTCCAGAAGAAGCTTACGGGCCTCTTCCAGAAAATTGACCCGATCCGAATCGGATGTCTGAGATTTCAGCCTGCGCTCAAGCTCCTCTATTTTCCTCAAACGTCCTAGAGATTCCGGCTTCAGAATAAAATCTCCGCCTTCAGCTTCCTCGGATTCCAATTCCTCAAACTCCTGCTCCTGAATCACCAGTTTCGGCGTAAACGCATCAAAATCTGTCCAGTCATCATCTGCTTCAAAAGCATCAAACCCATCTTCTTCCAACTGCTTTGAGGGCCGCTCCATTTCTTTTTTTGCGGATGAGGAGGACGAGACAACCTGAGAAAGCTTCTGCTCCAGAAGCTTTTCCATTCTCTCTTCAAAGGCTCGGAAATCCATCGCCGGAGCCGGAGCATGCCTTTCCTCTTCACGGGATTTACGCATTATCACAAGGGCTTCATGATCCGGGTAAATTGCCTCGATTCTCCCACACAAGCGCAGAATCATATCCGTATCTCTGGCCTGACGGGCCAGATCCAGAGCCCTTTCCAGTACTCCCAGCGGATTTTCAGAAATCAGAGAGCCTTTTTCCAGTTCCTTGGCAGCTTCTTTGCTGCGGCCACTTCCTTTTAGAATCTGAGCTCTTAATTCATGATCCTCAAACTCCGGTTCGTACAGAACCAGACAGCGATCGCTCACATCCAGAGCTTTTTCCAGCTGTTCCAGACCCAGCATGGAACGAAGACCGAGGCGCAGAAACCGCTGAGATTTCAGACCTTCCTGATTCAGGCTTTCCCAAAGCCTGCGCACCTGAGCAAACTGCCCCAGATTCAACCAGCGCTGGAGGTTTTTTTCCAGCCATTCTTCACGCTCTTCAGGCTGATTCAGAGACTTAAGGAGACGGGCAACCCTTAGAATAGCCCCTTCTTCCAGAGGCGCCAGTTCCGCCAGACAATGGGAAAGCTGCAGCTCCAGCTCCAAATCTCCTGTTTCAACACTCAGCTTCAAGGCATGATGAATCGCTGCAAGGGCCCCAAGGCGATCCTCTCTGGCAAGAAACAGAGAAGTCCTCATCATAGCCGATGCCAAGTGCTTCCCTTCAAGGGCTCTTCCCTCCAAAGCACGATCCACTTCATCCAGAATATCTGCATTATCCAAAGCAAAACCAGCAGCTCCAGAGAGCATGGCAGACCAGCTCAAACCGCATTCCATCAGGAGCATTTCCAGTTCATTCGGCAATGGCCAGCGCTCCTCAACGGTTTCTTCCTGAGCCAGATGAGGAGGGGCCAGAACTTCCAGGTTCCAGCCCGAAGATAAATCTTCATGGGCAGCCACAGCCTGGCACAAAAGCTCCCAGGGGTGGACAACCGGGATCTCTCCGCTCAGCTGACGGGAAAATACCTCTGGAAGAGTTTCTTCCTCTTCCTGAATCCTGGGCTTCACCTCTTTCTGTTTCTCTTCTTCGGCAGGCTTTTCTTTCTCCAGATTCTCAAGAGCGCCAGAGGCCACCAGAGCCTCTTCCAACTCTTCCTGTTCAGTAAGCTCCCGAGCAATTTCAGCAAAACCCACTGCTTCTTCAAAAGGCTCTTCATCTTCATGAATCAGAGAATCTGCATCCCCACCGACATCCTGAAGCCCCTGAAGCTCCATATCTCTTTCCAGATCCGGTAATTCTTCCTCGACAGGGGCTTCAAATTCAGAAGAGTCTTCGGAATCGCCTTCCGCGAAACCTAGGTCCAGCTCAAAGTCACCCTCGGAATCTTCTCCACCAAGGCCCAGATCAAACTCGGGCTCTTCTGCTTCAGAAGCTGCTTCAATTTCTTCCTCGACAGGGGCTTCAAATTCAGAAGAGTCTTCGGAATCGCCTTCCGCG
>CAZDAM010000042.1:22349-27348 GCA_964503595.1 uncultured bacterium
TCGGAATCTTCTCCACCAAGGCCCAGATCAAACTCGGGCTCTTCTGCTTCAGAAGTTGCTTCAATTTCTTCCTCGACAGGGGCTTCAAATTCAACGGAGTCTTCGGAATCGCCTTCTGAAAAACCTAGGTCCAACTCAAAGTCACCCTCGGAATCTTCTCCACCAAGGTCCAGATCAAACCCAGGCTCTTCTGCTTCAGAAGCTACTTCAATTTCTTCCTCGACAGGAGCTTCAAATTCAGAAGAGTCCTCAGAATCGCCTTCATCAAGCGACAGTTCTGGCTCAGCTTCAACTTCAGAAGAAATTTCAATATCAAGGGAGTCTTCACCCATAGGAGTGAGTTCCAACTCGTTTTCCTCAGAAACAGGCTCTTCTTCCAGTGAAGGCAGGGAGAGCTCCGGTTCACTCTCTTCCTCATCCAGACTCAAGGAAAGTTCATCCGATACCGAAAGCTCCTCTTCTTCAATCTGAAGGCCTTCAAGAATATCTTCTTCAGGGAGCTCCGGTTGAGGTTCTTCCCCACCATCCAGCATACTCATCAAGTCTTCGGTCTCTCCAGCATCAAAGGAGTGCACAGAGTCATCCACCCCCCCAAGCTCAACATCTTCAATCATTTGCAGAGCTTCTGACTCGGAAGAACCTTCGGACGGGGGCTCCTCTACATGAATTGCCACACTCTTAAGATCCACAATCTCAGATCCAAGAGCATCGGATTCGCTGGCAAGAACCGCTAAAATTTCTTCTGAATCACCCGGGGCAAGGGACACTTCCAGTACGGGAACAGGCTCTTCTCTCGCAGATGTTTCAGGTTCCAGAGCAAACGAAGGAGCCGGCTCTTCCGTTGGAGAATGAGGGGCCGTCTGCTCCGGCGCTGCTACAGGAGGAAGAGAAAAACTGGCTCCCTCTGTCTGAACATCCCCTCCAAACGGATTGAAATCTGCCTCTTTTTCCGGCTCAAAACCTGAAGATGGTGAAAAATCAGGCTCACTTACAAGAGGGTCAGAAACAGGAGAAGGAGGCACAGGTGAAGAAGAAGAAAAATCGGGTGCCGGGGCAGGAGGAAACGCCACACCTGGCTCAACATCAAGGCCTTCATCACCAAAGGGATTAAAACCTTCATCGCCGAAGGGGCTAAAGTCTTCTCCGCCAGTTCCTGGCTCAAAATCTGTATCAGACATGTCTAATTCTATCAGTGGAAACGAGCTCTTATCCCATTTTCGGCCCAAAACCGAATGCTTTTGACAAAGCTAGCGCAGATTGGAAGAACGCATCAAGGCAAGCAGGCCGTCAAGGTGATCATCCGAGGCTGTTTTGTTCCGGGATTCATGGCCGCATTTTTCACAGGAATGAATCAGTGTAACCTTGTCCATTCCTTTTAAAACCGCCTTTACCGGCTTCATAAGCCCACCACAGCCAGCGGCTCGATCCCCTGGGTTTATATCCAGATGACAGGAATAAAGACAATGAGGACAATGATTGCGGCAGGAACCATCCGGATGCTCGGTAACCCGCCTGCCACAACTCCCGCAGGCAAAAGTTTCATCAATGACCGTAAATCGTCGCGAGCACATCGTTCAAAGCCGGATTTTCTTCCTGAAGCAGCTGATGGTTCAATCTCTGCCGAACCTGCCTCAAAACCCCTGAACTTATCGGGCTGACTGCTTCTTCCGCCTTGAGCTCATTCATTCGGCGAATCAGAACTGGCCAGGCCTGCTTCTCAACAAGCTCCAGCAGAAACTCCGTATACGAGGCCACCTGCACCTGACAGTCCTCACCAGACTGCTCACAATTCAGAAGAATCTTCAAATCCATAGCCAATGGTTTTTGTTCCAGAGCCTCCAGCAATGCTTCCGGCATCAGAATTCCATGGCCGTAAGCAGTGTCAAACCCCGAACTTCCAGCATCCAGAGCAGTTCTAAACATCGCTTCCCGAAACTCTTCAATTTCAAGCTTTGGCTGCTTGCCCAGAATTGCGGCATAGATTCCGGACACCAGAGGTGCTGCCATAGAAGTCCCGCTCATGGGTATAAACTGAACTCTCCCCCTTCTGATTCCAAGAGCTGTCTGGTTTTCTCCCGGAGCCAGAATATCCGGCTTGGCAACCAGAGGGGATCCCATGGAACTGAAAGCAGAGCGCTCGAACTGCAAATTATGAGAACCCACCGTCAAAGCAGCCGGAGAAATCCCCGGAAACAAAACTGTAGATGCACCCTGCCGTCCGTTGTTGCCTGCAGCAAAAACGGCCAGAATCCCTGCTTCAGCCCAGGCTCCCAGAGCACGGTTGAAAAAGGAACTGCTCAAAGGCATCCGCTCAGGAAATCCCCAGGAGTTATTGACCACATGCGGAGCGTCCGGAGTTTCCGGATTTCCATCCGGATCCAGCATCCACTGCATGGCCTCAAGAATCCGGGAAGCGAAAGCTCTCAGACGCCCTCGAAGCTCCTCCTGATTTCCCGAAGCTGCAATGGGCTCCAAAGCTCTGGCAACTACCAGACGGGCCTTAGGAGCATAGCTCATGGGAATCCCCTGAAAATCAGAGCCTGCGGCCAGATGGGCCACATGGGTTCCGTGTCCGTTCTCATCCACTGGGGTGGAAACACCAGCTGCTGTAAAGTCCCGAAAAGCCTGGATCCGGTCTTCAAAAGACTCATGACTCACAATACCGGAATCAATCACTCCAATACGAATCCCTTCTCCCAGGTATCCTTTGGAACGAAAAACCTCCACTCCAGGAAGCCAGGGGGCAGAAAGAGGACCATTTTCTTCGGATGGAACCGTACTCAGAAAAATCTGTTCATCAGGAATCACTTCTTCCACATCAGGCCGCAAGCGCAACTCGTCCAGAAAGTCCTGACGACAGCTGACGCGAACAGCCGCGACAAACCAGAAAGCATCATAGGATTTAACGGATGGACTTTCCGCTGAACCCGGGCCCTTTCTTCCTTCCGATGCCGCCATATTTCTGTTGAGAAATCCGGTGAATGAGTTGATGTGGGCCTGCTTCTGAGAACGAATCTGGGCAACCGAAGTCCCTGGAGCCCTGGGAGAGCGATCTTCCTTCAAACGAACCAGCCAGGATCCATAAAGGCCGGAGGACTCGATGAGAGTCATACCGGCAGTAAAACACCAGACCAGAAACAGTTTGCGCACGATTTTCCTACGTCACTTCTGTGAGGAAGGTTTCAGTTCATGGCGACGAACCAGTGATTGGGCCGCATTTTTCACCATCATGGAACCATCTGATTCAGCCGCTGCCAGGATCCAGGCCGAAAAGTCCCTGACTTTTCCCTCTTTTTCCAAGTATTCCATCCCCAGCAGACGGTTATAAGAAAGCGTCGGGTCCTGAAGACTGTATGGGACAATCCAGGAAGCCTCTTCCCAGTCAAGCGAAAAGCATCCTTCAAAAAGCCCGGTACGGCTCTCAATCTTCGGATCCTTCAGGGCATTCTGCACAAAGGAAGCTTCTCTGACGCAGTGAAGACGGGCTGCATACATAATCGCATTTCTCTGCTGCCAGGGGTTGAATTCCGGGTCCTGGATCATGCCGACAAGAGCTTCCAGGTCCTTTTTGTGATAGGCCTGAAGAATAACAGGCTCGACCTGGAAATAGTTACGGTTGAGCTCTAAAAGACCCCAGGTTACAAACAGCAGGAGAAAAGGTGCTATCATCATGGATGCCGTACGAAACATGAGCGGATTGTAGCACAGGAACAGGGTTCTGGTGGATTCCAGCAAAACCACCTAGAATGGGGCATGAACTTCAAAAAAGCCTTGGTTGGCCTTGTTTTTGTAACTTCCTGGGGAGAGACCTGCCAGTTTGAGCTCTCTTCCAGGGCATCTGTCCCCTCAGGAGACGTTTTTCTGCATCAGCTGGGAGTTCTCAAATGTGACAGCCCTCACCAGGAAAATCAGCTTCATACAAGGCTCAAGCAGATTCTGATTGCCCGGATCTTCCCGGGAAGCCCCGAGCTCAAACTTCAGAAAACCCGCATTGAAGACAGGTTTTTACAGCAGGAGCGCTCAAACAGACTCGACTTTTCCGGCCCCGAAGAAATTCTCCTGCATCTCATCAGCGAAAACATCACCCATCAATCTATCAAGGATATCCTGGAAACCCAGATCCTTGAAGCTGTCCAAAAGGAAACCCCTCTTAAGGTAGAGTGGCTTCAGTTTCCCGATCATCTGGTAATTGAGCCGGAGAAAGAAAAGCTTGAACTGGATACCTCAAGAGCACACGCCGGATTTGCCCGTTTGAAAACCATTGTGGAAGGAAGAATTGTCCGTCAGCATTTTGTCCGCTTCGAACTCCTGCAGGAATCCGTCGTTCTGATTGCCACAGAACGGCTCGAAAGAGGGGAACACCTCAATCCCCGCCGCTTCCGGATTGACGTCAAATGGCTTCCTTTGAATACCCATCCTGCAGATGCCGGAATCCTCAGTGAGCCGGGTGGACTGATCATGGCGCGCACAGTACTGGAAGACGAAATCCTCACTCAAAGAGATGTGATTCGTCCCCCGCTCGTACGTCAGCGCCAGATTATCAAGGCGATTCTCAAACGGGGAAGTCTCCGACTTGAGATGGAAGTCAAGGCCTTGCAGGATGGCCGACGCGGGGATCGGATTCAGGTTTTAAGCCCGGAGACCCAGCGCCAGTACACAGCCCGTGTTCTGAATGAAACCACCGTGGAAATCATTTTCTGATTCTATTCTAGAGCAATTTGCAAAATTATGTAGCCAGATAGCCCCCTTTCGTTTTGCCGTCTGGAAGCTGTCACAGGACAGGTTGAAAGCCTGTGGGTTGTCGCTGGCCTTGAGGTCTGTCACAGGACGAGCCGGAAATCCCGGAATGCATCTGTCACAGGACAGATGGAAAAGTTCAGGGCGAAAAAAATCTGACACCAGGCTTTTCTTATGGAACATCCTTGACAGCTTTTTTCAGGGAAGTTTTTTCCTTTCGATGGATTCATGAAAAACCGCCGGCCTGGAGGAAGAAGGCGGC
>CAZDAM010000043.1:0-27240 GCA_964503595.1 uncultured bacterium
TGTGATGGATGTGCAAAAACCGCCTTCCTTCACAGCGTTTTCCCTTGAAATGGAAGGTGCACTGGCCCTGATCGCGCAGATTGACAGCATGTTTCACCTCTGCCGGAATCGGTTTTCTTTTCTGTCCCGTGACAGGTGCTTCCTGCGCGGGTTTTTCCACCCGTCCTGATGTTTTTTGAGCCAACCGAATCAGGAAATATCTTTGGTCTGAGGACCTATCAGCGCAATAGATCCAGCTTTCTGCGAATCGATGGATACTCTGGATGGGTCGGACTTAAAAGTCTCAGAAGATTAGAATAAATTTCCCTGAGTTTCACCAGATCCCCGGAAATTTCATAGGCCCTGGCCAAAGCCAGGTTGACCTCCGCATTCGTGGGCATCTGATTTCTCAGACCAGCCAGAGTACCGATACCACTCTGCAGAAACTGATCCCGCTCTGGAAACACCACTCCCGATGTCGCCATTTCCACATGAGTCAATGCCAGTTGCAGAATCGCAGCTCCATCTTCAGGATTGCTGCGAACCTTCTGCTGCAAAGCCGTCCAGCGTTGGCGAAGCCCCTCAAATACAACCTTCGCTCTTTCCTGTGAGCTGGCTGGCAGGGCCTGAGCAGCCCTTATGAAATATTCTTCGGCCTTTTGAGCATATTCATAAGCCTTGACTGGCCAATTCTGCTGAGTCCCTGTCTGGGACTGGAGTTCCTGGACCGACTGTTCCTTCAACTGAGAATAGAGAGTCCCTATTTTCACACTGGTATCCGAGCCTGGGCTAATTTCTTCCAGTTTCAGATACATCTCAAGAGCCTTCTCATAATTGCCCTGATTCATGTAGATCATGGCAAGGCCTACATAAGTGGTTGCAGTCTGGCCATCCGGCAGACGAGCTGCTCTCTCCAGCATGGAAAGAGCCTCATCGTTCTCGCCTCTTAAAGCCTTGATATAGCCTAGGTTACTGAGGGACTGGGCATAAATCGGGTTCAAATCAATCGCCTTCTGATAATACTCTTCCGACTTTTTCAGCAGAACCTGGCTGTTCTGCTGCTGGCCTTCCTTATAGAAACAAAGCGCAATATTGTGGAAATTAGCCGGGTCTGTGAAGTTATGTGTTGCTTCCAGAAAAGCTGAAATCGCAATAAAGTTATTGGACAGATCCTCATCCTGCAACTCTTCATCAGGAGCACCATTGACCTGAGAATTAGGCATGCTATCCGTCATATACATGGTCTTGTAATTCAGA
Organism: uncultured bacterium; assembly: GCA_964503595.1. GTDB lineage: Bacteria > Muiribacteriota > UBA6191 > UBA6191 > UBA6191 > CAZDAM01. Next base: position 1,237 of record CAZDAM010000043.1, read on the forward strand.
TTTCGACGAATGGTGGCAATGTTAAATTTATCAATATCAGCCTTGGGTACGCGGGGATTATTGTTGGAATCCATCATCGCCCGTCCAAAGTCAAAGAGCAGCTCCCCAAGGGAAGAGTCCCTCTGAAGGGCCATCTGATACAGATCAAAGGCTTCTGACCACTGCTTATTGCTGAAACGGGCAAAAGCCTCTCTCCAGTATTTATTTGTGGAGTAAAGATCACTCATTCTCACCGCAAGCACAGAAGAGAAGCCAAGACAGAGAATCAGACAGAGAGTGCTGAAAAGTCCTTTTTCTTCTCCATCCGAGGCCTTCGCCTGAATCTGCATGAAAATAAAAGCCACCACTCCAAGACAAAGACCAGCCCCAATCATCAGCGTAATTCGCTTCCAGCCGACATCAAGATGGTAGTTACTGAATCCGAAACTCAGCCAGAGGGCCAGAATCCCATAACCGGCAATCAGGGCATAGCGCACAATCGGACTTTTCTCAAGATTCACCTCATGAAGTTTCACATCGCTTAAGAGAAGGGCGAAACCAATCCAGGCATAAAAAGTCACCATGGAATACATCAGGTGTAAATCAAAGGCAAAAACATTGTGCGTCAGAGTCCCGATGTTGCCGGCCACAAGGGCCAGAACGGTCAGAACCTTAAGAGGGTTTCGCTGATATTCCTGGCGGTAGAGCCTTCCAACACCCGCAAGCCCCCTGTGGACATAGGTTCCCCAGAAAAGGAGCATCAGGGTCAGGCCCACCAGACCAATCTCGGACCAGAAGTGAATGTATTCATTATGGGCATAAATCGATTTGTTCGTATCCCAAAGGAAGCGTCCCGCAGTTTCCGTATCCAAAAAGAGCTGAACCTGATAATGCATGTAGTGGATGCCAAAAGTTCCATGCCCCTGTCCAAACAGAAGGGATGGAACACTATCTGTAATCATCCGAAGGGTCGTGGAGTAAATCAGGGTTCTCTGGTGAGCCGAACCACTCCACTGAGTTGTTCCGGCAATCCTTTCCGCAGTAGAAAGGTGACCCCGCACGGTTTCTGAATATTTCGGGGCGGTCAACACCTTATAGGAGCCTGCAACAATCGTTAAAAACACAACAATCAGGATGGGCCGGGATACGATATGGCGGAAGTAAAACAATAACCCCAGAAAGAGGATTCCTGCCGTACTCACCAGAACCCAGAAAAGCGTCTGGTTTTTCGTGGCAAACAGAAGCACAATCAGACCAAAAACGGTACCCAGACTGCCAAAGACCGCAACCAGCACTTTCTTTTTCTGGGCCCGGGTTTCCCGGTTGGCCAGAAGCAGGGAACTTAGGAGGATGAAACAGCTGGAAACCGTCATTCCCAGAATAGCCCCCCGGGTCTGAGTCAGAATCACAGCATTGATGAAACTGATCAGGGCCGTCCCGTAGAAAAGAACGCAGAGGAAATCCCAGACCGGGTGAACCCCTTTCACGTTCAGTCCTTCACGGGCTTCCAAAGGAAGTAGGATCTGAAGTTTTCGAATCAGACGCACCAGAACAAGTGGGATCAGAAGAACCAGGTAACCGGAATAGTAATTCCTGTGGCCCATGAAGGAATAATCTTTCCAGGTTTCATCAGGCTTTTGCGGAAGCAGAAGACTCTGGAAAAACATGGAACTTTTCTGGGCGTCCAGAAACAGAAGATAGGAGCAGAGCTGCCCCATCGGAGAACGTCCGGCAGGAACGTTGATTTCCCCAAGGAATGTTTGAACCTGCTCGGTTCTCCCCCGCATCTGGAAATAATGATCATCCAGATCGTAATACTGAAACATCCCATAGATATTGGCTATCACTCCACCAAGAATGGCACAGGTCACCAGACCTTGAATCAGACGGTGGGTATCGATGCCAAAAATTGTGCGGATCGGGTGATCCTTCTCGATTCTAAGATTGGCCAGAATCATCATGCAAAGGACGAAACAGCCAAACTGAGTGCCAAATTCACGAATCGAGAGGCTGAATGAGGTGGACCAGGCCATGGAAAGGGCCATCCAGCCAATGAAGGCAGTATAGAAGTACATTGAGCGTGAGCAGGGCACCAGAAGCCTTCGGCGCAAAAACAGGTCCACACCCCAGGCGGCCAGAGCCACACACATCAACTGCCCGAACAGGAGCTCCTTGGCTGCATTGAAAACATGCTTGATGCCAAGATCAATATAAATTGGCATCAAAAAGAGAATCAGGCCAACACAAGCCCAGATCACCACCCGAGGTATCAGTCCTAAAAGTTGTGAATTCAAATCCCGGGCGTGATTGGCTGACTTCATCCTTGCCTGCTCCTGTTAAGCGATTTTTGCAAATACGGCCATACCGGCCACACTCTCTGCATCTAAAGCTTCCACCATTTCCTTGGTGATCTTGAAATCTTTCTGAGTTTCCACAAGAGTCGGCAGCTCATACATCAGATCCAGCATCAGACGCTCCATGACCCCCCTTAAGGCCCGGGCTCCGGTTTTATCCTTCCAGGCAAGCTGGGCAATCATGGTCAGAGCCTCATCTTCAAACTCAAGTCTGGCGCCTTCCATTTCAAAGAGTTTCTGATACTGCTTGACCAGAGAGTTTTTCGGTTCGGTCAGAATGCTTTTCAAAGCTTCTTCATTCAGGGGATCAAGAGTACAGACTACCGGCAAACGGCCAATGAATTCAGGAATCACCCCGAATTTGACCAGGTCTTCGGAAGTCACTTCCTGCATAACATTACGACCTTCAAAGGAGTCTTTGCTGACCACCTTGGCTCCAAAGCCAAGGTTGGAAGCGTTCTTGCGCTCCCGAATCATTTTTTCGAGACCATCAAAGGCCCCACCGCAGATGAACAGGATATTGGTAGTATCAAGCTGGATCAGTTCCTGATGAGGGTGTTTGCGTCCACCTTTGGGAGGAATATTGGCAACCGTTCCTTCGATCAATTTCAGAAGGGACTGCTGAACACCTTCCCCGGACACATCACGGGTAATGGATGTATTTTCACCTTTGCGGGCAATTTTATCGATTTCATCAATATAGACAATGCCCCTTTCCGCCTTTGCCAGGTTGAAGTCGGCATCATGAATCAGTTTCAGAAGAATCGATTCGACATCATCGCCAACATAACCAGCCTCGGTCAGAGAGGTTGCATCCGCAATACTGAAGGGAACATCCAGGATTTTTGCCAGGGTTCTGGCCAGAAGAGTCTTGCCGCTACCCGTTGGTCCCAGAAGAAGAATATTGGATTTCTGAAGCTCGATATCATCATCCTTCTTGAGATTCTGGATCCGCTTGTAATGGTTATAAACGGCCACGGCAATGGTTCGCTTGGTTCTTTCCTGCCCGACCAGCCAGCGACTGAGTTCTTCATGAATCTGCTGAGGCTTCAAAAGCCTGGATTGAGTCGGAGCGCTCTCCTCCTCCATCTCCTCCATGATGATTTCATTACAGAGCTCTACACAGGCATCACAGATATAGACATCCGGACCGGCAATCAGTTTGCGAACCTGTTCATGAGTTTTTCCGCAAAAGGAACATCTCACATTGTCACCACTACTCTTGGAAGTAAACATACTCATTGCCGATCTCCAGAGGACACTGAACCGACCCGGTGGCCCGCAAAAAAAGCCCCTGCTTCTCCCTGCGGGCTACTGGATACCGTCTTAGGAATTGGGGTTTCGCTTCATGACCTTATCGATAATCCCGTATTCCAGGGCTTCATGAGCAGTCATATAGCAATCACGATCGGAATCCTGAACAATCTTTTCAAGAGATTGGCCGGTAAATTCCGCCATCATCTGATTCATCAGTTCCTTCACACGAAGGATTTCATTAGCCCGGATTTCCACATCAGATGCCTGACCACCAGCACCACCAAGGGGCTGGTGAATCATGACTGTGGAATTCGGGAGAGCAAATCTTTTGCCTTTTTCGCCAGCGGCCAGCAGAACAGCCCCCATACTGGCCGCCTGTCCCAGACAGATCGTGGTGATCTGCGGCTTGACATACTGCATGGTGTCAATGATTGCCAGACCCGCCGAAACGCTGCCCCCCGGAGAGTTGATATAAAACTGAATATCCTTGTCACAATCTTCTGCTTCAAGAAACAGAAGCTGGGCAATGATGATGTTGGCCACTTCATCATTTACGGGACTTCCCAGAAATACAATGCGGTCCTTCAGAAGCCTGGAATACAGGTCATAGGAACGCTCTCCGCGGCTTGTGGATTCAACCACCATTGGAATCAAAGGCACAATCTACTCCTTCCTGATCCTAAAATCAGGCGTGTTCGTGATGGTCGTGGTTGCAGTGAGGACCGTGTACGTGCTCCTCCTCTTCCTCTTCGTGTTGGTCTTCATGAAGAGTCGGATCGTAATGACGCTCCAGAAGATGCAGAGCCTTTTCCTGGAGAATTTCAGCCCGGATCAGAACCCGGCGACCCAGGCTTTCCACATAATCCATGATTTCGTGGAAATCCTTTCTGAGCATCAGAGCGGTGTACTGGATTCTCTGCAGAATCTCACGATCTTCCACAGTTTCCCCTTCCTTGAGGGAAATTTCAGTCAGTACAAAGCTTAATTTCAGCTCGCGCTCGGAATCCTTGTCGAGCTCAACCTTGTGGTCTTCAGCTGTCTTGCCCTGAGCCTTCAACCAGTCTTCATAAGTACTGCGGCGCTGCTCCAGGTCCATTTTCAGATCATGCAGCTTGGCTTCGGTAAGCTCTTCAATCAAAGCACCCGGAACTTCGCAACTGGTTGCCTCGTACAAAGCATCCTGAAGACGGGAACGGAAACGGCGGGCAGCCGCCTGCTTCTCCTGGGATTCCAGCTCGCGGCGAATTGCTGTCTTCACATCTTCCAGAGTCTCAAAGCCACCAAGCTGACTGAAAAACTCGGCATCCAGTTCAGGAACTTTCACGTCTTTGAGGGCCAGGATTTTGACTTCCAGGGAGGCAGTTTTACCCGCCAGGGCTTTATTGGCCCAGTCTTCCGGAAAAGTGATTTCGCATTCGAAACGGTCCAGCTTCTTTTTTCCCAGAACCTGGGCATCAAGACCCGGATACAGATCTTCCTGACCCAGACGAATGGAGGTGTTGTAGTGCTTCAGGAAATCGGAGTCTTCTCCATCGATCTTGCCCCGAACCAGAACATTGGCCCGATGGCCCTCTGCTGCTTCGGTTCCTTCTGCCACATCTACAGCTTCCGCACGCTTCTGGCGAAGGTCCTCAAGAAAGTCATTCACTTTCTCGTCGCTGATTTCTTCAACAGCTTCCGGCTCAACCTTAAGCCCTTTATAGTCGGGAAGACTCAGTTCTGGAGCCACCGCAAAAGTGGCCTCGAATTCAAACCCGCCATCGCTGAGCTTCTTGCCGGCATACACGACTTCGGAGATGGGCTGCAGACCTTCCTGCTCCAAAGCATCGTAGTAAGTCTTGGGGAGCAGCTCGTGCTGCACATATTCATCAAAGCGCTCTGCCCCGATATGGCGCTTTACAAACACCAGTGGGGTTTTGTCCTTACGGAAACCAGGGATCCGAATATGCTTCAGAACCTGTTTAGCCACCGACTTACTGGCGCTGGACACTACCTCTTTGGAAGCCTTGACCGCAATTTTGATTTTGGAGCCTTCCAGATTTTCTTTTTGAATTTCCAATTGAGCATTTGCCATGGACGAACCACCCTGAGTATGAAACTTCACTATATCAATGCCTGCCGTATCAGATGCGGACGAAGAGACTCGAACTCTTACACCAAGGGCACCAGATCCTAAGTCTGGCGTGTCTACCAATTCCACCACGTCCGCAAAGAAAAAGCGCCCTATAAAAAGGGTACGACAAAACCAAGCAGCAGATTATATCAGGACAGGCTCAGACAGACAAGGCCCGTCACAGCTTTGCTTCTGGAAAGACCCTCAGAAAGCCGGAGCCAAAATTGCGGTTCTCAAAGCGACCCTCGGTCAGCATGATGACCGGCTGCTTTCGCGCGGACAGGTTTTTATTGAATGGGTTACGGATAAACACCGGCTCCTTGACCTTGCCCTTGATTTCAGCCCTACCAAGATAGGACAGCCTCTTGTCGTCCGGTATCTTTCCGTTCACACGCACCAGAAACATGGTGTGCATCTGAAGATCCTCCTGAAATTCAGTGTCGTTGCTGAAATTGGTCTTGGTATCCACCAGAATTTCGTAATACCCGCTTTTCTGCTCAACCTTCAGGACAATCCCAGCCCAGGAAACATAGCGTCCAGCATAAAGAGCATTGGAAGTACGCACCTCATCAAATGTCAGCTCCCTCGTCAGGTTGATCTCCTGAGTTCTCTCAAACTGAACTTCCTTGATCTGATCCACCTTACGCTCTTTGGCTACCCAGTAGCGCGTCATACCCAGAAGATTCCCTGCCTCTTCCTTTTCAGAATCCGGCAGCTGACCAAATTCAATTGCGCGACCCAGAAGGCTCTCTGCTGTCCGGTAGTCTCTTCGCTCAAAGGCAAGCCGCCCCTGAGTGTAGGTCTTAAGACTCAGCTCGCGGGAAAGACGGTTGAACTGCATCCGGGTTTCGATCGCCCCCGGATTGACCTCAACCCCTCTTTTAAACTGCTCCCAGGCATCCACCTCTTTCCCCAGGCGCCGCTGCACAATCCCCAGCCTTTCATAATAAACACTATTGGAAGGAGCAAGCCTTAAAGCTTGGCGCAATTCATCCTCAGCCGAGGTGAAATCCCCCAGCGCCTCGTGAGACAAAGCCTTGAGATAATGAACCACATCCTCCTCCTTGACCCCTAGAGACAGGGCACGGGAGCAGAGCTCGGACGCCGAAGAATGCTCACCCTTCACATAATAATAGCGCGCCAGAAGGAAGTTCAGCTCTCCACTCCCAGGGAAAAGATTGCGATTGCGCTCAATCACCTCCCGGGCCGTTTCATACTCCCGGGAGTCAAAAAGTTTCTGAATCTGAGCCAGACGATTCTGCAACAACTCCTCAGCAGCCCTCTCCGACTGCGGGGTTTTTTCGGCCTGACGAACCTGGTCCTCCAGAAGCTCCTCACGGGTCTTGACCCGGATTTCCACCTTGCGCTCAAACCTGCGCAGCCTCTCATAACCATCTTTCGCTGCCATATGAGTCGGGTCCAGGGCAAGAGTCCTTCGATACTGCTGAAAAGCGTCTTCAAATTTCCCCTGCTTTTCAAAGATGCGCCCCAGATTGAAGTGAGCTTCCTTGTTGTTGGGATCCTGGCGCAAGGCCCCCAGAAATTCTTCGAAAGCCTCGGCATAACGACCCTGATAATAAAGGGCCAGACCTGCCGTATTACGCATCTGGGCAGAAGTTTCCTTGGAGTAGACCGGAGAAATAAAAAAAAGCCCGACAAGGGCAAACACCCCCACGGACCTCGAAAAAGTGGACTTGAAGGGACTCGAACCCCTACTCTCGGTTCCGAAGACCGATACTCTATCCATTGAGTTACAAGTCCATTTTGCCATACTTCATACCTCGCCTGCTGTAGCCTGTCGAGAGAGAGTATGCCAGAAAATAAAATAGGCGGCTGACGGGATTCGAACCCGCGACCCCCAGAACCACAATCTGGTGCTCTAACCAACTGAGCTACAGCCGCCACGCCTTAATTGTGAGCCGAAATCTAACATACCCATAATCAAAGAACAAGAACTCTTTGAATGAAAATTCAGAGTGCAATTTTTTTACCCAAACCGTAAAGCACTGCTCCAAAGCTGACGATACAATAAAAGACAAAAACCAACAAAAACGGCAGGTTTTTCATGTGGATGCATGTTCTGATGACACTTTTAATCTGTGGGCTGACCTCAGCCACTTCCCTCTGGAACAGAAAAGCCGACAGTCTGGTCAATCATCATCATCCTGAATTCGCCATCGGTGACATAATCCTGGTCAATATCCGGGAGCAGGCCCGCGCCACCAACAACAGCAAAACCGAAGTCAAGGATGAAAACACCTACAATTCGGATATCCTGGGCCGTCTGGCCGGTTTTCTGAACGCCGCTTCCGGCTCCTCTCTCGGGGGACCGGGCCGGATTCTTACCACGGCCGGCAATCAGCTCAGCTCATCTCAGACCACCTCCGACTACACCGGAGAGGGGAAGCTGACCCAGAATTCAAGCCTTGACTCCATGATTTCCGTCATGGTCAAGGACATCCTCCCCAACGGGAACCTTCTGGTGGAAGGCCGCAAAACGGTTCAGGTCAATCGCGAACAACAGGAATTCCTCCTGACCGGCGTCCTCAGGCCGGAGGATGTCATGGCCAACCAGGTCGAATCCGGCAAACTGGCAAACGCCCAGATTGAACTCATCGGTAATGGTTCTTTCAACCGAACCCATCGTCCCGGCTTTCTGCAGCGGGTCTTTGGCGGACTGTTCTAGGAGTATTTCATGCGCCTTCTTACCCTTCTTTTCTTTCTCACCCTCCATGCTCCTTCCGAAGCCGTCACGGCACGCCTCAAGGATATTGCCCGACTTGATGGAGTCCGCAAGAACCAGCTGATTGGAACCGGGATTGTCATCGGCCTGAATGGAACCGGGGACAAAACTCCTCTGACCCAGGAAATGCTGCAGAACACCATGCGCAATCTTGGCATGACCATCAACTCCGGAAATTTTCAGCCCAAGAACGCCGCCGCTGTGATCATTACGGCAGATCTGGATCCTTTCATGAATCCTGGTGATACCATTGATGTAACAGTGGCAACCATGGGAGATGCCGGCTCGCTTCAGGGGGGAATCCTTCTTCAAACCCCTCTTAAAGGCGCGGATGGAGAAATCTACGCCGTTGCCCAGGGAGCCCTTTCTGTCGGAGGAATGGCAGGAGGACAGGCCGCCCGGGGAGGCGGAGGGCATCAGACCGTTGCCCGCATTCCCAATGGCGCAATCGTGGAAACTGCGCTCGACATGCCTTTTCTGAAAGAAAGAACCCTGACCTACATCCTTTCCAATGGTGATTTCGCCACCGCCAACCGTGTTGCGGATTCAGTCAACAGCCGCTTCGGCAACACTGCCGCTCTGGCTCAGGATGCCCGCCGCATCAAGATTCAGGTTCCCTATTCCTTTCAGGGAAACCCCGTGGAATTCATCACCCAGCTTGAAGCCATGCCCATCATGGTGGATCAGACAGCCAAAGTCGTGATCAATGAGCGCACCGGAACTGTGGTTCTGGGGGGAGAAGTCAAGGTTGCTCCGATTGCCGTAGCCCATCGCTCGGTGATGATTCAGATTGGCAATCCCCTGAACAAAACCGGATCTCCGGAAAACATCGTCAGCGTTGACAATGGTTCCACCGTTGCAGAGCTTGTCAACACGCTCAACATGATGGGGCTGAAAACATCGGATCTGATTGCCATCATGCAGGAAATCGCCAATGCCGGAGCCCTTCAGGCTCATCTGGAAGTCATCTAGAGTCTTCAAGCTCAAAACCCCGCTCACGAGCCATTTCCACCATGGCGCGCAAGAGCTCAATCTGAAGATCGGGCTCGCTCAGACGGGCCTTTTTCAATTCCTGAAGACGACGGACACGGACCGGATAAGGCAGAAATCTGGCATAGGAAGACAAGAGCAGCTTCCCGTTTCCCGTATTCACAATCCGCCCGCTGATCCATTCCCCCTTGATCAGCTCCCTTGCCTGCAGCACCGGGAGAAGATGCGGAGTTTCATCCAGAAGGCTCTTCACCAGAAGCAGGTTCTCACGGGCATCCACAATTTCAAACAGCTCCAGTCGGGAACAGCTGAGCTCCTGAATCACTTCCGGCTGATCTTCAAGACAGGAATGAAGGAAGGAACCGGCACATTCAAAAGGAGCCAGAAACAAAAGAAATTCCAGGCAGACCTGTCCCCCGAACGGGGTATCCGTGAACCAGGCCATGGAAGCATCATCAAGACCCAGAAGATTGGCCAGGGATTCCAGGGAAAAATCCTGAAATTCCGCGAAATCATCTTCGGTCAGCTTCTGAAGCGTCTGCTGTAAAAAGGCATCGAAAAGCTCTATATCAGATTTGAGTCCATCTTCAGACCCTTTCCAGCTTTCTCCGGCCTCACAGCATTTCTTGAATTTTTTTCCGCTGCCGCAGGGACAGGATTCATTGCGCTCCAGTTTCATCGGTTCCTCATAACAAAAGGCGAAAAAAGCCGTTTTGAGCCAGCCAGGCCACCATACCTTTTGCTTCATCCTCAAACTCATCGTAATTCAGACTGGCCTGATAATACAAAGCCTGCCATTCACGACGGCTGATCAGATGGGAGGATCTGGCAATAAAAAGCTTTTTTTCCTGGCAATGCCGGATAAAGGCATCCAGATCCCGAAGCCTCAGGATCTCCAGAAACTCCCCTGAATGATTCATTGTGCCGATTCCAGAAAAACTTTCAACCGAGGAAGAAGCGCCTCAATCTGTTCCTGCTTTCCCGTGGTCTTGAAGAAGAAAGGACCTCGATGGGTTCTGACAATAGCCGCCAGCATTCCCATTCCTGACTGAGGCTCGGCCTGATTTCCCATCATGGGCATGGATGCTCCAAGCTGGCCGGTTGCATGCAGAAGATAGGCTTTTCCTCCAGCCAGTTCTTCTTCACTAGTGGATTCTGTCGAATTGAACTGTCCCTTCCAGCGGGAGATATTCGCCGCCTCAGAACCAGCATCTTCCCCGAAATAAAATGCCGCAAGCACCAGTCCACCCTGATCCTTCAGTTCAAAAAGGCGCATGGATGAGGACGATTCTGCCATCTCAAACCCGACTGGAAGACTAAGACTGACATCATCAAGCTGAAGAGTTGAGCCCCCGAAATCCCAGAGAGGTCCATCATGAGAATGATCACGAGTCGATTCCGGAGCCGTTTTCACAGAAGCCGCCCGAAACCGCTGCAGACTGGAATCCATAGTCCCCGATTTTTTTTTGAGCTGATCCACATTGATTTTTTCCCCGGAACAGCCCGCCAGTGAAGCCCCGAGAATGCATAAAGAAAGCAGTTTTTTCATGGAATCAAGAATACAACATCCGACAAAATGTTGCCCATGTCTTGAGCTTTTGAAGCACTCTTTATACAATTGCCCTAAATTGTTTCCGTACAAAAAGCAAAGGGAATCCTATGAAGCGCGTCGCTGTTGGCATCATTCGTGAAGATGGAAAGTTTATTTTAGCCCGTCGACCCGAGAATGACTCTTTAGGCAATCTCTGGGAGTTTCCCGGTGGACTTGTTGCTGAAGGTAGTTCTCACGAAGAAGCTCTGAAAAACCACCTGATGGAAAAATTCAATATTGACTGTGTAGTGGGTGAGAAGCTCGCCGTTATCACGCAGGAATACGATGGAGCACCCATCGAAATCACCGCCTACCAGGTAGATCCAATCTCCAAGAAGATCAAATTGGCCGAGCATCTGGCTTATCGCTGGGTTCGCTGGAACATGTTCAAGGAATTTGAGTGTGTCCCATCCATGGCACCCATGCTGGAAATCCTCAAACAGCAGGGTCTCTGATTCAGCCTAACTGAAAAAAGCGATACGGCCGATGAACTGTCCTGTGATAGTTCCGGTCGTATTGTTTCTTTTTCTGGGCTCCGAAATCCAGGCTGCCCTTAGCACTCACGAGCCAATCCTCCCACCAAAATCACAACCGGAGGTCTGCTCTGTTCTGCCCTGCTACCGGCCCCCAAACGCCAAAAACCGGGTCAGCCCCAAATCACTGGAAGAGCTGAACCTTAGAAATCAGGCTTTGAACCTGCGTCAGGAAACCGAATCCCGACTGGCTCTGGCCTATAACTATCTTCGGCGCAAGGACACCAGGAAAGCCCGCCAGATCGCCGAATCTCTCTTTCGTGTCAAAGCCCTGCCCCTCTGGCAGATTCTGGTTTTAAAAAGTGAAATCAGCCTGGAAGAAGGAAAGATTCAGGATGCCGCCCATGAGGCCTGGGATGCGGTCCTGAATACTCACGCCAGGGAACCTCATGCCACTTTTTTGCATGCCCGCTGCCTCTTTGCCCTAAGCCGATATTCCGATGCCCTTTATTCCCTGAGTCTGGCCCGCATTCAGAACCCGGAAAATTCTCAGGAACTGGAATGGCTGGACACCTTATGCCGCCTGGCCCTTCAGGAAAACCATCCAGCCCTTCTCAAAATGATTCGTTTCAAGGAAGAGCTGAAGGACTGGCCGCCACTTCTGATAGGACTTTCAATTGCCTATGCCCGCCTGGGAGAGAAGGACGGAGTCGAATTTCACCTGCGAAAACTGGCCCTGAGTGGTTTCTATGACCCGTTTCGGCTCTATCTGATTGAAGAGCTTCGCCCCCACCTCAAGTCCCTCTCCATCGCACCTTCCCTGAAGCAGATGGAAGCCAACCGTGTGAAGCGCAAAGCCTATCTGACCATCCAGAATCCAAATCCCAGATAGTCCGGGATTTGAGTTTGAACCCCGATCCAGCCTAAAATAGAGACATGCGAAAACTCCTGCTTCTCCTTTCATTTCTAAGTCTTCAGGGCTGCGGTTCCAACAAGGAGGAAACCGTGCAACCTCCCCCGGAACAGCCCCCCCATTCCCAAAATCAAGGCGCCCAAACCTCCACTTCAAGCAGTCCAGGCCTTGAGGAAAAACTAAAACGGATTCGGCAAACCAGTCCCGAGCTTCTCAAAAAGCCAGAATTCACTGCCCAGCAAAAAGATGTTCAAACCCGGCTCAAAGAAGCCTTTCAGAAATCAACCAGCTCTCTGAAATGGCTGAGAGAAGCATCCTCACATTTCCCAGTTTCCCGAAAAAGCCTGGGATTGCGGGACTTCACCTTGACCGATCAGCTCTTTTTCATGCAGCTTTCCAAAGACGAGGAAATTTCCCTGCTCCCCGTCTTTTTCCAGCCCGGTCTGATGGTGGTTCGCGAAGGTGTCTACCAATACCTTAGGGCAAAATATGGTCAGGATCTGGGTCACAATCCAGTTCAGTGGGAAACCTTCATCAGGGAGCAACCATGAAACTCCTGCTACTCATTCTTCTTGTTCCTTCTGTCATCTCAAGAGATCTGCCAACTATGAAGGCCCTCATGAAAAAGCAGGACTACCCTGCAGTCATTTCTCTTGCGGACAAGTACCCGAGCCTGTTCCGTTCTGCAACCGAAAGAGGCTGGCTGGCTCTTTCCCATGCCAAAGAAGGCCAGTTTGCCGATGCAACCTATCACTGCCGACTCGCTCTGGAGATCGAGAATCTTACCGCCTGTCGTGAAATGCTCAAGAGTATCCGTTCCCGTGAGCCCGGCCTGTACCGTCTCGGCACAGCCCTTTACCTGATCAAAACTGCCGACTACCGCAAATCCATGGATCTTCTCGCCCAGCATCTTCTGGATGAAAAAATCCCGGAGGAAACCAGAGCACGGGAAGAGCTCCTGTCTGTCCTCAAACGCGGAACCCTCTACCATCTTATGGACGAAGTGATCCGCACCAGCCCAAGAAAGACCGGTCTGATCTCAGCCTATGAAAAGGAAGTGCAGAGCTTTGTCATCAAAACCCGTTTCTGGCTAAAACGGAAAGAAAGCCTGAATCTTCAGGAGGATGGGGAATTTATCTCCATGATGACGGCCATCAGCGGGGAAAATGAATTTGATATGGCCGCCCGGCTGGCCAGCTTCCTTCAGTCAGAAATGGAGCAGAACGGATTTCAGGAGCATCTGGCTCTAAGGCTCGCCCGTCTGCTGATTGCTACCGGTTCTATTCAGAAAGCCGATGAATACGTAGGAACCATCGAGGGCAGTATCGGCACCCCGATTCACCGCTTCAGCCTGAAGGTCCTCAAGGAAGATATCTCCCGCCTGCTTGCCAAAAAGTCGGGTGAATCTCTGCCTCAGCCCGAGGAAGGAGCCCGCAAAGTCATCGATGTCGCCAAGGCTCTACCCAAATCCGCCATGGCCGGACTCCCGGTTGCAGTGGAGACGACCAGTACCCTCAATCTGACCCCTCTGGATTTCAGTGAGCTGGAACTGGCGACCCCCTCTGACCTTTCTCCCTACAAGCGCATCATTGAAGCCTATGACAAACGCATGGCCCAGAACCCCTCCGAGTATGAGAAGCGGTTTCTGTTCAAAGAACTTGATGATGCCTACTACGATTTAAGGGACGGAGAGAAAACCACCGAAGCTTTTCATGCCTGGCTCAATACCAGTGAAGCCCAGGATTTTGTTCACCGGGTCAATGAAATGGAGAAGGAGTTTCTCAAAGTCGATCAGATCAACGCCAAGGCTTTTGAGGGGGAAGCCGACCGATTCGCCATGGATTTATCCAAAGCCAATACCCAGGATCAGAAACTCAGGGTTTTATCCAACTATGCCGGAAAATGGGACAAGCTTGTTTTTGGCAAAAATACCAATCTCTTTGTCCAGGGAGCGGCTGTTGCCTATCGTGACACAGACGAAGGCCGCCGGGTGGCTAAAATGGTTTACGATCTTGTCCAGGAACTGAAACTTCTTCCCGATGACATGTATATCCCGCCCGACTTTCTGGAGGAGCGGGACTGGTAGCCCCTTATTCATCCGTCCAGCGTTTATCCAGATTGGTCGGACTGCTCATAATCCCCAGTTTTACTTTGGGTACAACACAACCAATAAAACTTGTGATCGGAGTTTCCGGGACACAGCGATCCGCCGGATCAAAGTAGGTATTGTAGATCGAAGGACTTGGCTGTCCCGTGTAATCCTCCACCCAGGCAAGTTTACCCAACAAAGGCTGCCCTACCGGGGTCGCTCCCGTGTAAAACGCAAACGGAGTCTGGACCCCGGGATTGGCCTCCATCGCGGCATAGTCAGCCATGACAGGACCCGCACCTGCTTTGACACAGGCATGAAAATTGGTTTCCTTTGTCGATTGGGGGGTCCCTATCGGCTCCGCATCGAAATCCGCCTTACAGCTCTCCACAACAGGAGTAAGCGCATCACTGAAAGTTGTATTCTCATCCGTATCCACAAACCAGCGCTGGGCCAGAGTTCCACCCGCTGCATTCACCGCAGCTTCTACCGTCGTGTACTGAATTCCGAATGCTTCTCCCTCAGGAGTTCTCAGGAGGTCCACATCCTTGGAACTGGGATTTGCCAGTGCAGTGGTCCAGTCATTGATCAGCCCCGGATAGGTCTCATAGATCGTGGAAAGCTGCACATAACAGTTGCCCGCCGGGAAACTGCGGCTCCCTGCCGTCAGGGAGCTCTCGGAACCCTCCATTTTGGCCTGCAGGGCTGCGGCATCCCCATCCCCACAGGGGCCGCACGCACCGCTGCAATAGCCATCCAGATCATCCATCAAAGGCTTGTATTTGCTACAGATCGGAGCCATATCAGGAGTCGAACAGTCTGCCGGGACCGCCTTCAAGCCATCCATGGGCACATCTGTTGAAAACATCGGTACATAGGCGGATTTCTGATCAAACTGATAGCGACGATCTGCCGTCACCATCCCCGGCATCAGGGCTATGATATCACCATGAGGAGGATTGACCGCCCCACCTGCCTTATAGTCCGCATTCGGACCCCAGCCTTCCTTATCATCCAGCATCAGTTTTTCCAGATCGGCATCCGGAAAGCCAGGACCCCAGGCATATTTTTTTGGCATGGTTCCCACCGGTTCCATAAACATCCATGTTGGCCCCAAGGGCCCCATATTAGCCCAGTCAGGCGTCGCCGTTTTCGAACCGCCCCCGGCCCCGGCTGCTGCACTGGATTCCGGGCCTGGAGTCAGAAGAAAGCCGATCCCACCACCGACGGCAGCACCAGCTGTAATCATGGCAAGCGACATCCCAAAGGTCACCACAGACAGAAGCACCCCGACAATTGCCCCAATCACAATCGCCAGGGAGCCTTTGGATTTGGTCGTGATCTTACGGCCCCGATCCTGCATGTAGACTCTCCCAGCAGCATAGCGGTTCGCCATCAGGTTCAGACCATTCTGGGGAATCAGGATCCGGGCATAGGGACTTCTGACCGTATAACGGCCATCCAGAAACTCAATATCCGGACTGGCTTTGATTCTGTTTTCAATGTCCCCATTGACCGGCAGCCAGGGAGCCAGTCCGGATTTTACATATTTGATGCTGTCCACATCGGTGGGATCCACAGGTCCAACCATCGGTCCTTCGACAGTACCACTCGGATACTTCACCGGAGCGATGTAGAGAAAGAAACACCAGTCCGCATTGGTTTCCACCACAATATCCGAGCCGTTATAGGTTTCCATGCCCTGATCATCATAACGGGGGTGTTCGAAGCTGGTACCGCAGTCAAATTTGTCCCGGTAGATCATGCCAGCCGTCATTTTGAGCGTGTAATGGCCAAACATCATGTTGGCCGGAGTCCCGGCCGGAAAAGCAGGTTTGATGAAATCCGAAGTAATCGGGAACAGGTTTTTATTCGCAGGGTCGCCACCGACCGCCAGATTGGCCGGAGAACGATTGTCATAGGTCTGATAGCCACTCGGGGCCTGAGGACCTGCTCCATTCATCACGGCATCAAAATAATCCTCCAGGGCCCGATCCGTCTGGACATACTGATTGGGGGCCGGGGTTGGATAAGCCGTATGATCTTCCACGGCCATAGGATCATAATGGGCCCGGCTGGTCATAACGGTCGCGGAAGGCTGAACAAAGAAAACCGGGATATTTTGGGTTTCATATCCGGGAACCCCCTTGGGGTTCGGGCCATAACCCATATACCACTGATTGCGATTATAAACCGTACCAGCCACACAGAACTGGACCAGAAAAACAAAAAGTCCCGTCAGGAATATGCGGTTTCTCATGCTCTGCTCCTAATCCTCATACCGATCGGTCTGCACGCTGCGGTTTTCCAGTTGAATGCCGGAAAGCGGCTCCATACTGATGGGAACCCGCATCACCCGTTCATTGCCCTCGATATCCCTGGCAGAAACCATCAGGATATAATCCGTGGCCATTTTGAAGGTATGATAGACCACGAAATTGAAGACATGGCGTCCACCCCTTAAACGATGCTCTTCCGGAGTAAAGGAAAGCCGGAGTTCATCGTCCCTTTTGACCACACAGAGTTCATCCTTGATCCCGGTCTCTTCAAAGGCATCTGCCATCCCGGTCCCCCCGGAAGCTTCCGTGATTCTGAAGATCACCAACTGGTAAGGGAAATACAGAACTGGCCCACCCTCATTCTTGAACCAGAAAGGCGTATTGTCTTCGACATAAACCGTAAAACGGTAGCGGGTACCTTTCTCTCCGTTCATTTCTGGCAGAAGTTCCATGAAATTGCGGTTGTTGGCATCCCTGAGATTAGCAGCCGGATCCCAAAGGGCCATATCATTGGTCCAGTCTCCATATTTACGGGCCGTGACATCCTTGGTTGTATCAATACGGGAGAGCAGATACAGAGGATCATAGGGGCCAAAAGGGGCAGCTTTCATCAGGGAAGGTTCCCCGGCCTGGGCGCTATTGGGAACTCCGACCAGATCAGTTTTTTCCCCATCCACCTTATGTACCTGCATGGAGATATTGGGGCGGATTTTATCCGTCACCATATGCATGCCGCTACCGAAAAAATCACGTTCTGTCCAACTTTCCGTAATATACGTAATGACGGTTTTTTTCTTTCCTCCAGCAAAGTTCTGGGAGAAAAGCAAAAAAAGCATCAAAAAGAACAGTAAGGATTTTTGCGGGGTCATTGATTGCATAAAAGGCTCCTATTCTTGATTATAGGGGGTGTATGTCAAGTGTCAAACATCTGGCAATCCTGCTGCTGGTAAATTTTTCTTTAAATGCTGGTCCCTCCTGTCTGCAAATTTCAGAAGAACTGACCCGCTGCTATCAGCAGGGAGCCAAAGGAGAATTTCTGGGAATTGAAGAACGCACCGAAAACCTTTTGTCTCCCATTCGCGCTCTTTATCTGAAAGAAAAGCAGATCTTTGCCAGCATGGACTGGTCCGCCAAAGCCTTCAGCCTCTGGAAAGAAAACCGGCAGAAGGAGTTTCTGCAAAAAGAGCAGTATCGGAGTTACCAATACGGACAGTCCCATGTTACCTGTGAAGGGCTGGAATGCCGGGGTCCCTACCCGACCAGCATCCCGAATCCTGAGCTGCTTCGGGATGGAGACCTGATTTTTACGGCAAGCTACAGCCCCTACAGCGGCCGCTCTGTTGCCCTCTTCACCCACGTAGGGATTGTCCAGAGGGAAAATGATGATTTGCGAATCCTTAGCAATGACATCATGGAAGAAATCAGCTCGGAAAGCTTTGAAGACGCTTTTTTGAATGTGTACAGCTATCTGATTTTAAGAGATGTCAGGTTTCGCCAGGCCCTCAAGGAAGATCAGGAATATTCAGGACTTCAGGAAGCCTGTACTCTCGTGGTTTCACGCATTCTCCAGGAGAAATTCTCCTTTCGGCCAAAAAGTATCTTTGAAGCCCTGTATCCCGAAATTCTGGCCGAAGCCGCAGCCCGCTCCATGCAATCTGTCGCTGGCAATATCCCCGGATACAAAAGCCCCGAAGACTGGCTTGAAGCCGGAGCTTCAGCAAGGACACAGAAGCTTTTAAGGGACTGGGAAACCATCCGGCAGAATCCGACCCGTTATATGCTGAGGCTTTTTGAGACCGAACTTCCCCTGCAGCCCCTCTTGTTTCATCCCGCCAGAGTCGATGGGCTCTTTCGCTTCATTGCCCTTCAGGAGGCTTTGGGGATGACAGGGACTGATAAGGCCGAAATCTCTGGCGAAAAGCAGTGAAATCTTCCAGGGTTTTCTGCAGATCGCCTTTCAGAATACCGGGTTCCAGAGAGGCAATTTTCCTGCCCAGCTCTTCTTGGCACTCCTCAAGTCGGGCCAAATCCGGTGCGATCTCAAGAAAATCCAGCCGGGTTCCCAGAGTGACACTAAGAGTCCCTACCTCAGAAAGTTCAAAGCAGGCGGTACGGACTTTTTCCGGCTCTTTGATGAAGCGGGCCAGACACCAGATCGGGCCAGCTTCTTTTTCAATTCTTGAAAGCATGGGGAAACCGGAGGCATCCGCGGGCTGGATCACATCTCTTAGCATCCTTCCCAGCCATTCATCCTGCTCTTCATGGCCGCGGTAAGCACTGACGATCAGTCCGTCTTCATCCAGAACCAGAAGATCCTGATCCTGTTTTAAAGCCAGACCGCGAAAATAGTCCAGGCGACCCGACTGCACCTTCTGCATATTCGCAAGGGCCTCCAGAACAGAGCCCTGCTGCTTCAGGGCTTCCGCTCTTTGAAAGCGACTGAAAAAATAAAGCCCCGCACCGCCAAGAATCGCCTGAATCGCAAGCCAGAGAAGTCCCAGCTGTTTCAGCTCTCGGGAGGTATCCACCATTCTCATCAGACTTCGCTCTACAGAGCCTAAAGGAAGGCCCGCCCTGACCATCAGGATATCCTGCATTTTCGCCAGGGTCTTCTCCGCCTCCTGCCAGGATTTTTCCATCAGCTCCTTCTCAAATCTCTGCATTTCCAGAAGGAGAAGATGGTGTTCCTGATCCTCAACAAACATGCGCTTCAAAACCTTAATCTGAGGATTCAGTTCATTGAGTTTCACAGAATCCTTATTCTGCATCCTGATCTGAAGGGAACGAATGGAAGACTGGGCTGCGAGAATAAAACGAAGTCTTGGAGTCGCAAAATTACGAGCCGAGAGAGTTTCCTGCTCCACAAGACTGCTCAATTCCCAGATAAGACTCCCTCCAGCCCAGAAAGCCAGAAGTTGAAAGGCCAGCAGAACCCATAAAACCCTGCGGCTGAGATTTGGATCTGTTGCACCCATCAGAACATTCCACCTTCAATGCAAAAGCATTCCCGAACCTCTGGAGAGTCTCCCCTGAAGTGAACCAGAAGACCCGTATCGGACACAGAAGACATCCTGATTCCCCGCCTTGATTTTCTGGGCCAGGCCTTCAGAACAGGCCAATTCTTTTTGACTCTCGGAAAGTCTGATTGCCGCTACCCAGCCCCTGATGGCATGAAAGACCAGGTGAAGGACCTGGATATCGGGCTTTTCGGACAGACGTTCTTTTTTCAGGACTTCAAGATGCGAGGCCGCTTCACTTGCAAACAGTTCAAGAAGTTCCGGGCCGTAAGAATTCATGAGACCTCCAGAAATCATGCTATCGATCCCAAAGCCAGGATCGCAACTTGTTCCCCAATCTGCGTGGATCCAATCGGCATCCGTGGTACAATAAGGACATGCAGAGATCTCTGGTCTTATGGATGATTGTTCTTCTCTCTGTTACGCCAGTGAAAGCAGAGGAAGAGGTCACCTCCCAACTGGATTTGCAACTTGCAGAAAGAGGACAGAACCTCTATCAGTCTGTGGCCTACGGCCCAGCTGAGGCCCCCCGTTATTTCTTTCTGCTCAAGCATGTATTTCCAGCCGGAGCTTCCGAAAGAACTGCCGGAGAGCTCATGATCCCCTCTCTGAAATCCAGTGATCAAAGATATCGACTGTACGGAACTCTGGGACAGACCACCACCGGACGTTCGGAGGATACCGCCAACTTCCGGGTCACAACCGGCTTTTTTGCGAATTCCCGCAAATCCAGCTTTCGGACTATTGGAGTCCGGGAGCGCCGTCGCCCCATTGTAGTTCCACGCCGCTGACACGGACGGAATATGCAAGAAAATCGATTACGTGCCCGCCTGAAAGAAGATGTAGCCGTAAGTCACGAAGACCTTCAGATTGTGCACGCCATTGTCGGCGAGAAGCAGGTCTACTACGATGAAGCACTGATCGGTTCTGAAAGGGTTCAGGACGATTATATCTACCCTGTCATGTCGGAATTGACCGGTATCGGCTTTCTGGCTCATCAGCAGGTCAGCTTTCCCGAAGATCTGCGTAATGCACTCCCCGAGGGTATTCTCCGTAATCACTGGATAATTCCCTTGGCCCGCCGGGGAAATGTCCTTGAAGTTGCCACCACCGATCCACTCAATATTTATGCCTTCCAGGAAATCTGGCGTAAGCACGGGATTCGCATTGAAGCCCAGTACGCCAACAAGTTCAGAATCGAATCTCTCCTGAATTCGACTTTTGGTGACAGCGCCGATCTGAGAAAAGCCCTGGAGGATTTTGAGGACGAGCCGGAAGAAGAAGATACAGCTCAGGACACCACATCCGCCATGGACAAAATCCAGTCCGCCATGAAGGATGAAAAGGATGCTCCCACCGTCAAGTATGTTCAGGAGCTTTTCAAGCAGGCCGTCAGGATGAAAGCTTCGGACATCCATATCGAACCTCGTCAGAAAAAATTCCTGATCCGTCTTCGGATTGACGGGCTTCTTCGGGAAATCCCCTCCCCCCCCAAACATCTTCAGAACAATATCATCACCATTCTGAAAGTCATGGCCGATCTCAACATCTCGGAAAAACGGGCCCCTCAGGATGGTCGGATCCGTCTGCCCTTTGAAGGACGCGAAATCGATTTTCGTGTGAACTCCCTTCCAACCATCTACGGGGAAAAGATCGTAATCCGTGTTCTGGACACAGCCGGGATCGTACTGGAATTTTCATCACTTGGGTTTGCCAAGGATGATGAAGACCGCCTCAAGCATGTGATTGATGCTCCTCACGGGATTATTCTGGCTGCCGGTCCCACCGGCTCGGGAAAGACGACCACACTTTATACCGTCCTCAAGGAAGTTGCAACGGACGATATCAACGTGACCACTCTGGAAGATCCGGTGGAATACAGGCTGGATAAAATCTCCCAGTGTCAGGTGGAAGTCAAAGCAGGAATGACTTTCGCCACCGGCTTAAGGGCTATTATGCGTCAGGACCCCGACGTTATCATGGTCGGAGAGATCCGCGATCTGGAAACCGCTGAAATTGCCATTCAGGCATCCCTGACCGGTCACCTTGTACTCTCTACCATTCACACCAACTCTGCCATCGGCACTATTTCCCGTCTCGAAAACATGGGTTGTGACACCTATCTGGTGGCGGCAACCATTGCCTGCATCATCGCTCAACGCCTGGTTCGCCGCCTCTGTACAAGCTGTAAAAAAGAGTATATGGCAAATCCGGATCAACTGGCCCAGATGGGGGTCAAATCCACCAAACCCTTCAAACTTATGAAGCATAACGGTTGTGACAAATGTGCCTTTACCGGCTACAAAGGCCGGATGGGGATCCATGAAATCCTGATCCCCGATGATCCCTTAAGAGAACTGATTGGCAAAGGGGCCTCAGAATTTGAAATGTTCCGTCATGCCCGCAAGGAATGCGGCCTGAAACTTCTTAAGGAGTCTGGAATTCGCAAAGTGCTTCAGGGACTCACAACCTATGACCAGGTTCTCACCGCAACCCTGTAATGAAACCAGTCCTTTCGATTGGTTTATGGAGTTTTCTCTATGCTGATGCGTCTGTTGTTCGTACTTGTCTGTCTGATCTTCACCCAAACCGGATACGCTGACTGGGGCCAGGATTTGAATCGGGAACTGAAACAGAAAATTGAGGACGCAGAGCGAAATCGCAAACCAAGAACAGCTCTTGAACTTCTCAGGGAGGCCCTGAAAACCGTCAACCAGGAGCAGCACCCCGGTCTCTACGCCCGTATGGTGGCAAAAATCGCTCTGAACCAGGCAGAACTGGGGGGAAACACGCCGGAAGAAAAACTTCAGGCCCTGGGCAAGGAGCTGGAGCAGATTCCTACCCGCTACCAAGGGGTTTTTGCGGGGATTCAGGCCGTCTGGCACACCCGCTATTTTCAGAACAACCAGTGGAGAATCCGTGAGCGAACCCATGTCGCGGATCACCAGGGAACCCTTCTGGAGTGGGATCTTCTGACCCTTTACCGGAAAACTCAGGAACTCTGGCAAAAAGCCCTCCACGATACCGCAGTTCAGTCAGCTTCCCTGAGCGATTACCGCGATATCCTTCAGTCCGGAACTCTCCCCCACGAGTATTGCCCCACCCTGAAAACCTTCTTCCTGCATGAAGCCTTCAAATTCGAGCTTTTGATGGCCTCAAGCCTTCCCCAGCCCGAAAATGTCTTTACTATTCAGCCGGATCATCCCCTGATTGAAAGCAACGAAACCTTTCTGAACTGGAATCTTCCCACTTTACACGAAGACCCCAATTTCATGGCTGCCGAATATCTCCGGCAGCTCATTTCAGATGCCAATAACCGCAATTCCCGGCCAGCATTGGCCAATCTGGCTTTGGAGAGACTGAAGTGGGCCCTTCAGCTCAACGGATCCGAGTCGATCAAAAAGGCCGTCCGCCAGGCCTATGAAAAGTCCAGCCGGATTTATCGCGCCCTACCAGAACAGGCCCTTTTTGAATTCCAGCTGGCTCAGATGGAAAATGAGGATAAAGACTACCGCAAGGCTCTGGAGCGCTGCCGGAAGGTGCGTGAAGACTGGCCCGGCTCCCATGGTGCCCTGGAATGCCGGAATCTGGAAAATGAAATTCTGGAGCCTTCCCTGAGTCTTCAGGTCGAATCCTCTATCTCCCGAGCCAACCGCACTCTTTTTATCAGTTTCCGTAACCTGAAAAAGATTTACGTCCGGATCTATGAAGACCGCTGGGATGGTTTTCTACAGGAAGAATGGGGCAATGTTGACGAATGGCTGGATGAGGAAGAACTTGAGCGATTGATGACCAAAACTCCGGTACGCCAACTGGAATACAGCCTGGATCCAGGCACCGACTTCGAGCATCAAAGCGCCGAAAAAGAACTTCCCGAGCTTCCTCATGGCTTTTACCGGATCGTGGTTTCCACCGATCCTTCCTTTCGAAACAGGGGCCGCAACCACCTGGAATATTCAAGTTTCTTTGTCAGTGATGCCCTGGTTCTGGTCCGCAGCCGGGACGCCCGCCTTGAAGGGGTTGTCGTACACGCCTCCGATGGCTCACCTCTGGAAGGGGCCAAGCTCACCATCTATTCTCAGAATGATAACGGGCGCTTTCGCAGAATTCATCAGATGCAGAGTTCGGCAGATGGCTCCTTTGCCTTTCAGGCACCTGCCAACCGGAATCGTTATGGGCTCTATCTTTTCATGGAGTCCCAGCTGGGAAATTTTCTCTGGCAGGAATCCCTTTCCTATGGCTACGAGCACAAAACCCGGTCTCACTCCCGGATCCGCTTTTTCACCGACCGCAGTATCTACCGCCCCGGTCAGCTGGTCCGCTTTCAGGGAGTCTGCCTTGACTCGGATCCCGGTCAGGATCAGTACCGTACCTATGATTGCGGCAAGGTCCAGATCACCTTGCGAGACGCCAATTACCAGGTCGTTTCCGAACTGAATCTTGAATCCGATTCCCAGGGTCTGTTTGATGGAGAATTCACCCTTCCCAAGGACAGAGTCAGTGGAAACTGGCAGATTCAGGCCAAACACCCGTCCGGGAGTACCCGGATTCAGGTCGAGGAATACAAACGCCCCAAATTCGAAGTTCTGATGGATGGGGCCAGGGAAAGTTTTGAAATCGGGGAAACTGCCGTGGCCACCGGAAGAGCAGTGGCCTATAGCGGCTCTTCCATGAGTGGTCTGAGTGTTCGTTACCGCATCACAAGAGAAGTCCGCATGCCCTGGTGGTGGCGCTTCGGAGCGATCCCGGGTGGAAGCCGGGAGATCAGTCGTGGTGTAACCCATACCGATGAAACCGGCAACTTTGAAATCCCCTTTCAGGCCCTGCCCGATGATCGGGTTCATCCCGCAACCAGGCCGGTCTTCACCTACCGCATCCGGGCTGAAGTCCTGGACTCCAGCGGAGAAAGCCGCAGTGCCGAAGACTCGCTGAAAGCTGGATACGATAGTTATCAGGCCACTCTGAAAGCCTCGGAATGGCTAAAGCCTGGGGACCAGAATCTGGAACTTGAAATCCGTGATCTGAACGGCAATCCCCGTGATGTCTCGGGAATCGTCAGAATTCACGCTCTCAAAGGTCCGGAAAAACCCGTCCGGAAAGTCTCCCGTCAGCTCTGGCCCTGGGAATACTTTTACATTCTCAAGACCGGCGAAATTCCCCAGGATCCTGCTGAAATCGGTTCCTGGGAAAATGCCTCGGAAATCGCCTCTATTCCAATTCAGACCCGAAACGGAAAAATGATTCTGAAAACAGGTCTTCCCGAGGGGGCCTGGAGAGCAGAGCTCACAGCTCAGGATTCAGCAGGAAAAACCGCTCAGACAACCATGGAATTCCTGGTCACCGATTTTGAGGACACACGCCCTCTGGCATATCCTCTGGCGGTTCACTCAGCCACCAGTTCCCAGGTGGCTGAAGTCGGCGATACGGTGAGAATCGCAATTGGAAGTGGATACGAAAAGCAGGGATACCTTCATTTAAGTGCTCTGCACCGTGCTCAGATTCTAACATCCCAGTCCCGCCGACAGGGCCGTATGCAACTGGAAATCCCCGTAACCGAATCCATGCGCGGAGGTTTCACCCTGCAGGGCTATTTTGTCTATGAAAACCAGTTCTATCCCTACCAGACCAGAATTGAAGTTCCGTGGAGTGAGCATGTTCTCAGACCCCGCCTGAGTACTTTCAGAGATAGGCTCAAACCCGGTGAACAGGAATCCTGGCAGATTGTCATTGAAAAGCAGGATCAGAAACCTTTTGCCAACTCCCGTCTTGTTGCCACCCTTTATGATGCATCACTGGATGCATTCAAACCCCACAACTGGCAGGATTTCCAGAGTATTTTCCGCCGTGAAGTCCAGGAAGCCAATTTCGCCAGTGCCCTGCGGCTCAAATCATTTCTCAACTGGTATTCCGACACCCGGGAGTGGATCCATATTCCCGATCGCAGCTGGCCTGACTTTGCTTCGGAGCTGACCTACAGCTTTCCCCGGCTTTTTGCCATGCCTCATACCATGCGTATGATGCGAAAGTCCGTGGGAGGTATGCCAGAGGTCGCCATGATGATGGCCGATGGCATGGAAAGTTTCTCCTCCTTTGCCAGTGCAGCCCCGGCCCCCATGGCTCAGGGACGTGCTCCTGCCGAAGAAAAACGGGAAAAAGATTCTGAAGAGCCTTCCGATTCTCCTTCCCAGAATGCCCCCAGTGCCCCG
>CAZDAM010000044.1:0-27191 GCA_964503595.1 uncultured bacterium
GGAGCGGGCCTTTCGCTCATTCTCGCTTCAGAACAATCACGCTAAACGGGGATTTTTATTTAAGGCAAAAATGTGCAGGAATCTGGGTACTGCCTGAAAAGCCTTCGCGATTTCCCAGGTTTTCCGAACCCCGCCCCCAAACGGGGATTTGTTTTTTTCCGGGCGAACGACTGTGGACTGTAGACTCGGAAAACAGGTCTTTAGGGATAGATTTCTCTTGAAAAAGGGCTGGATTGTGCGACAGAAACTGTCGTGTAAAAAGGCCCGAATTCTTAAGACATATACATCTGGGACCAGAGCTGCTGGCTGAGTTTTTCAAACTCTTTTGAAATCCCTCATTGTGAGGGGCTTCATTCCCCATATATTTCAGGATGAATCAAAACGGGGATTTTTGGTTTCCGGGATTTGAGGTTGTGAGGGGGTCTTTCTGGCGAAAAGGGGTTGATGAGGATGAATTACGTGATTGGGGCATGTAAAATAGGGGTCAGCTAAAGACAAGGGGGTCTATTTTGAAGACAATCAGTCAGACAGTCATTGGTCGAAAATTTCTTGTTGCAGGTTTAATGGCATTGGTTCTGTCCGGTTGTGATAAGACAGAAGAACACCCATCTTCGAATTTGGGGAGCCAGACTCAACTGGAAGATGTTCCTGTTTCCGATGATGTGTATACCCCTGTCACAGAAGCTGAAGGCCCTGTTTCAGAATCAGTATCAGAAGAAGTTCCATCCCGCTCGGAAGAAGCCCCGGTTCGCAGCGAAGAAGAAGTTCAGCCGGAACAAAGAGTTCGGGAGCCATTGAGGCCTGTATCCCTGGCAGGCTCAGAAGAACCTGATGAAGAAAAAAGTCCTGGGTTTGATGAGTTTGGAGGAATGGAAGAACCTGCTCCAAGTCGTTCGTCTTCCCGTGGAAGGTGTGGGACTGCTGACCTGATTCGTGCCTTGCCTGCACGAAGGACAGGAGCGAATTCCGGGAATACTGTTTTTGAGAGTATTCGATCGGTTGATGGAGTTGACAGGGATCGGATGCTGGCTGCCGAAATCCGGAGGGGAAATTTTCCGGAGAGTCTGAAGAATCTCAGGCCTGTGGTCCTGAGGCAGGGGCTACCGAGGCCTGTGACGATTTGTGTTATGCCCGACTATTTAAGTGTGGGCAGTGATTCTGATTCCGTACGGTTTCCAATGGGATTGACGGCAACAGCTTCTCTTCTGGCGGATTTGGAGTTTCTGCTTCCCACTGTTCCCATGGTCAATCAGATCTATGCCCAGGCGGATGTCAAGTTGAGCCCTTCTCCCCAATCTCCCGGACCCCAGATGGGTTCATCTGATTATATCCTGCGTCATGACAGAACCATTGATGAAGATCTGGGTCAAAGAACTGGCCTGATTGCTGGGCACAAGAAGGATCTGGTCGTGGCAAATCGACTCCTGAGAAACCCTGGAAGGATTGCAATTTATGGCTGGCATCGTTCTGAAGGAGATCCGATTCAGCCTTTAAGTACGGTGCACGGTGCGGAATATGCGGATTACAGTCATGGAATTCGCCTGGTTGCCAAATATGCTTTCATTGATGACGAACCCTACCTTCTGACTGATTTGCTGGCTGATGAGGCTTATGCGGCTGGCCTCAATTCAGATGGGGTTTTGAGACTTCCCACACCCTGAGTCAGGAGACTGGTTCCTGTTTTCAGGGTCAGTTCCCAGATTTTGAATATATACTTCCACATCGTTTTCAGGGTAAGGCCACGGAACGCCTGCTCCAAGATGACGGATGACTTTGTAATCCACAAAGTTTCTGGTGCAGGAATAAGCATGCCTGAGTTCGATAAGCAGGATCTCAAGTCTTGAAGTTTTAAAAGATGGTGATGTGGATGACGGATTTGCCAGATGTTCAAGTATATAGATCGTTGTAGGGAGAGGCTATGGATTTTGCCGTTTTGACAGAATCAGCCATGCGGGACTGGCTTTTAGAAGTGGCTCGTCTGAAAATTCAGGTCTTTCGGGAGTGGCCCTATCTTTATGACTTGGATATGGATTATGACAGCAGATATCTCAGCCATTATGCGATGGCTCCTGATTCCGTTCTGGTTCTTGTTATGGATGGGGACGAAGTTGTGGGGGCAAGTACCGGAATGCCCCTGATACATGAAAAATCACATTTCAAAAAACAGTTCCAGGAAAATGGGATGATGGTACAAGACTGGTATTATTTTGCGGAATCAGTTCTGCTTCCCCGCTATCGTGGTAAGGGTCTGGGAAATCATCTTTTTGATCTGCGGAAGGAATTTGCGGAAAAAAGAGATTTTCAGAAATTCTGTTTCTTGGACAATGAGAAGGACGAACCTCGCAAACCTTTGGATGCCCGCGATCTTAAGGGCTTCTGGAGGCAGAAAGGCTTTTGTCCCACAGATCTTTTTCTTCAGATTTCCTGTAAAGAAAACGGTGAGTCCGCGAGTGTCCAGAAATCTCTTAGACTCTATGTGAATGAAGCATCTTTGGGATCTGCAACCTTTCCGCTCAAATGACGTAGTAGGGGTTGCAGAGAGATTCTGGAGGAGTCCCATGTTGAAACCAAGAATTTACGCATTCGCATTACTGAGCTGTCTGTTGCAGGCTCCTGCTGTGGCCAACGATATTTCCATGGGAGATATTGTCAGCCGCTCCGAGGCCGATTATTACCAGATGGATCCAGTCGATCGGGCCGCGGACGCAAGGGTTCTTCAGGAGAAAGAGGAACTCGCTGATTCTTCCGCCAGAATTCTGGCTACGATTTCCTCCATCGAAGAGCAGATTGAAGCCATTGATCGTGATTTGGCCCGTTACGATGCTCCTGAGGCCCGTAATATTCTACTGGCCGAGCGTTCCAGGCTTTTCCGCAAGCGTCGTGAATATTTAAGGCTGGTTGCAGGCTATCAGCAACGCCAGTCCCGCATGACCCAGTCTCTGGTTCAGGATCGCACGGAATCCCGTCAGGAAGGAGAATGGTCTCTGGATGGACGTAACGGCATGGGCGGGGTTGTTGCCCCGGACTGGAATGCAGACTCCGATCGGCGGACTCATGGCAAAACTTTTCTGAAGGTCGAAAACGAAAGAAATATGAGGGAAGTGGCTGAGTCGATTTCGCGTAGGATTTATGGAGAATACAGGGTTGAGCTTTATGCTGATCTTCTGGCGGCCAATCATGGCAACAGCATAAATCCGAATAACCTGGTTCATGGGGATACGGTCTTTATTCCTTATCGGATTGCCATGCTCACAATGATGGGCATGCAGCAACATGGAATCATTGAAGCAACGGTTGCGGTCCGTGAGGAGATCCGGGATCCGGAACTGAAGCGCCAGATTCTTGAATATGCCATGCAGGCCAATCGAAGTACCGAAGCTCGTGATGCTTTTGTAGATGCTCTGGTTGCTTTGAAGCAGCATGGGGAGAACTCCCAAGAGTTCCGGGAGGCTCTAAGCAGGTACCTCCGGGTGAATGAGGCGGGAGAGTCCCGTTCGAGTGAGCAGCTGATCATCACACGCAGTGATAGTGATGCTCTCGACTTCACAGGGACTTTAAGGGACCGTCTGGTAGTTGTATCATCGGCTTCCTATCAGCTTGATATGCTGCCTGCGGATACCCAGGAAAAAGTCAGGACGGCGGCCCGCGAATATCGAACTTTGCAGAACAGGGTCAGAACTCTGGGGCGGGATCATGCTGATACCCGAGCCCAGTACGAAGTTTTTGAAACAGCGGTCAATCAGGCTTATGAGGGGGTCTCCTCCTATCGGGACGGGGGAGCGATCACTCGCGTGGATCGCTTCAGCGTTGAAGCAGATACTTCCGGGAGTCTGTCTCAGGCGAATGCTCTGGTCGGTCTGAGAAGAGAAGTTCGCGAGATCAATACCCGTGTCCTGCAATTGGTTCAGGATGTCGTTGATACCGTTGGCTCTGGCTGGACGGCAGAAGGAACCTGGTGGGAAAACCTGACTGAAACTCATAAGAAAGAGGCTTCGGAAAGACTTTTTGAGCTGACGAACACCGGCTCGGAATCTTCCAGGGTGGCGCAGATTCTCAACCGCCTTAAAATGGTTTACGCCAGTGCGGATCGCTACTCTGTCGAATTGTATCGGGACAGCAACTTTGCGACTTTGCGTAAAAACATGATTGCGACGATTGGCATGGCTATGGCTATCGAGCAGATTCAGCCTTCCTGGTGGAGCCGTTCGGATGGGCAGTTCAGGGATCTGAATTCCACAAGCGCTCTTCAGCGTCTGGGAATCGATGTGGATCGTAAAATGTATTATGACCGTGGAACTGGAGCAAAACCCCAGTATGCCCGCCTTTATGAGAATAATTCTGAGAAACTGGCCTTGGCTGAAGGTCTTCGGACTCGCTGGCTGGATGGTTTACGAGCCGTTGCAGCTCTGAGTGCAGGAGTCGGGGATCAGGATCGTATGGCTTCAACGGTGACGGATACCCGCCGCCTGTTTGAAGATGTTTCGGGGCAGTTGAACCGCAATTTCACCGGTTCAATCATTGGAACCGGAGCAGGGGTTGGAGCTGCTGGACTGACTTTGTTTGCAATTGCCAACTTCTGGAATCCGGTAGGCTGGGTTGCCGGAGCTACGATTGTTGGTGGGGCTGCCCTGACAGGTCTTGCAATTGGCAATCAGGCAGATCAGGAAGCCGCAGTCCGTGCTGTAGAACAATACGGAGATCTGAAAATCATTTCGGAAATGGGTCTTCTGGCAACAGAGCGTGATAATGTTCGTCTGGTAGAGGGAATGCTTTATCTGGATGAGATTGTAAAAGGCTACTGAGCCAGTCCGGATCAAAAACCCCCGCCGGGATTTCCCGGTGGGGGTTTTTTGCTACAATCCGGTTTTTCTGGAAGAAAGGAAGCAAGAGTGCGAGTACTTGTATGCGGAGGAGCTGGTTACATTGGTTCCCACACGGCCTGGTATCTGAAGAATCAGGGTCATGATGTTGTTGTCTTTGATAATCTGAGCACAGGTCACCGTCATCTCGCTGAGGGGCATACCTTTGTATACGGAGACCTGCTCAATCCCTGGGATCTCAAGCGGGTTTTTCAGACCGGATCATTTGACTGTGTCATGCATTTTGCCGCCTTCATTGCTGTCGGAGAATCTGTCACTGCTCCTCATCTTTATTACCGCAATAATGTGACTGGAGTGCAGAATCTTCTGGATGTCATGATGGAGTACGGGGTGAAAAATCTGGTTTTTTCCTCGACCGCAGCTATTTTTGGTCAGCCGGATGTGGATTTGATTGATGAGTCCGTGCCCAAGAATCCAATCAATCCTTATGGCAGAACGAAGTGGTTCTGTGAGCAGATTTTTTCTGATTATGCCGAAGCTTTCGGCCTTCATTATGTCGCTCTGCGCTATTTCAATGCCTGTGGTCGTGCTCCGGGAACCCATCTTCGGGAACTGCATGATCCGGAAACCCATCTCATTCCCCTGATTGTTCAGGTTGCAGAAAAAAAGCGCTCCCATATCAGTATTTTTGGTAGTGATTACCCGACTCCTGATGGAACCTGTATTCGGGATTACATCCACGTTCTGGATCTGGCTCAGGCCCATGAACAGGCTATGCATTACCTGAGCCGGGAAAAAAGAAGCAATGCATTCAATCTGGGGAATGGGGCAGGGCATAGTGTGGAAGAAGTGATTCAGGCTGTTGAAAAGGTCTATGAATGCCCGATTGAAAGGGTTCAGGCTCCCCGCAGGGAGGGAGATCCAGCAAGGCTTGTTGCTTCCAGCAGGAAAGCTCGGGAGATTCTGGGCTGGAACCCTGAGTACCCTGAACTGGAGCAGATCGTTCAAACCCTCAAGCTATGAGTTTTAGCTTTGGCAATTTGATGGGAATCGGTATCCTGGCTGTCTGGCTGCCGATTCTTACCGCACTACATTTCTTTCATTCGACCCCGACGAAAAGGCCGGTGTCTTCGCATTTTCTCTGGCAGCAGGCCTTACGGAAACAGACCCGACGCTCCTGGTGGCAGAAATTTGAAAACAGTATTTTCTTTCTGCTTCAGCTTCTAGGCAGCCTGGCTTTGGGGATGGGCCTGTCAGAGCCCATGCTGGGACTTCAGAAGGAAGTTCCTCCCCCCTATGTGATTCTGGATGTTTCGGCTTCGATGGCTGCGGATGCCGGGGGCACCAGTCGACTTCAGAAAGGCCTGGATGAGGTGGCCACGCAGCTTCGCAAAGCTTCTGTCAGTAAAATTCAGCCGGTTTGTGTTGCCGAGGATCTTCTGAAGATGGCGGAGCCCATGAGTCTTGGACAGGGGCTGAATTATTGCCAGCAAACCTGGCTTTTAGGAATTGATGTTTCCCAGCTTGCTGCCTGGGCCCAGACTGTTTCCACCCAGACTCAGAAAATCTTTGTCACGGACCGGTTTCGGGAAACAGACTGGGGTATTCTTGAGCAGAATGATTTTCTGATGATTGTGGTCGAGGGAGAAGCCGAAAATGTTTTCCTTGAAGAGGTTCAGGCCTGGTATGAGAAGGAAGGCACAGCGATCAGTCTGGTTGCAGGCTCAACACGTTCAGTAAATGTCAGGACACGGTTGAAGGATGAAACGGGCCGTAGTGTTGATGTCGAATGGAGTCTTCCTGAAGGTAGCAGCCGCAAAAGCATTCTTCTTCCTTTTCGGGCTTCACAGTTGGAAGTGGAACTGGCGGTTTTGGAAGGCAAGGATGTTTTTGCCTATGACAACCGTATGGTCATACCGGTTTTGGCGGGTCTGCCCCGGATCAGTCTTAAAGCTCTTAGGGAAGATTCCTATATCCGCCGGATGCTTTCCCGCTGGATTGAACTCAGTCCTCTGGCAGTGGAAGCCCCGGAGTTTGGACAGAAAGATGTGGGCTACTGGGATCAGGGCTGTGAGACCCGGCTTTGTGTTGTGCCGCAAACCGAAAAGAGAAAAACAGGAGATGTTCACACTTTTGTGACGGCCAGAGCTCATCCTCTGACACGCTATCTGGATGGAGGCTCCATGCAGCCGGCCAGCTGGAAATTCGAGGGCTGGGATTCCTATGAAATTCTGGCGCGTTCAGCAGAAACCCAGGGAGGTAGTTCTATTCCGGTTCTTGGATGCAAGGGGGAGGGTTTCCCCTGTTTTCTGAACCTTCTTGATCGGGAAGAGATGCTTTCCGATATGGATATGGCCCTGCTTCTTAAGAACGTGGTGCAGATGCTTGAAACCTTCCACCAGAAGTCAGAGGTTCATGACTTGAAACAGAGTGCTCAGAAACTGGAACTTCAGCTGGGAATGGTTTCAAAAGCCCAGACCCCCTATCCTGGTCTTTACCGTAATTCTAAAGGTGGACTTGAATTTCACCGCATTCCTCCTGAGGAATCAAGATTGACCCAGGAACCCGGCCAGATCCGGGGCAGTTTTTCCAAGATAGATGGAAGTGAACCGGAGACGAGAAGTCTGGCTGGCTTTTTTCTGGTTCTGGCAGGTTTCATTCTGATTCTGGAAAGCTGGTTTTATGCCAGGAGAACCCCATGCTGAGCTTTCATTCTCCTGAATGGTTTCCTTTTGCCCTGATCCCATTTTTACTGCTTTTGCTGGTTCGGGGAAAGAGAAAAAACGGCCCATTTCTGATTCTGACCCTGATTCGCATTCTGGTGCTGATCTGTCTTCTGGTGGCATTGGCCGGGCCACAATGGGTCCGAAGAGAAGCGAGTCAGGGGGCCTCCCTTCTGGTTGGACTGGATCATTCCGCTTCCGTGATGCCGTCTTCGCGGGATAGGGCCATGGTCTTGTTTGGTCCTGTTCTTGATACCTATATGGAGGAAAAAGGGCAGAAAATTCGCTGGTTTTCTTTCAATCAGAACTCGCAGACTTTTCTCTCAAGGGATTCTTTGCTTCAGTCCGAAGAGTTGTCTTTAAGTCCAATTGTTGCTTCCGTGAAAAACTTTGCCCCGGAAATAGGAGGGGCTCCCAGAGACAGGTGCATCCTGTTTACAGATGGCTTTGACACCCATGCAACTCTGGAGAATGTTGGTTCTCTCGCGGCTTTTGGCTGCTGGTTTGTTCTTTTGGATGCCAAAGAGCCGGTCCAGGAGAGAATTGCCTCTTTGAAATTCCCTACCCGAGTCAGAGCTGGGACTTTCTTTGACCTTCAGGTTCTGGTAGAAAGCACAGTCAAAGATCCTTTGTGGCTCAGCCTTTCCTCTCCCAATCAGTCTACTCAGAAGGTTGCCCTCAATCTGGAGTCCTCCACCGCAATTCAGACTTTTTTTCAGGAGGCGGATGAGCCGGGAGAAAAGCGCTTTGATCTGAGTCTTCGAAGAGAAGACGGGACTCTGGTACATCAGAAACAGATTCGACTTAGTGTTGTGGATTCCCGTTCTGTCCTGATCCTGGCTCAGGAAGATGCATCTTCTCTCGAAGCTGCTGTGAAAGTCGCCGGCTTTTCCCCTAGGGTTGTCAGGCCTCATGAGGCAGAAAACCTGGAAGGACACGCTGCTGTTCTTCTGCTGAACCTGAATCGGAAAGCGCTTGAACCTTTGGAACAGGAACTTGTGGAATATGTTCTTGGAGGTGGTGGCCTTGGAATGTTCGGTGGAGATCGAAGTTTTGGGCTGGGAAACTGGTTTCGAAGTGATCTGGAGGAAGTACTGCCGGTTTTCTGCCCTCCGCGATCCTATCGTAAGGCCGTCGCGATGATCTTTTTGATTGATGCTTCCGGATCTATGCTGGCCGAAGACCCTGAAATCTGGGGAGACCCGAAGAAGCTCATGGAACATCTGGCACATTCGCCTTTGGAAAGTCGGCCGATTTATGTGGCCAAACAGGCTGCGATCTCAGTTCTCAAGGATCTTGTCGGGGTGGAAGCCGGAGTTCTCAGATTCAGTGATCAATACAGTCTGGCCGTTCCTATGAGCCAGGTATCCGATATTTCCCTGCCTGTGATTCAGGCGGGGATTGAATCCATTCAGGCTGGCGGAGGAACCCGTTTTCTGCCCCCTCTGGAAGGTGCCCTGAATCTCTTGAAAACAGGAGCCTATGAAGAAGCCCATGTTCTGCTCTTCTCGGATGGAACCCCCCGGGATGCCCAGATTCTGGTGGGTATGCTGAGTGAATTCAAGCAAATGAATACTCCGGTTTCCACGATTGCTTTTGGTGCCAATGCGAATGTGGAGGTTCTGGAGCTGATTGCCAACTACACGGGAGGAGGATTCTATCGTTCGGAATCTTTAAGTGGTTTGAAAAACTCGTTCAAGGAGGCAGTGGATCAGGTGTTTGGGCCACCGGTTGTTTTAAGCCCGACTCCGGTCAGCTGGGGGAAAGCCCAGAATCTCATTTCTTCCAGAAATCCTGGCGAGCCGCCTCGAGTCGACGGATATGTTTCAACGGCCCCCAAACAGGGAATTCAGGTGCTCCTGGAAACCTCTCGGGGGGAGCCTCTGGCAGCTTTTTGGCGCCGGGGCCTTGGGGGAAGTTTTGTCTGGACATCGGATTGGGGAGGCCCCTGGTCTCAAAACTGGATGCAGAATGCCTTAAGTCCTCAGGTTTTAAGTGTCCTTCTGGAGAAGGTGGCTCGCAGTGAACAGGATCCTCTGGATATTCATACGGAAGTTCAGGGACGGGAAGTTGTCATCAGGGTCCAGGCCATGGACCCGGAAGGGAATCCGTTTGAAGGGCTTGAAATCCTGGGGCGTCTGAAAGGAAGGGGGCAGTACCATCAGGTTCAGCTCAGCCCTTCCGGAAAAGGCTGGTTTAGTGGAAGGATTGCATCGGCGATTGGTGGAAATACAGACCTTGAGCTTGAAATTCGCTGGCCGGACAAAAGAGTGGAAGTCAGAGTTCAGAAGATTCGTTTTGCGGAAGATGTGGAGAGAATGCGGGGAGGAGTACCTGCGGAGCTCAGAAAGTATCTGGAACAGAACTGGCCTCAGAATCTGATTGACTCACCGGAAGGTTTGAAGAAAAAACTTGGGGAATTGAGCAGGGAGCTTGAAATCAGGACACCGCTTGGCTTTCTTCCCGGAGTTCTGGCCCTTTTTCTTCTGTGCATGGAGATCCTTATGCGTCGGTTCCGGGTGCTGGAACAGGTTCAGGATGAGAGACAGGAAAATCGCTACGCTCGTCAGGCCGGGATCTGGTGGGCCAGGGCCAGAGATGCCGCCAGAAACCGGGATTCACAGGAAGCTGAAAAATGGTTTCTGGCAGCTCATCGGGCGGCAATTCAGGCCGGTGATGACGAGCTGAAGCGTAAAATCTTTGAAGATATGCGTGTCAGGCTGGGATGAAATCATGCCCGTTTGTAATCATCTTCGTAGCGGATGATGTCGTCCTCCCCGAAGTAGCTTCCTGTCTGGACTTCAACGATCTCCAGATCGATTTCCTCCGGGTTGCTTAAACGGTGCTTGGCTCCAGTGGGAATGAAAACGGTCTGTCCGGGTTCAAGCAGCATGCTTTGATCATCAAGTTCGACCAGGGCACGGCCCCGCACGATGATCCACTGTTCCTGGCGCTTTTTATGAGACTGAAGGCTTAAGCGCTGTTTTGGGAGGACTGTAATGGTTTTCACTTTTGTAAAATCCGTATCATAAAGATTTGTGAAATGTCCCCAGGGGCGGGTCTCTGTCGGCATGTTTCTCTCCCTTCTTTCCTCGGCAAAATACATGGACTCTGCTATATTTGGCTACTTTGAAAGGCTTTGACATGTCTGAGAATCAACAAAACCACATACCCAAAGAAGCGACAGCGCTGCAGGACGATGAAATCGACCTGTTTGAACTTCTGGAAATTCTTTGGAGGGGTAAAATATTCATCCTCGTGATGACGGCCATGATTTCAGGTCTTTCCGCCTGGTATGCCCTGTCTCTTCCGAATCAGTACAAGGCCGAGGCGACCTTGCTTCCTCCCGGGAGCAATGACAGCGGCAAACTCTCCAGCATGCTGGGTCAGCTGTCTTCCATCCCTCTTCTTGGTCTTGGGGGAATCGGGGGAGCCAAGGAAGATTCCTTTGAGGTTTTAAAGGCTTTTCTTCTGACCAGGGAAAATATTGAATCGGTCATCAGGAAGTTTGATCTGATCCGGCATTGGGACAGGGAATTTAAATTCCGGGAAGATATTCTGGATACCTATACCAAAGCCTTTACCATTGAGGCAGATAAGAAGTCAGGAATTATTACCCTGTCGTACGAAGACGAAGACCCGAAGCTTGCCGCCGAGATTGTGAATCATAATGTAGGACTGCTGGAAAGCATCGGTTTGAATAAGGTGGTTTCGGAGAATCGTAAGAAAAGGTTGTTTCTGGAAGAAAGGCTTGAAGAAGCCACCTCGGAGCTGAACCGGGCGGAAGAAGCCATTGAATCCTTTAAGAAGAAAAACGGCATTCTGGTTTTGGAGGCTCAGGCCAAGGCTTCTGTAGAAGCTGCTTTCAGAATTCAGTCGGAAATCCTCCTGGCCCGGACCAAACTGAAAGTCCACCTGGAGCTGGGAGCCAATGAAAATCATCCGGAGGTGAAGATTCTCAGGCTGGAAATCGGGGCTCTGGAAA
Organism: uncultured bacterium; assembly: GCA_964503595.1. GTDB lineage: Bacteria > Muiribacteriota > UBA6191 > UBA6191 > UBA6191 > CAZDAM01. The sequence continues at coordinate 11,529 of CAZDAM010000044.1, forward strand.
AACAGCTTCTTGAAATTGAAGATGGACGGATGATCAAATCCCAGTCAGGTTCCGAAGGTGTCATGGAAGTCATGACCCAGCCCATGACCTATATCCCGCTTGAGAGTATGCCGAGGCTTGAGGTGGAAATTGAACGTCTGATGCGCCGCAAGAAGGTTGCCCAGGAAGTTTTCACTGTCCTGACTAAGGAATTTGAGATTGCCAAGATTGAATCGGCCAAAGAACAGGAGATGATTCAGATCATTGAAAGAGCGGAGCCGCCTGAGCGTAAGAACAAGCCCCGTCGCTCTGTCATCTGTATTGTTGCAGGTCTGGCTGCCTTGATGCTTTCCTGCTTCTGGGTTCTGTTACGCCATGCAATCCGGGAGCGTAAAAACCGGAGTCAGGGAATGGAAGCTCTGGCATGAAGTGGCGGGAAATGGGCTGGCTCCTGGATATGGATGGGACCCTTTGGATGGGTGAGCATGCCATCTTGGGCGCTCAAGAACTCATTGCTCTTCTGAATCAGAATGTCGTGCCCTATATGCTTTTTACCAACAATTCTTCCCATGCCTGTGAAGAATATTCCCAAAAGGCCCAAAGACTGGGTTTTGAGGTTCATAAAGAACAGATCCTGACCTCATCCCTGGCGACTATCATGCAGCTGAAAAAGGATCAGATCAGCCGGATTTTCCTGCTTGCCCCTCAGGCTGTGAAACAGGAATTTGAGAGTCATGGCCTGATTCTTAACGACTCATGCCCGGAGGCTGTGGTTCTTGCTTTTGATACCGAACTGACCTATTCCCGTTTGTGTCAGGCTCATGATTTTTTGTTGCAGGGGCTTCCCTGGTATGCGACCCATCCGGACTGGGTCTGTCCGGTAGAGGGAGGCAGTCAACCTGACTGTGGCAGTATGATTGCTCTTTTGGAAGCCTCCAGCGGCCGCAAGCCCAAAATTATCGGTAAACCGTATGCTCCGATGGCCGAAATGGCTGCAGCCAGGCTTGGGAAGACAAAGGAGCAGCTGGTCATTGTGGGAGATCGGCTTTACACCGACATGCGTATGGGAAAAGAGCAGGGAATGAATACTATTCTGGTTCTTTCTGGAGAGACTTTAAGAGAAGAAGCTGAAAATTCAGAGTGGAAGCCCGATAAAATTGTTTCCTCGGTAGGCGATTTGGCGCACGAGCTGAAGGAAATGGGATAGGGATGAGCGGGTTTGCTCCTCCGATGGGTAAACTTCCTGTGCCCATTGTCGATATACTGGAGTAAACGCGCTTGGCATGCGGCAGTTGGGGCATGTCCTGATAGCAGGTGGAAAAATTCATGGCATCACTTTATGAAACCAAGTTCGATGTCCTCTGTAGAAAATTACAGGAGGAGAAGCTTGCGCTGAAAAAGCGGTTTGATGATGCCTATGCCCGGGATGATTTTCGCGCCAGCATGGGTGTTATGGAAACCATCCAGGGGGTCATGTCGAAGCTTTCTGCTCTGGAGGCTGTGGAAAAGCCCTTCCGGGAAGTTTCCAGAGTGCTTGAAAAGATCGATGATTTACGTCTGAACATCGAGGCGCATCTTGAGGATCTCGGCAAGGAATACCGTCATCTGGATTCCTTAAGAGAAGTTCTGGATCTGGATCTCAAAGACGAATTCGGGGTTTTGCAGGCTCTTTTCAAAGAAGAAGAAGGCCGGCGAATGCAGCTTGATTTTGAGCGCTTTGATGAAGATGAACTGATGTCTTTGATGCGTTTCTCTCCCGAAAATTTCCCTTCACGCCAGTCCCAGTTCGAAGAATATTCCATGCGCAACTTTTCCGAATACAAGGCTTCTTGCGAACCTCAGTTTGATTTTTCTGAGTGGGAACGGGGGCTTGGGGTCCAGCGTGGCCAGGCTTTAGATGGATTGGTTGTTCTTGAACTTGAAGATGAAGTTGAGGAAGAACCGGTTGCAGAAAAGGAAATTCAGGAAGAATTTCCCATTGATCATGGGGTGGAGGACCTCTCTGAATTCAGCCGACAGAACCTGATTCCAGTTCTTTCTGACGAGCAGGCAGCTCAGATTCTTCAGATGGAACCAGAAGAGCCGGAAGAGATTCAGGCTGAGGATATTCCTTTTGAGGATGAGGTGGTTCCAGAAGAAGAGGGGATCACCGCTGATGAAGTCGCGGCTTATGAACAGTCGGTGCAGACAGCTCAGAATGAAGAGGCTCCTGCAATGGGACAGCCGCCCTCAAATGAGGAGCTTTTAGGGGCTGAAGAAGAATATTCTGACGCGGAGTGCCCGCCGGAAGATGATTATGATCTTTCCGAAGAAGTCTATACTGAAGAGCAGGAAGCTTATGTTGAGGAACGGGTCTACGCCGAAGACGCCTACACTGAACCCGGTGCTTACGTTGAAGATGTCTATGCTGAGGAGCAGGTCTACACTGAAGAAGCTGTCTACACTGATGAAGTTGCCTGCGACGAAGGCTATGAAGAATCGGCCGAATATACCGAGGCTGTAGTCTATCCGGAAAATGCTGCGGTTTATGCTGGAGAGGAAACGGCTTATGCTGAGGAAGCTGTTTATGCTGAGGAAGTAGCCTATCCGGAAGAGGCTTACGCCGAAGGTGGGGCCTATGCTGAGGAGCAGGTCTACACTGAAGAAGCTGCTTATACTGAAGACGTAGCCTACGAAGAGCAGGCCTTTTATCAGGAAGAAACGTATCCGGATAGTGGTGAGGAATATTCCGAAGAAGCTCTTTATGCTGAGGCTGCTTACCTGGAAGATTCTTCAGATTATGCGAAAGAAGTGGCTGTAGAGATTGAAGATCAGATTGAGCCCGAGTCTTTGGAAGCGGGAATTTCATATGATGTTCTGGAAATCTCTCTGGAAGAGCCGGTAGTCATAGAAGAGGAAGCAGCTGCGGTAGATGATGTGGCAATTGATCTGGATGATTTGGGGTCTGGCCCGACAGAGGATCTTGCTCCATCAGAGCTCAATATGGAAGAGCTTGATATCGGTCTGGATGAATCGGATCCAAAGAAAAAAGAGGGTTCCGCTGATGATCTGGCGATTGATCTGGATGAAATTCAGATCGATCTGGATGATTTGAATCCATGATCCCAAGGCTGAGTGCCGCCTTTTTTTTGTTTTTTTTCTCCGGGCTTTTATGGGCTCGCGAGCCCTCCCGTCTTCCATGGCTCAAGCCGGATCGTCAGGGAGATCTGATGGTTACGGTCACGGAGGTTTCTCCTTTTCCACTTTCTCTCCAGGGGACAGAGATGACCAGTTCAGGCCTGGTTCATTTGGGGATCCTTTGCGAGGTAAACGGAAATTATGCCCGCCGTCAGGCGAAAATCACCGGGCCAGGCCAGGAGTTTGCTGGTCTGCCGGAAGGGAATTATGACTTAACCCTGAAAACCCTTGAAGGAGAGGTCCTGGCATCCAGGCGTGTTGAGGTTATCAAGCGCAAGAAGCTTGAGGTGGAGTTCGTTCTTATGGGCCCCTCTCATGTGAATCCGGGAAAATGGAATTTTGAGACCCATGTTCGCGGTGGCCGAGTGGAAGGTGGGGTCAGGATTCTAAGGGATGAGGCCGTGGAATGGCGTATGGATGATGGAACCCGGCGGTATTTTTATCAGGGGCAGGCCTGGATCGAAAAGCCGGATCAGACCATGCTTTGGGTTCTGGATCATGATGATGACAGGATCGAGGATCCTCGGGATCCCGATTTTCACGGGAACTCTCCTTCAGGCCGGGATCTTCTTCTGGGAAGAGTGCAGTTGCCGGTTCTGAAAAAGCTTGAACTTGAACCGATCTGGGGAGACTTTCAGAAGGATACGGGGAAAGGGATCCGGGTTCTGGTGTATGTTTCTCAGGCCGGCGGCAGTATCCTGACATCAGTTCATGCCAGTCTTTACCAGAGTGGGCATGTTGCCCTGAAGCTGGAGCTTCTGGATGATGGTTCTCTATTGGATGTTCACCCCCAGATTCCCTTGAACCAGATCAGTTCCGATTCCAGGGGACAGGATGGAATTTATACCGGATTGATCCCGGTAGATTCGGGGCTTTTGAATCTTCTCTATTCCACTACCCTTCTGGTTGAGGCTTTCAATCAGGCTGGACACAAATCAAACTCCCTGATGCAGGAGATTGCCATCCCCAGAATTGCCAGGGATGAAGGTGGTGAAAGACTCGACTGGGGCAGAATTCTTTCCAGGGCACGCTTTGCACCGCAGATTGGAAATGGGGGAGAACTGGAGCTGAAGCTGGAAATGAGTTTGCCGGAAGACGCGGAAGTCATGCTTCACACAAAAACTCAGTCGGTTTTGTTATTTGGAGAGAAAAATGGATTGAAAGAGTGGAGGTTTTCTGATACTGTTGCAGTCCCGTCGGGGAGCTCAGGCTTCTTGACAGTAAGGTCTGCATCAGGCAATTTGTTTTATGCGGGCTACCAAGCTCCTTAGGAGAGGTGTCCGAGCGGTTGAAGGAGCACGCTTGGAAAGCGTGTGTAGGGGAAACCCTACCCAGGGTTCGAATCCCTGTCTCTCCGTCTTGAAAACCGGCCCAGAAATGGGCCGGTTTTTCTTTTCCCAAAAACCCTGGAAGCAGGGTCACTCAGAATGGCACATTACCTCTGAAATCTGAGGGCCTTCTGGCTCTTCACTACTTTCTGGCAGCATGAAACCATCAAGGAGGTTTTTTATGTTGCCACGTTTTCATTTGACTCCCCAGCCAGCTTTCATTGCAGGATGGGGTAAGGAGTTTCTGGATCAGTCCAGTATGGGAGAGCTGGTAGAGAATTGTGTTTGCCGGGAGATTGGGGAAGGTTTTCTTTACTGGCACAAAAGCCTGGGGCGACTCCCAAGAGGTGGATGGTTTCTACCACTTCAGTGTGATCCCCTGGGCCAGTCCGAAGAGTGCGAAACCCCTACAATGCTTCAGCTTCTGGTACATTTCATGAGGGTTTATCGTCTCCAGGTCTTTTCCCGGCTCAATTCTGAGGAATTGATGAAAAAAGTTCCGGTTTACCTTGGAGGGGATGAAAGCCTGGGGGGAGCCCTGGCTTTGGTGAGGTTTTTCAGTCACTGTCTTTTATATCGCAATGATGAGGGAATTTTATGTGTGGAAAGCCCCCGTTAAATTCAAGCCCTGCACGCATTTTTGTCGGTGAGCTGGAGGATTGGTTGAATTTTCTGGAGCAGGGGAAAAGAAATCGGAACTCTCTGAAAACCCAGAGCTTTCATCTGATTACCAACTATGCACTGGAGGCTGTACTTCCCATGGAGCGAAGAGAGCGCTTTCTTGTTGATTGCGGGAGGGAGGGGCTGGTGAACAGCGGTTCTCTTCTGGTCAGGTGGGCCGTAGAGCTTCAGAGGAATCTGGTGTGTCTTCTGCCAGAGAAAAGTCTGATGCAGGAAGTAGCCATTCGCTCAGAGGAAAGTTTACGCTCGGCTTTAAATCGCTGGAGGTTGGAAGCCCAGGAGACTATTATCTGGGAGGATGGTCGGGATCAGACTTATATCTATCTGGACTTATGCTAGGAGAAATGTTACAGCGCCTGATATTGATGGGATTGAGTTCCTGGGTTGCCTGGGAGGCCCGTCAGCATCTGCTATCCGAAGTTCTGGGGGGGCAGTCTCTCTATGCAGGCTATGCGGCTCTGATATTTGCTGGTATGCTGCTTTATACTGTTCTTTCCTGGCTGTTCGGGGGGCTCGGCAGCCATTCTATTCCTCGCCTCAGAGCCCTTCCCCGCGAACTTGGGATCCAGGTTCTGACCTTTGGTCTTCTTGGCCTGGGAGCCTTTTTTCTTCAGCAGCACCTGGTATCAAGAACCTGGCTGATGGTCTGGTTTCTGATGAACCTCTGTTTCAGCCTTTTTCGTGACAGTCTCATCCGTCTTGGTGGAAGAAGGCCTTTTCGCCGGATTCTGATTGTCGGAGAAAGTGAATTTCGGGACTGGCTGGCGGAATGGATCCGCCGGCACATTCCTCATGTTCATATTGTTCACGCTGGAGTTTATGCTAACGTTGAGCGTGCCATTGCTTCCCGTGAGCCGGACGAGATTCTGATTGCAAGCACCTTGGATGAAGATTGGGAAAGGATCCTGGCCTCTGCATTCAAAGCCGGAATGAAGCCGACAATCCGGGACTTGAGTTGGCTCTCTAAAACCTTAAGAGGGCCTTCCCAGCTGGATCGCTATGCTGATTTTTTGTGTCGCATGCTGGATGAGCCGAGCGATCAGGACACATATCTGAGACTGAAGCGGCTTTTTGATGTTTCCCTCAGCTGTCTGAGTTTTCCGGTCTGGGGGCCTCTGGTGGCTTTCTGTGCTCTGATTCTACGCCTGAGCCAGTCGGGCTCGGTGTTTTATCACCATTATAGGGTGGGGGAGATGGGGACGCTTTTTTCCTGCCATAAGTTCAGAACCATGAAAGAGAGCGATACTTTCGGGAAGCCTCATGGGCGGGAAGATGCCCGAATGGAGCGTTTGGGTTGGTTTCTGCGCCGCTCAAGTCTTGATGAGCTGCCTCAGATGCTCAATGTTTTGAAGGGAGAGATGAGCCTTGTGGGACCAAGGCCGGAATTACCTCGGATTGTGGGGGAAGACTATGGTCCGCTGGAACTCAAGCGTATGCTTATGAAGCCGGGGATAACCGGATTGTGGCAAATTCATGGGCGCAAACAACCCATTCACGCTCATCTGAAATACGATTTCTACTATTTGAGAAATCAGAGCATGCTTCTGGACTTATGGATTCTTTTAAGAACAATTCCCGCAGTGATTCTGAAGCGGGGAGCCCGCTAGTTTATCTTTCGGAAGACTTCTGACGGCTCGAAGCAATTCTTTCCTGAGCAACCTTTTTCATCTCTTCCAGATATTTCTGGCGTTCCTGATGCTCTTTTTCCATCCAGGAGATAGTCTCCTTGCGGGAGCGTTCCATAATTTCACTCAGATTGCCTATTTCTTCTTCATGAACTCCACTTGAGTCTTTATAGCGTAAAACTGCCTTGCGAAAGCTTTTCACAAAGAGGAAGTGAAGGCCACTGGGAGCTTCGTGGGAAATACCATCCTGCCCAAGGATTTCCTGGTTTTTGATGGGTTGGGGCAGGGGGAAGGCATTAAAACGACCGATCTGATTGTATTTCCCAATGGTCTGGTAATCCAGAACAAGTTCCTGTTCATCCATACCGGTAAGAATGAGCTGAACGACTTCCATGGGTTCATCCATGCCGTTATAAAGATCGGCAGTGATATCCAGGCGGGTAGATGTTTCAAAGCGGTTGTCGAGAATACTATAGGCAACAAGATAAGCCAGTTCCGGTTTTCCGGGTGTGGAAAAGAAGCAGCCCGAAAGGAGGGTGCCCGCCATCATCGCGAGCGGTAGCATAATCCGGTGGAAGCGTACAGCCATGATCTTATCCTGCCAGTTTTATCGTACTTGCTAAAATCACTCGAACCCACCTACCATGAGGGAAGATGGAGATTCAGAAGATTCTATCAAGCCTCCGCGATGATACCACACTGGTTGCAGTCAGCAAAACCAGACCTGCTACTGCAATTCGTGAAGCCTATGCTTCTGGTCTTCGGCATTTTGGGGAAAATCAGGTGCAGGAACTATTGAAAAAATACGAAGAATTGCAGGATCTTTCTCTTTGCTGGCATCTGATCGGGCCGCTTCAGACCAATAAAATCAAAAAAATTCTTGGGAAAGTGGCACTTTTTCATGCTCTGGGAAGCCTGAAGCTTTACCGGGCGATTGTGAAGGCGTCCGAGAATGCAGGTGAACCTCTTCCCTGTCTGATTCAGATCAATATCAGTGAAGAAGAGAGCAAGTCCGGATTTTTACCGGATGAAGTCCGCGAGGCGGTATCCTGTATCCAGGAAGAAGCCAGTCCGTTCTGCCCCATATTGGGGCTTATGTGCATCGGTTCTTCGCGGGAGTGTTCTTCGGATGAGAAAGTAGGAGCGGAGTTTTCGCATATGAAGCTGCTTTTTGATGAATTTTCTCAACAGGAAACTTCTTCTTTTGCGATGAAATATCTTTCCATGGGAATGTCTTCGGATTTTGAACTGGCCCTTGAGGCAGGCAGCAATCTGGTAAGGATTGGTTCCAGCCTTTTTGGAAGGAGGGAGGCTTATGGCCAATGAAGCCCTTTATCTGGTAGATGCAATTTTTAATTTCATTACGATTCTTTTGATCGGAAAGGTTATATTCAGCTGGGTTCCCCAAAGTCCGGGAGATCCCTTGGCACCATTGGCATACCTTGTCGAGACTCTGACCGAGCCGCTCTGTGCGCCTGTGCGCCGGATCATTCCTCCCATCGGCATGATTGACTTCTCTTTGATTTTTGTATTCATTGGGTTGAATATCATGCAGAATGCAATCAGAAGCTTGATTGTGGGAGGTTCCTTCTGAGCAGGGTACGTTTGACGCCGGTGGAGATTCGCAACGCGGTTTTTCCCAAAAAGGCCATTGGTGGGGTGGATGAATCCCGGGTAAGAGAATTTCTGGAAAGAGTCAGTCTGGACATGGAAGAATCCATGAAGGATGTCCGGAGAATGGAAGGAGAACTCGATTCCGTGCGCCAGCGCATGGAAGAGAATCAGTCTTTGGAAACGGCTCTTAAAGATGCTTTGATGAGTGCCCAGAAAACGACGGGCACGCTGAAGAAAAATGCGGAGAAAGAGTCGCTTCTGTTGCTTCGGGAGGCCGAATTGAAGGCTGAGAAGATCCTGGATGATGCCAGATCCGAACTCAAGGGCCTGAATGACGAGGTCCGGGGACTTCGTAACATGAAGCAAAAGCTCAGATCGGAAATGAAGGTTCTTTTACAGTCCTACATGGACATCTTGTCTTCAGAAGACAGGTGAGCGCTGAGCTTTTCAAACCTGGTACGAAATTCCTGAACTTTTTCCAGGGCCTCAAGGGGAGCAACTTCCTTTTCTTCCAGAAGACTCAGGAATTCCTGTTCGGCATGCTTCCAGTCTCCTTCCCGTGCAAACTCCTTCATCCTGTCCATGAAGTTTCCGGCGGGGCGGGGAGTTTCCTGGAAAGGGCGGGCCGCAGCCCTTGGAGAAGGAAGGGTTTCTTTCTCAGGCTCCGGTAGCTTTTCCATTTCTTTGCGTTTCTGGTTTTGAAGCCACTGCAGATAGCTTGGGTTCAAAGGCCTTGGAGTCTGATTGGAGGAATCAGGCTCTTTTTTCTGCACAGCAGGTTTGGAGAGCATCAGCATTTCAGTGATTTTTTCCTGTTCTTTGCGGGAGGAAAGCTCTTTTCTGGCGAGTTTCCCCAGGATAGGGGCAGCCAGCATCATGCCCACAAGCAGTAAATTGATCGTGTTAAGTCGGATCGGTAGCCGCATATAGTGGGCCAATCGGACAAAATCTGCCATGATTTAATGATTTTTGGCGTTATGTTATACTCCGCCCGCAATTTTCAGAACGGAGGAAACCATGCCAGTCAAGGATATGAAGGATCTGGTAAGTCTTTGCAAACGCCGCGGATTCATCTTTCAGTCCAGTGAGATTTATGGGGGCATCAACGGGTTCTGGGACTATGGTCCAACCGGAGTTGAGCTGAAGAATGCCATTAAGAATTTCTGGTGGCGGGAGATGGTTCAGACTCGTCCGGATGTGATTGGTCAGGATGCCTGTATCATCATGCATCCCAGAGTCTGGAAAGCCTCGGGTCATGAAGATGGCTTCAATGACCCGATGGTGGACTGCCGGGACTGCAAGGCCAGAATGCGATCCGATCAGCTGGATCAGGCCGGGGTCTGCCCCCAGTGTGGTTCCACCAATCTGACCGATATCAAAAATTTCAACCTGATGCTGAAAACCACCATTGGAGCATCAGAAGATTCAAGCTCGAGTGCTTATCTGCGCCCGGAAACCGCCCAGGCCATTTTTACCAATTTCAAGCATCTTTATGCGACATCCCGCAAGAAGCTTCCCTTCGGGATTGCCCAGATCGGCAAGGCCTTCAGAAATGAAATCACACCCCGTAACTTCACTTTCCGCTCCCGTGAATTCGAGCAGATGGAAATGCAGTACTTCCATGATCCCGAAGATGGCCAGGATCACTACACAACCTGGGCGGAACGCCGCAAGGGCTTTTTCCGTTCTTTGGGTTTTTCCGAAGATCGCTTAAGGTTTAAGGATCATGGTGAAGAACTGGCTCACTATGCCAGCCGGGCGATGGATATTGAATATGAATTTCCCTTTGGCTGGCAGGAAGTCGAGGGGATTCACGATCGGGGTAATTTCGATTTGAGTCAGCATCAGGAATTCTCTGGAGAAGGGATGGAGGTTTTCGATGAGGCCACCAAAAAGCGTTTTATCCCCCATGTTCTGGAAACTTCCATTGGAGCCGACAGGGTGACTCTGGCGGTTTTGTGTGAAGCCTATGATGTGGAGGATTTAAGTCAGGACGGCAAGGAGGATTTCCGTACGGTTCTGCGTTTCAAATCCCATATTGCACCTGTTCAGGTTGCCGTACTTCCACTGGTGAAAAAACTGGCTGAACCGGCAGAAGGGCTGGAGCGGGAGCTCAATGATCTTGGGCTTCGCACGGAATATGATCTGAGCGGACAGATTGGCAAACGCTATCGCCGCCAGGATGAAATCGGAACTCCGTTTTGTGTGACCTTTGATTTCGATAGTCTTGAGGATCAGGCTGTAACGGTCAGGTTTCGCGATTCCATGGCTCAGGAGAGAGTCAAGATTGCCGAACTGCATGCCTTCCTGAATGCCAGAATCCGTGAGGATATGCGAGCGCTTTAAAGCAGAAAAGCCGGGTCCGAATCATTTGTTCGGACCCGGCTTTTTTTGTTTAGGGCTATTTTTTAGGGTCTTGTAGCGACCACTGGCAAATCCTCGCTGAAGATATTCAGGGTAGGGCGCTTCTGATATGGAGTCTTCGAAAAGACTGCGACAACATCCTCATCTGCATTGGCCTTGATCATGGTGACAAAGACATGGGTGAAGCGGGAATGCTTCTTGAGTTCGGACTGTCTAGCCAGACCGGTTTTGAGAGCATCCCGCACCATGGAGAGAATTCTTTCCTGCTTGGTGCCGGGATTCAAATCCTCATCTTCGATCACCTGCATCAGAATGCTGAGCTGGGCTCTTAGGTCACTTTCGCGGATTTCCACCTTACCCCGAATGGCACTCAGGGCCATGGCGGACTGGGAAAAAAGAAGAAAAATCATTACTTTGGCAGATCTCATGCCTCAACTATCGGCAAACTCGCCTTACGATCATCAGCTTTTCTTCGGTAAAGTCCAGATAGGCCTGATGAGGTCCTTCCCGGCCAATCCCCGAGGGGCCTCCCCTATAAGGAGGAGCATCCGACGAATGGAAGGGATATCCCCGATCATGATGGCGCCGGAAGGCAGAGTTTCAAAGGCCATCTCGGCCAGATCGATGCGATTGGAGAAAATTCCTGCCTGAAGCCCGGAGCGCAGATCCATGAGCCTTTCAAGCTGTTCTTCCGGGTTTTGATAGGTTGCCAGGCACAGAACGGGTCCAAAGGCCTCTTCCTGCATCAAGGGATATTCTTCCGCGATATCTGTGAGAATGGCTGGAGTCATGTGGTTTGCCGAAAGGCGTTCTGGCCTTACCAGGAGCTGAGCCCCTCTGGGCTGAGCATCCTCAATCTGTTCCCAGAGCTTCTGGCAGGATTCTTCTGAAATCATGGGGCCGATGCGGACTTTCTTTTCCGAAGGATCGCCGGCCGGGTATTTCTTGAGTTCCTGCCTGAGGAGTTCTCCAAGCAGGGGCAGCAGCTCTTCGCGAACATATAGTCTTTGCAGACTGACACAGGATTGCCCGGACTGATAGAAAGCTCCGAGGCAGATACGTGATACAGCATCCTCTATTGGCCAGTCCGGTTCCAGAAGGGCACAGGCATTTCCTCCGAGTTCGAGAATGACTCTTTTTCCCAAGGCCTGTTTTTGAATCTGGATGCCGGCAGAATGAGAGCCAGTGAAGCTGACAACCCGGACAAGATCGGATTCGGTTGGAATGCTGGCATCCTGATCCTCGCACAAGAAGACTCTGCCAGCTTCGACGGGCCAACCGGATTCGTGCAGAAGTTCTTGGATCCGATGGGCGGCGAGAGGAGCCAGGGGTGAAGGCTTGATCAGGAATGGACATCCTGCGGCAATGGCCGGTCCAAGTTTGTGGGCAAGCAGGTTGACCGGGAAGTATGGGCCATAAGCAGGATTTCCTAAATCTCTCCAGCTTCCAGCAGGGGAACTTCTCCGCAGGGTTTTAAGGAGTATTTATTCAGAACCGTGTACTTCATGCCCCTTCCAGGTTCAGAAGTTCAATGCGCTGGAAAACGTCCTTGAAGGCTACGTCATGGCGGGCAATCAGCTGATAGCAGCGCAGGGCACGACGCTTGAGTTTCATCTTGGCGTAGACTTCCGCCATCTGATAGACGATTTCCATTTCTTCTGGTTTCATGCAGGACTGAGTCAGATTGAGCCCTTCAAAATAAAGCTGGGCGCTTTTGGTGTCCTTCAGTTGCAGAAATGCCTTGACCAGCAGGATTCCGGCATCTTTGGAATAGCGTTCATCCTGCCAGGCCTGCTGGAGTTTGATGGCTGCTCCCTTGGCATCACCTTTTTCCAGCATACGGACCCCGTTTTTGAAGGCGGCATCCATGACATCTGAATCGACAGCTTCTTCCTTGAGCTCTTCGGCAAGGACGCTTCCGGCTCCCCGGTAATTGGAACCGATCAGATCATGCATATGCTGAACAATGGAAGAACCGGGATATTCCAGACTCAGATCGGCATAGAAGGATTTCATTTCCTCATGCATGGAAAGCTGATCAAAGGCGCGGATCAGAAGGCGGTGGGCCTTTTCCAGATCCGGATTGCGATGCACCAGGTTCTTGCCCATTTTGACAGCTTCAATGAAATTGTTCATGTCCACCAGACAGGCCAGATACTGAAGGGCCACGCTCATGGCTCCCGGATGCAGTTCCAGATATTGCCGATAGACCTCGGCAGCCCGATCATCCACAATCTGCTCGCGGGCATAGTATTCCACCAGATCCTGCAGGACTCCCTGATTGTAGGAATCCAGATCCAGAAGCCTTAAGGCGGCTTTCTCAAATTCTTCCCCGGAGATCTTGGCTATTTTCAGGGAGGGGACATAGACCTTGAGAAGCTCAAGATTGGAGGGTTCTTTCTGAAAGAGAGCCCGGTAACCGGGAAGGGCCTCGATTTCGATCTTATTCTGGGAAAGCTGGATTTTTCCCAGAAGAACCAGGGACTGGGAGTCGTTCTTATGCCGGCCTAAAACGGAGCGGATCTGGCGCTCGGCCTGATCCAGTTCGCCCAGCTGAAACAGTCCGTTGGCCTTGAGGTACTGGAGATTATAGATTTCGGACTCACTGAGCTCCAGAAGCAGAAGTTCATCGATTTTACGAACCATTTCCTTGAATTCCCGATCGGCGTGCAGATTCTTGATGAGCTGGAACTGCCAGCGGCGATCCTGACTTTTCTTGAGGCGATAGGATTTGAACGAAGTGTAGGATACGGTCAAAAGAGCCCAGAGCAGGAGGAAGCCAAAGATTGGCCAGCGCCACTGCCAGAGCCATAGCTTGGCCCGCATGCGGGAAACTCCGCTTTGCGCCCCGATACCATCGGGATTGTATTCATAAAGCCGGTTCAGGACCTCATAGGCTTTTTCGTATTCGCCCATCTGATCCAGGGCCAGAATCAGAAGCCAGCCGGATTCGGCATCGGAAGGATCCTGTCTCAGAGAGCTTTGAAGCTGGGTTGCAGTTTCGGAATAGTTGCCCTGGGCCCAGGCTATCCGGCCCAGATAGTAGCTGAAATCACTTTTCTGATAGAGATCTCGGTAAAGTTCGTGGTTGAGCTCCAAAAAGAGTTTTCGGGCTCCTCCCAGCTGAGAGGGATTTTTGGCATTGATGGCAAATTCACGGCGGGCATTGAGAAAATCGGCTTCAAACTGCTGGTAGGTCTGAGCTTTGCTCAGACGTTGGGAATAAAGATCGATCTGGGGGTTGTTGTGACTCAGGACCAGATAATTGTGAGCAGCCTGTTCCCAGTTCTTGGAATTCCAGGCTTCTTCGGCAGATTGGATGAGTTCTCGTTCGGTATCTTCAATATCCTGGACCAATTCTGAAGGAGGGGCGGGGGGTACATAGGCCGCTTCTTCTGCTGCTTTCTGCTGGGCTGCCAGCACGGCCGGGTCGGTTTTTGGCGGGGCCGGAGGAAGGGCTTTTAGCTGCTGGTTCAGGAGCTTCTGGTAAAAGCTCTGGTCGTTGGCATCTGTATCCAAAGCCTCGGCAATTTCAGTTGTACGTACGGGAAGGGGCTGGTTGAAAACATCGGAAGGGGGCTCTTTCTGAATGTCGCCTTCTTCTACAAGGAGATTGTTGGAGGGCCGGGAGGATTGGGTCAAGGTCTGTGAGACTTCTTTGGCTGGGGGGGGCTCGGACTTTTCCACTCCGTGCTCAACCCGGTAGAGAACCATTTCGTAGTGCTTGAAGATAACTGCAGACTGGGGCCTTAGGCTCATGGCCCTGCGCATGGAATTGAGGGCTTCTTCAACCTGGTTCAGTTCGTAGTGAAAACGGGCTTTCTGATCCCAGATATAGCCGCTTTGGGGGTAGAGCCTGAGGCCCTTCTGGATCTGGTCCCGGGCTTTTTCCAGTTCCTTGTCCAAAAAATGCAGCTGGCACCGGGCGACGATTTCCTGCTCGGAAGAAGCTGTACGTGTGCGGAAATATTCCTTCAGTCTGGTGAGGGTCTGCTGCATCAGGGCGGGAGCGTCTTTATGATTGCGATTTAAGGCCAGGCTTTCCCTTAGATATTGAAAGGCTCCCAGCCAGTCTTCCTGTAAAAAGAAGATCTTGGCCAGCCCGTAGTTGGCTTCCAGATGGTCCTGGGATGTGTTCAGGACTTCCTGATACTGGGCCTTGGCTTCCTCGATTTTACCGCTGGCAAAAAGCCCCTCTGCGAGCCGGGTCTCCAGGCTGGCAAAAGAGCAGGTACCAATCAAAAAGAGCAGCAGAGACTTCATCAGTTTCGTCCGGATAAAAGAATCCCAAGCTTTGCGGAAGCCTCCTGAATGACAATACTGTTGGGATAGGTCTGAATGAGGGAATCATAGATGGGTTTGAGAGAACTCAGGTTGTTCTGGGCTTTGTAGGCATCCATCAGAATTTTGTGAAGCTTCTTGTCGGTAACATCCAGATTGATGACTTCTTCACAAAGCCGGATACACTCTTCCGTGTCTCCTTTTTCCAGGAAGTGCTCGGCAAGTTTCAATCTGAGCCGGACATCCTTGGGGCTGTGCTGGATTTCCAGAAGCATCAGTTCAACTACCTGTTTATCCATACGTTTCTCGCGATGGACCATACCAAGAAGCATCTGCCTTGCCTTGGTGGGAGAACTGTCCAGAGCCAGGTAGTGTTTGAGAATCGGGATGGCATCCTCGCCGCGAAATTCCTGTTCGACAACCTGCTCACCAGCAAAACGGGTGTTTTCTTCGGTCCGGTATTCGGAATCCAGGAGTTCCCGGAAATGCTTGAGGGCATTCTGAGGAAAAAAGCCCCGTCCAAAAAGGGCCCGGGCATTCTGGATGCGGGTCTGGCGGTGCTCGGGCATGGCACCTAAAATTTTGGCACAGACTTTCTGGGCTTCGTCAAACTC
>CAZDAM010000045.1:0-21352 GCA_964503595.1 uncultured bacterium
ATGACCAGCAGGTAAGTCGAAAACAGGGCTTCCACATCTCGGGATGTAATGTGATGAAAGAGGCTCAGACCTTCTGTCTCAGCCACCTTGGTCAGGACGCCTTCATCTCCAAACAGGCGGTAGTAACTAATGTTGGAAATATCCATTTATGCCTCCCGGCGCTTCCGCACACGCTGTCCCATGCCCTCAAGGAACGCACGGACCAGAATTACTATCTGTAGACTGAACAATCCAGAAAAAACCCCTATGGGATGAACAAGACCACTATAGAGCACAAGCCCCACCAAAACGGCCATCATCAGAGTCCGGACGCCAACACTGCGCATGGCCGTGCTGCGAGCTGCTTTTTCTTCAGAGCCGATGACATGCTGAGCCGCATTCACCATGCGATGAAAGTTCAACCCGGCAATCAGCCATCCAGCCAGCACCCCGAGATTCATTTCAGGAATGTGCTGAGTCGTCAGAGCAAGCCCCTGCATCACAGCGAGAAGTCCCAACAGATCTCTGTCTGTCTGGTTTTTCCACTCTTGAACATGCATGCATTCCCCTGATAAGAAGCCGGTAACACCCTGCAAACCCCGCAAAAACCCCCAGCACTGCCCCAAGAGTCGTAAAAAAACCGCCTTTACCCACAAGCCGATCCAGATAGAATCCGCATGAAGCTGGAAGAATTACGGCCATGACCATAGTCAACCCAACCTGAGGTAAAAGTCTTAGAAGCCGAAGGCTGTCGAAAAATTGGCCCATATAGTAAACACCCCCCCCAGGTGTGTCAAGTGAAAAGATCACCCACCAAAACCCGCATGAAAAGCGGGCTCCCATCGGAAAAGCCATTCAAACTGCTCTTCTGAAGCCAGGTTATGTCACACCCCGACCACACAAGGATTCCGTTTCGCACCAAACACGGGTATAGTAGCATTGCCATGGCACTACATAACCTATCTCTGAAACTGAATAAAGAACTTCTGATCGGCCTAGGCGGAAAACGCCTTCTGGAGCGCCAATTGCAGGAAGCCGAACGAGAAACCAGAGAGAGCACCCGATTTCTGGATGTACAGACCGCGGATCTGGAAAACCAGCTTCACCATGTTCTGCAATATCCCCCGGAATCCATCGAGGAGCTCCGAACCCAGCTGTCCCAGCTGGGCTATGATCGCAAGCAAGCCGATATTGATCGGCTGCGCTCCTACCTTGCCGAACGGGAAGACTACTCCCGCCAGATTCAGGAGCAGATTGGAATTCTGGACTCCATTCGCTGTCCGGTGGTCGACCCCAAAGAAGGCAAGAGCTTCTGGCTGGAGCATGGATATTCCGTTCACCCCAACTACACCCTGAATATTCTGGATCTGGAAACATCCAAGGTCGACTTCTTTGCCGTAAGCCGTAACCGCAAAGTCGCCTTTCTCCTGCTTCTGGAATTAAACCGCAATGCCCCGGAATCCAATGTCCTGAAACTCTACTATTACCTTAAGAACGCCCGGGATTTCTGGGCCTTTGAGGACATCGTCATTCTTCAGGTTTTTTCCCCGAAATACATTGTGGAAAAACGAGGAAAATCTCTTTCCCTTGCCCGGGAAATGGCATCTTTTCTGGGGACTGAGCTTTTCACCGGAATTCACAGTTTCGGCGATCAGAAGGTCCGCATTCACTACAATTCCTGCAATTTCGCCGAAAGCTTCTATGAAATCTATTCCGTTTTCTGGAAACTCATGGCCGATGAGAAGGATGAAGAAGACCGCTTTGAACTCATGGTTCAGAGCCTTCCGGGCAACAAGAATTTCTTAAGCCTCTGTCAAAAATTCGCGGAAAGGGAAAAGGTCCGCAAGAACACGGTTCCTTCAGCCGTTATCCGTCTGATTGAAGGCAAAGGTGGGCCCGATGAAATCCGTTCTATCTTCAGGCTATGGGTGCAGGACATCCTCCATTTCGTGGAAATGAACATTTCCCGTTACCATAACTTCAGCCGCTCCTGAATCAGGAACCTTCATCCAGACCCAGCATGAAATCATCCGCGTCCTCTAAAGGAAGACTGATGGCATCGGGTTCCTCTTCCGAACCGGAAGCTTTGGCGTTGCCAGAGTCCTCCACAGGCTTCTTGACCGGCTGCATAGCAGGAACTTCTTCCATCAGAGGAGGCAGCTCCATTGCCGGTTTTTCCAGCGGCTTCACCGGTGTCGGAGGCAGGACTGCTTCAGAGGGTGCCCTTGAATTCATTCCCGGAAGCGGAGCCGCCATCTGAGCGGGAGCCTGAGGTTCCTCCCGGGCAGGAGCAGACTTCATTCCGCCAGCAAGCTCTTCTCTGATTTTGGGCAAGCGGGACATCTGATCCACAGGAAGAAGATAGATGTACTGGGGAG
Organism: uncultured bacterium; assembly: GCA_964503595.1. Lineage (GTDB taxonomy): Bacteria > Muiribacteriota > UBA6191 > UBA6191 > UBA6191 > CAZDAM01. The sequence continues at coordinate 2,358 of CAZDAM010000045.1, forward strand.
GGCCGCCGTTACTCATGGAGACAGAATCGCCCGAATCTCCCCTGCCATCCCGGGAAGTTACCACTGAAGACTTTGAAGTCAGCTTTTCCTGCATTCCCCGAAGCCTGCGGGCCTCGTTCATCGCATCTTCATCTTTCTTCTTCAGTTCGCTGTAATATTTTTCTTCAAACCGGACATCCTCTTCCAGAGAGCGGCGGGCCTCCGATTTCGAGGAGGAGGCCATGAGTCCATCCAGCTGGGTCCTGATACTCCTCATACTGGAAAGCATGCTTCTTACCATCTTCAGTTTCTCTTCCGAAAGACGGGAAACCAGATAATTGATCCGGGCATTGTTCTTCTCCACATAGGACATCTTGCGCTTCACGAAAGGAAAACTCAGATCCCGGCTCTGCACCAGAATTTCATCCCTTCTCTGCTCCAGAAACCTAAGAGCCTTGTCTGCCCGCAAAACATCCGGATAATCCTGCTCCCGGTAATCTCTCTCAAGGGCCATTTCCTTTTTCATCATTTTGCGGATCATGCGCTTTCTGTGCACGATGTAATCATCATCATAGGAGGAAGACGGATCCTCAAGATGCAGATCGATTTCTTCATAGTAGCTGCGAATCCCGGCTTTGACCTCTTCAATATCAGCCATACGGGCAGAAAGAAGCCTTTCTTTTTTCTCGCGCTGGGAATCAATTTTCAGATGAAGCTCTTTTAACTCTGCCCTGCGAAGCTTCAGGAAATGATTCACTTCAAATTCATGGTTCTCGTTTTCATGACGCAAATCCGCAATTTCGGGAATTTCTTCCTCAATGTAATTCATCAGATTCAGTTCCATCAGATCGAGTTTGCGACGGGCCATCGACTCCGGATCCAGATCCAGACTCTCAACCTCATTGACCATGACCTCTCCCAAAAAAGGTTCCATCTGATCCAGATATGAGGATTCCGTCCGGTCTTCCGGAAGAACGCTCTCTGATGCCAGTGGGCGCTCGGCATAGGGCACATTATCATAGGCATCCACCAGGAAGTCTTCAGGTGAAACCCGCTTCAGGTCTGTCTGGGCCTGAATTGCAGGACTGCAGACAAGCGCCAGGGCCAAAGCAAAAGGTGCCAGCTTTCTCATAGATGCCTCACAATAGTATTTCCTTGAATTTTTTCGTACTGGATTCGGCAGCTTTGTTCATATGACTGACAATTTCCACCGAATTTCCCGAAACTTTGAGTTATCCTGTACCCATGCAAAATCAACTGGAATCTCTGAAAACTCAGTTACAGTCACCTCAACTGGAGGTTGCCCTGGAGGCTTTATCCTCTTTGGAAGGCATGGAAGCAAGTCGCCAGACTAACCAGATCCTCATTGATGCTCTGAGTCATCGGGTCTGGCGAGCCAGAAAACTGATCGCCGATGCTCTGAAGCGTCGCATCCGCCAGGCATTTCCCCAACTCGCGGAAAGCCTCAGACACAGTTCGGCGCATATCCGCTACTGGTCGATTCAGGTTTTGCCCGCTGCCGGAGACGATGCCGTAACCATCCTGACTGACAATTACGAACTGATGCCACAGGAAGACCAGATTTTTATCCTCAGGGCACTTGCAAAAATCCGCAGTCCCAGAGCGATTCCCTTTGCCGTCAAAGAGCTTTCCAGTGAACAATATTCCATTCGCCGCGAGGCTTCCCAGATTCTCAAAGAACTCGGCTCCTCCGCAGTCCCTGCCCTGAAGGAACTCTTAAGAACCGGCAGCGATCATCAGAGATTCTGGGCTTTTCGCCTGATTGGTATGAGTGTCGGCTCCAAAGCCCTCCCCACCTTTCGTACCATCCTGTTTTCTCAGGACTATGACGAAAAAATCAAGAGCTATGCCCTGAGCGGACTCAAGGAAGTCCATTCCGAAGAAACCGTCCCCATCCTGCTTGAAGTTCTGGACAGTGATCTCTGGGCCCTGAGGGCCCAGGCCTCCAAAATTCTGGTTCAGCACCCATCTGAATGCACTCTGGGTCTTCTCAAATCTCTCAAGGAAAAAAACAAGGCCCGTCGTTACTGGCTCACCCAGATCCTGCTTGAGCGCATTGACGCCAAATATCTTGGCCATCTGGAAGAGCTTTTCAAAAATGCCGATGCCGAACTTCGCTATCAGACCCTGAATCTGATCGCCAAACTCGGCTCTGAAGATTCTTCCAGAGTTCTGGCCCGGGCTTTTACCGACTCCATCTGGTATATCCGTAAGCAGGCCGCCGATCTTCTGGTTCAGATGGGACCCGTCTGCATTCACCCCCTATCGGACATGGTTCCCCATGCCGATGAAGAATCCCTGTTCTGGATCTGCCGGGTCTTAGGAAGACTGGGCCGTCCCAGTGGACTCAAGACCCTTGAGTCCCTGCTGGACCATAAAACGAAAGAAATCCGGCTGCATGCTCTGGAAGCGATTGCATCTGTCCCGGAAGATCAGGCAGTTCACCTCCTGATCAAGGCTTTTCGAAACGAGTTCTGGATTGTTCGGGCCAAAGCCTCTGAATACCTCCAGAAGCGACTTGAGCAGGCCTCTATTCCTCTCCTTTCCCATCTTCATTCCAGCGATGAGAGCCTGGCCTACTGGGTCAGTCGTACCATTGATGACTGCAGCCTCCCTGGCCTTCAGGCCATGATGGGAATTTTCGGAGAACTCAGCCCTTCTGAAGCCCGCACTGTTTGTGAGCATCTAAGTCGCCTTCGCCCTGAAATCCTTTCCGATCTTCTCAGCCGCTTCGGCCTTAAGCGCCTGCATGTTCTGGAAAAACTCCAGTCCATTCACAATCTCAATTCTGCCAGCCTGATTGGAAACCGTATTCTGAACGACACCCCCTTTCATCCCCTGGAACGTTCCGACTTCCGCCATGAGCAGGAAGTTCGTTTTCAGGAGATTCTGGGAGAGTTTGCCGCCATGGGAGCCGCCACCCTTCAACTCAGGATTGGTTCTCCTCCGATGGCCCGCGTCAACGGAGTTTTATGCAAATGCACCAACCATCTGCTCGGAACCCTTGATATCCAGGAATTCCTCCTGCCCCACCTGGACGGAGATCGCCTTAAGGAGCTCGCCGAAAGGGGGCGACTTGAGTTTTCTCTTCCCTGGGCAGAAGGACTTCATTTCAGAATCCACATGACCCGCCACAATCAGGGCCATGAGGCCGTGATTCATCGCATGCGATCCACGGTACCCGGCTTTGAAGAGCTCCATCTTCCTGTCGATTTCCTGCAAAGTGTGGCCCGACTTCCCAGAGGACTTGTTCTCGTTAGTGGCCCAGCCTGCTCCGGCAAAAGCCTTTTGATTCTAAGCCTGCTCGCCTATATCAATCGCCACACATCAAGAAGCATTCTGACCTTTGAAGATGAAATCGAACATCCCTTGGAACCTCACAAGTCCGTGATTTCACAAAGACGCTACGGAGCAGCCTTTCATTCCTGGGAAGATATTATGCCCACTCTCGCCAGAGAAGATGCCGACGTCCTCTATATGGCCCGTACCCCTGACTTTCCATCTGCGGAAACCCTGCTGCATCTGGCAACCAGCCGGACCCTGATTTTTCTGGAAAGCAGTGCGTCTTCCACCAGAGATGCCTTTGACAAAATGATGGCTGCCTTTCCTCCTGCTCAGGCCGGAATCTACTGCAAGCTCCTGCAAAAATCCCTGGCTGCATCCATCCATATACGGCTGGTTCACACCGCCGATGAATCCGGTATGACACCAGCTCTTGAGTATTTCATCAGCAATTCCTCCCTGGCATCCCGCCTGACTCCTCAGGGACTGGAAGACCTGCAAAAGATTCTCATGGAATCTGAAGGCAGTGAAACCACGGTCAGTCTGGATGAATACCTGCTGGGACTCGCCTCCAACGGGCGCATTACATATCAGGAAGCCGTTCGCTACATGGAAGACAAGTCCAAGGTTTCGATCAGCCAGATCTGGTAACAAGACACTTAATTCAGAACCGAAGCCTCGCGGAATCTCCCCAGAGACTCCAGGAGACGGGCCCGGATATAACGAGCATAAGGAGCACGAGGATAAGCCGGGAGCCGGGAAGCCTGATCCCAGGCTTCTGTGAGTCTTCCCTGGGACTGAAGAACCTGAATGCGTACCCAGGGATTCTGAATATTTTCTTCAAACTGACTCAAAGAAGGGCAGGCTGCAACCTTTCCCTGCATGACAAGAGCAACTTCAAGAACCTGACGCGCCTCTTTTTTCGGCCACAGATCATGGTGACAGGCTCTTTCAAACCAGGGGGTCTGTTCAACAGGCCGGGTAATCACGGTTCCCAGAATCAGGGATGCTTCCTTTTTCTGATTCCGGGCATTCAGATCCTGAGTGATTTTCAGAGCCAGGGCATGGTGCCCTTCTTCATAAAGGCCCAAAGCCGCCGCAATCCTGACTTCGACAAGACCGTCATTTTCCTGGCTTTGGCGGTATTCATGATATAGAAGAGCCTGCCTCAAAGAAGCATGTTTGAGTTCTCCCGAGCGTTTCCACAGAGCAAGAAGCTCTTCACAACTCATGCGAGGTCGCCAGTTGAGCCCTCCCAGAGTTTTTTCCTGAGGAGGAGCCTCAATCGAAAAATACAACCCGTCTTCCAGAACATAGACTTCCGCATCCCGCCACAGATTCTGAATCAGCCGAACCAGCTTTCTCGTGAACTGAGGAAACCTCCCCGGAGCAGCACACAAAAGAATCCCTTCCCGGTTTTCCTTGTGCGCTGCCCGCAAAAATTCCTCAAGCTCTACGAACCCCACCATGTCATGAATCTGGACAAAAAAATCGGCCTTCGGCATCTGTCGCATAAGATTCAGAGCACTCCCCTGATTCCAGACACGTGGAAATTCTGCCCGCATGGGCTGCTCGGGAAAACTCTCAGGATAAAGCCCCGTAACCAGATATCGGGGGCTACGTAAAGGAGCCTGGGCATGCCAGAGAATCCACTCTTCAGTCCAGAAACGATGAGGCAGGATATCTTCCAGATTGCGGGACTGAGCCAGAATATGTCCTTTCTGCAGTACCTCGTAACTCCCCTGTTCTCCCTCAACCCATACCGGTCTATCCTTTGCACCATCACTTTGTAACCATTGCATTGGGATATTCTGGGCATACCAGGCAAGCATCAGGATACTTAAAAGTGCCTTACCAAGTCCGGACGCCTTTCCATCCAGAAGCTGAGCTCCGACCACCATGACGCCCAGCACAGACCAGGCGACAAGCCAGTAAGCCGAACCTGTGGAAAAAGCCAGAGCCTGAGTCAGAAGTCCCAGACCACAAAGACCACTCATTTCAAGAAAGGAAGAACGAGACACCTGCAAAAACAGCAGAGGAAGTCCAACCCACCAGGCCAGGGGCCATCCCAGAGCTCCCAGGATGACGAAAGAAAGGGACAAAACCAAGAAACTGGCAAACCATACCCAGGAAGCCTTCTCTTCAACCCGAATCAAAGTGTTCAACTCTACCAGGGTTTCTCTGAGAATTCCGATAAAGACAGCCAGAGCAAAGCCATGAGCCAAAGCCAGCCCCCCAAGAGCTATAGACGCAAAAAACTGTCCTTCTTCTTCCAGAGTTTCGAAGGCTTCACAGGGAGTCAGCCAGCTCAATGCCACCAGCCCCAGTGAGGCCAGATGCAGGACGACTACGATTTCCGTTCCAATGATTTCGCTGGAGGCCGTAACCACCAGTACAAGAACGACTGCAAGCGGCTCACAAAGAGGAGAATAAAAACGGAAATTCTTGAGATGAACCCGATTGAACTGCCAACCCAGAATGCACAGAAATACAGCCAACACACAAAAGGACTGCAAAAGCAGATGCACAATTCCCGGAACCGCAAGCTCCTCCAGAAGTTCCTGGCCCACAAGCCAGAGGGAGTGGGGGACACAGGCTACCCAAAGCCCTTCCAGAAACAGAAATGTCAGCAGTGAAGAGGGTTTTTTCTGTTCTCGCCTTTCTTTGGCATCCGCATCAGACCAAGCACGAGCTGCCCCAAGAAGCAGAATCAGGGCAGATGCATGAATCCCCTGCATTCCAGCTAAAGAGGCCAGACCAAAAAGGCTCAGCCAACGGGAGTAAGCAAAAAAAAACTAATCAGAAAAGGATGTGGCATCAGCAGATATTTTTTCCAAAGGCCGAAGTCAGCATACTCACAGCGACTTCCGCTGTCCGGTTTCCCTGGTCCAGCAGGGGATTCACCTCTACCAGATCCATGGAACCAAGACATTTGCTTTCCGCCAGAAGCTCCAGAAACAAATGGGCTTCTCGAAAGCTGACCCCCCCAAGTACCGGGGTTCCGGTACCAGGCACATCCCTGGCATCAATACCATCAATATCAAAGGAAAGATGGAACGGTTCCTGGCTGGGAGAAGCAATTTTAAGGGCTTCGCGCGTGCAGTAAGCCATACCATGAAGATCGATATCCTTCATTGTGAAAGCCTTCACTCCCAATTCTTCCAGAACTTCTCTTTCAAGTTCGTCAATGCTGCGAACCCCTATAAGCACTGTTCTTGAAGGATCAAAAAATCCATGCTCAAAAAGAGAAAGCAGCCTTTCATGGCCTTCTCCCAATGACACAGCTAAGGGCATTCCATGAACATTTCCCGATGGACTGGTACTGGCAACATTCAAATCCGCATGGGCGTCAAACCAGATCAGGCCGGGGTGAATCCTCTTCTTGTGATAGTGTGCCGCAGCAGCAGCCAGAGAAGCCATGGCTACACAATGGTCTCCCCCCAGAACAAGAGGAAAAAAGCCATCTTCAAAAGCTCGGGCAACCCGACCCTTCAGGATTTCAAGAAACAGGAAAATCTCTTCAAGGTAGCGGGCGGTTCCCTGAGGAAAAACAGGTTCAGGCCAAGGCCTTTCCAGGCTCCCCTGGTTACCAAAGTCCACCAGTTCTGCACCGATTTGACTCAGAGTACGCTCCAGGCCCGCCAGACGAATGGCATCCGGGCCCAAAGATGCTCCGATTGTACCGGAGGCAATCCCGACATTTGCTCCAATAACTGCGATCTGCTTGAGTTCTTTCCTGCTCATGGCCGCAATCCTATCAGATTCTGTTGGCCGGAGTAAGCTTACTCGGTAAATTCCTGGCCAAAGGAATTCTCAGGCAGGATTTCATGATTGATTTCCAGTTCTTCGATCGTATAGACTCCGGATTCGGCCGCTTCTTCAGCTTCTTCTGAAAGAGCAATACCAGCATCTTCCAATTCCGATTGCCAGCGCAACCAGACCTTGGGATTCACGTCCTCAGCAGGACTGACCCATCCGGGTCCCCGGCTGGCAACAGCATCTCCCGCAAACAGGTTCTGGCTTTCTTCCATACTGTCTTCCAGACCTGCTACATTGACCACACCCTCAAAGACATTGACTTCGGAAGAACGCATCAGGGGATCCTCAACAGAAAGCTGCTGAGAATCAGCCAGAAACACCAGTCCCTTACGAAGCTGCTGGCCCACGGCATCCAGGGCATCCAGAGCCAGCGGACCCGGCTGAACGGTTTCGGAAACAGAATGCTGGAGGTTCTGAGTACTGTAGCGCACACTCGCAGAAAACATGGTTCCTCTGACTGCAGCCACAAGATTGGGGGTCTGAACTTCAAAGTTGACCCCTTTACGGACAACATTCACCCAGGAATCTCCATGATGCAGGCGAATCGAACTGCGGGCCACCTGAATACGAGTACGGGGTTTGAGCTTGAGTCTTACCGAATCCTCCGGCCAGATGATGCTGGCGGAACTGCGCACACCAGTTTCCACCTCATCCATGAAATCAAGGCGGGCAACCTGATTGGCCCTTAAGGTATCCACACCACCGCCATGACGCTTGATCCGGATGACTCCGCTCTCCACTGTCAATTCAAGAGCGGGCAAGGCCCCAGCCACTAACGGAGACCGGGTGTCCTGAAAAGCAGCGGGAAGCTTCACGGGTGTGTTTTCGCGCGCAATCTCAGAGGGAGCCGACAAAGCTGGACGGGAAACGCCCGCATCTTCGATCTGCTTCTCTGGCAGTACCACCAGAATGGCTGCGGCTGCAACAGCTAAACCAGCCAAGGCGAAAGCAGGCTTCAACCAGAAAGGAGTCGCAAAAGACATGGAGGAACCAGAAACTGCTTCGGGGCGCGCCACTTCCGAAATATCAGGCAGTGCCGCCATAACCCTTCCGGTAAAATCAGCCGGTGGAACCATGGCTTCTTCCACCTGCAGGAGTTCCATAATCTTGCGGTATTTTTCCAGATCTGAGCGGGCATCTCCATCGGTCTCAAGTGCTTTCTCCAAAGCAACCTTGTCGGAATGCTGTAAAGACAGATCCAGATACTGCTGCAAAAGTTCGTCCATGTTGTCTTTCTTCATTGCAGACCTCATCTTCCTTCAAAAAGCACTACGGCTTCGGGATGAGAAATGTTGCAGAAGTTTCCTCCCGAAAAGGAAAAAATCACTCACCACACAAATGACAAAAGCGCCCTAAAAGGCCCTTTTTTGTATGGATGGAAGATGGCTTTTATCAGGCAATCCGCTGGGAAGACTCATCTTCGGCCTGCTGGCGGGCCAAAAGGACTTCCAACTGAAATGCCATACGGCGATTTCTGGTCTGAAGCTCTTCAACTTCCTGCTCCAGTCTTGAAATACGGTACTTCAGAGCCGGATTACTGATTTTTGAAAAGATTCGATTCCATGTCGATTTCATGCCTGACTCCTTCCCAGTCGGGGGTTTGTGCTAGAATTCACACATCATGAATCGACCCGCTTTGCACGGAATTTCACCTTTTTGTTTGTTTTTGTTGTTTTTCTTCGGCTGCTCACAGGAAAGACCCATCTCTTTAAGTCTTCTGCCCGAAGCACTTCCTGTCAGTATGCCGCGCTACCAGGAATCCGACTTCACTCCCAGCCTGAAGCTTACTGGCATCAAAAGACGCCTTATGGAAGCCGGAGACAACAAGGAAATCAGTTTTTATGTAGAAAGTTTCGAGCTTTCTGAATACAGCCCCGCCAGCGGGAGGGACATCCTTGAAGGCGAATGGAAAACTCTGGAATCCGGGATTCAGCTGCGGGAAAGGTCTCTTTTAAGTGGCACCCGCCCCTTCACGGAACAACTGATTTTCTACCAGTATGACCGCTTTGTCGTTTTTGCCTCTTTTCATTCTCCCGAAGGAGTTCAGCTGGAACAGTGGCTCCCCGAACTCTTTCGCCAGATTCAAAGCTTCAGGGAAAAATAATTCCCCCGCGAAAACTAAAAGCCCCTCTCAAAAATGAAGGGCTTTTGAGATAGAAGGACAACGCGGGGTTATTTCCCGCGGTTTCTCAGAAATGCTGGAATATCCAGATCCGGAGCAGCATTGCGGGAAGTTCTCAGCTCTTCACTCGGACGCTGCTGAGGCACTTCCTGAACCGGAGCCGACTGCTGTGGAACCGACTGCCTGGAAGCCTGGGAGGCATAAGGCTGAGAAATCTTGGCCATATTGCTTACCAGCTGATTGGCTTTGGCCTGAGCTCCATCACTTTCAAAACGGGTTGCAATTACGGTCACCCGGATACTCTCGCCCATATCCTTATTGAAAGACATCCCCCAGATAATTTCCGCATCTTCATGGGCAGCGTTCTGAACAAGCTGGGCAGCCTGATTGACTTCGATCAGAGAGAGATTTTCCGCACAGGTAATGTTGATCAGAACACTACGGGCACCATCAATTCCAGCTTCCAGCAAAGGAGAATCAATTGCCTGCTTGGCCGCCTTCTCAGCCCGATCCTGACCTTCGGCAATTCCGATACCCATCACAGCACGACCAGAGTCAGACATGGTGGTTTTAACATCAGCAAAGTCAAGATTGATCTCACCCGGATGCACAATCAGATCAGTAATGCCCTGAATCCCCTGGCGCAGAACTCCATCTGCCAGAAGGAAAGCGTCCTTGATGGTCGTATTGGTATCAGAAATCTGCAGCAGACGATCATTGGGAATGACAATCAGGGAATCTACTTTTTCCTTGAGATTCTTGATGCCTACATCAGCACTGTTCTGACGACGCCGCCCCTCGAAACCGAAAGGTTTAGTGACTACAGCAATCGTCAAAATACCTTTCTCTTTGGCGATTTCAGCAACAACCGGGGCCGCACCCGTCCCGGTACCTCCACCCATTCCCGCTGTAATGAAAACCATATCAGCGCCTTCCAGAGCCGCCAGAATGGATTCCCGGTCCTCTTCAGCAGCCTTTTTGCCAATCTCAAAATTAGCGCCGGCTCCAAGCCCCTTGGTCAGCTTATTGCCTACGGAAAGCTTGGTCCGGGCTTCTGAAGTGGTCAGAGCCTGCGCGTCCGTATTGACCGCAATGAACTCCACCCCTTCCATTCCGCTTTGAATCATGCGGTTGACCGCGTTGCAGCCGCCTCCACCAACACCAATCACCTTGATGTCTGCTGAGCGTTCAAAAGTATCAAAGTCGTACATATCGACTACTCCCTGCCCGTTTCTTTCTCAAAAGCCCTAAAGCTATCCCTAAGCACCTGGCAACCAACTGCGAACTGCCGTCCAGAACCGCTCCAAAAGCCCCTCTTCTTCATGGGGCAGCATGGCCAGCTCGTGATTGCGCCACCCAAACAAAACCAAACCAACCCCGGTAGCATAAATCGGACTGGCAACCTTTTCCACCAGACCCGTCACATTTCTTGTTTTCCCAACCCGGACCGACTGAAGACCCGACATACGCCGAAACATCTGCTCCAGGCCACGAATCTGGGCACCGCCACCAGTAATCACAATTCCAGCCCGACAGCCCTTCAAATCACCAATGGCCTGCTCAACATTATTAAGAACTAGCTTTACAAGTTCCTCACCACGAGGCTCCAGGATTTCAACCAGGGCATTGGCTCCGATGCTGACCTTGTCATCCGACCCTACCGGACTGTATTCGACAGCAGCACTTTTCTCTACCATGCGGGGATCCACACTGCCGAAACGAATCTTCAGACGCTCCGCCTCAGCATCACTGGTCCTCAGACAGACAGCAAGATCATTAGTGAAATTCCATCCCCCTACGGGAATGACATGGGTATGATCGAGTTTTCCATCCCGAAATACGGCAATATCCGTAGTCCCTCCACCGATGTCGACCAGAACAACGCCAAGATTGCGCTCATCTTCGGTCAGAACCGCTTCGGCTGATGCCAGAGGCTGCAAAATCACTTCGGCAACATCAAGACTAAGATTATGGGCACAGCTAACCAGATTTCTGATGGCATTGGTGGCTCCGAAAACCACGTGCACGGAAACTTCCAGTCGACTTCCAACCATGCCGACCGGGTCCTGAATCCCGTCCTGAGAATCCAGCCGGAATTCCCGGACAATCGAATGCACGATTTCCATATTGGGGGGAACAACGACATCTCTGGCAAGCTTCAAAAGCTTTTCCACATCCATCCGGGAAACCGTGGAATTGACATCAAGATCCAATCCAGCTTCATTGGAAATGGACTGGATGTGGGCACCGGCTACGCCGACATATACATAATCAATGGCATGATCTGCCATTTTCTGGGCTTCATCCAAGGCTTTCTGGATCGAGTGGGTCGCCTCTTCAATGTTGACAACATTACCCTTGCGCATACCGGCAGAAAGAGCCGTCCCTACGCCGATAATGTTGATCTGCTCATCTTCGAGGATTTCCCCGACAACAACCGTGACTTTCGTCGTGCCTATGTCAAGCCCCACTATAGTGCTGCTCATTCGTCTTCTTCTGGTTTGGAAAGGGCCTTAGTTCAAATTGACGACCATGTTATCAAAACGCAGGTCAATATACTGCACCACCTGACCATCCTGCTTCATTTTTTTCAGGAATGGCCTGATTTTTTCTGCATGCCGATGAAAACTTTCCTGGTTTTCTACGAGAAGCCTCACATCAGCCCAGATCAGTTCCGTACTTCCGTCACTAAAAAATTTCAGTCGCGAATAATCTACCAGTACCGAGTGCTCCAACTGCCCCACCCAGGCCTTCAGAAGACGGAGCCTCTGCGGCTCCAGACGATGGGAAGCTTCCTCGGAACCCGTCAGCTCGATTTCGATTCTGGGAGGCTGAAAATCTTCGGTCAGAGGCAAAAATACTCCGTCATCCGCCATGGCTATCAGACGGTCTCCGGCCTTGAGCCAGTAACGGGCCTCTCTCTCCTGGACCCTGATCTGAAGGCGATTGGGAGCCAACTGGAGAATCCTGACATTTTTCAAAATCGGTTCCTCCTCCCTCATGCGCTCCACCACATCGGAAAAACGGATCTCAAAAATCAGCATCCCCTGCCTGAGTCCGGAAAGCTCCACAACTCTTTTCTTGCTAAGATAATGCTCGCCCTGAACATCAATCGATTGCAGGGAAAACCAGCTGGAGTGCCTCAGGAGATACCAGATTTCAAAGGCACAGATCAGACTAAGGACAAGAATGAGGATTTTGCGAAAGGGAAAGGTCCGACGAACGCCGGACTCCATGCGGGGAGATGTTCTGCGCGGCATTGCAGATCACGCCGCCCTGACAATCACTTCCCTGAGGAATTGAACTTCTCTCTCCAGAGTCACACCGGCTCTCTCCTGCACAGAACTCTGGACCATGCGAATCAGCTCTTCGACCTGAACTGAAGTTGCCTTGCCCGCATTGAGAATGAAATTGGCATGCAGATCGGAAACCTCCGCATCCCCCTTTTTCAAGCCTTTCAGACCACAAAGCTCGATCAGCCTTCCCGCAGAATCCCCATCCGGATTCTTGAAGACACAACCGCAACTGGGACGCGCCAGAGGCTGGGTTGCCTTGCGGCGGCGGGCAAATTCCGTAAAACCCCCAGGGGGGATCTTTTCCATCCGAAAAGCCGCTCGAAGGACCAGAAAGTTACCCCGGAGTTCCGATTTCCTGTAGCCAAAATTCAGATCTCTTCGATGAACCTGGCGAAGGGAAAGATCCTTCAGATCAATGCCTTCGATCCATTCCAGATGATCGGCCATTTCACGCCCGAAAGCGCCAGCATTGTTAACGACACTTCCACCGACGCAACCAGGCACAGTCGCCATCCAGTCAAGAGCTTCAGAGCCAGCACGACGGGCAAAGCGAGCCAGAGCGGCCAGAAGCCTTCCTGCAGGCGCAACAATCAGCTCATTGGAAATCACTTCAAAGGATGCCGCCGAAGCCAGAGGCTTGATAGCCATACCCCGAAATCCCTCATCATCAAACAAAAGATTGCTGCCGTTTCCCAAAAACAGTACCGGCCATCCTTCCCTGCGGGCAATTTCAAGTGCCCTCAAAGACTGTTCAACACCACTGGGCTCTGCCAGAACATCCAGAGGCCCCCCTATCTTCCACGTACTGAGACGAGCCAGAGAAACCTGATAGGAAAGTTTTAATGCATCCGCTTCAGGAGAGACCATATTCCAGAACCTGAAATTCCAAAAAAATCAGAATCCGCATAAAATCAAGCATCTGCACATCTGTGGCACTCTGGGCCAGCTGATGATGAACAGACTGCTCCGCCAGCTGAAATTCAGCGAGACTGATTTTCCTGTCCATGAATTTGTCATAAGCCATTTTATAGCGTTCAACGAATGGTCGAAGTCGCGTATAAATCGTAGAGTCAAAGGCCAGTTGACGGGTATAACGATCGATTACCTGAAGCATTGCATCCAGCTGAGAATTGACCATGGCCCGGTAACGCTCCCGAAAGGCTACCGAACCTCGGGGATGATGCATCAGATGGCTCACAAGCATACTACCAAAGTGTGACACCCTGAGATGCGCCATGAACTGGGAATCAGGGATGGTATCCAGCCACTGAAGATAAGCGGATTTGACATGCCCGAGCTTATTCCTCAGATAAAGGCCCTGCAGTTTGGGATTCAGACTTTTCTGGAGTCCCTGCATGCGCTCAAGCAGGCTCTCGTTCGCCAGAAACGGGTTCAAAAGACAAAGAAATACGAGAACCCGTAGAAGTGTGCTCATAACCTTTCTTCCTTTCCAGCCCGACCCAGACAGGTCACATCTCCGGCTCCCATCGTCATGAGAACATCCCCCGGCTGCATGTTCCGTTTAAAATACCCGATATCCGGGACAGAATCGAGAACTTCCACACAGGTTCTCTCAAGCTCAAGCCGGATATAAAGCTCCCACGAGCTGACTCCCGCTCTGGGTTTTTCCCCTGCTGCATAAACCGGCAGAAGCCATAAAAAATCAGCATCTCCGAAAGCTACGGCAAACTCCGACATCAGATGACCAAGACGGGAAAAACGATGAGGCTGAAAAATCACACCCAGCCGTCCGCCTCTTTCTCTGGCCAGAGCCCGGGCTGCCTTCAGGGTCGCCAGGACTTCAGCCGGATGATGGGCGTAATCGTCTAGGATCAGAATATTGTCTTTTTCATCCACGGTTTCAAATCTGCGCTGAACCCCCCCGAAAACCAGAAGGCCTGCTGCAATTGATTCCGGAGCAATACCAATCTGGTGTGAAAGAGCAAAGGCAGCCAGAGAATTAAGGATATTATGCTCGCCCGGAACACCCAGCCTGATCCGAATCAGAAAGCGACCCTGGTGCCAGACATCATAGGAGGAAGACCTGCCTTCAAGACTGATGTTTTTCGCCCGGTACTGGGCTTCAGGAGAAAAACCATACGTAATGGAATCCCGCTTGGAAGAAAGCCCCTTAAGAAACTCGTCTTCAACACAAAGCACCGGAATCCCTTCCAGACCCAGCACATAGCCTTCAAAAGCACTCTGAAGATTTTTCAAATCGCCGTAGTGCTCCAGATGATCGTTGTCAACATTGGTGACAATCGCATGCGTTGCCGGCATCAGAATAAAACTCCCATCCGACTCATCGGCTTCGGCAATCAGAAACTCTCCCCGACCCATACGAGCATTGCCGCCCATATGCGAAGCCTCTCCACCTACGATTGTGGTGGGATCCAGTCCTGCTTCCGTCAGAACTGCTGACAGCATGCTCGTCGTCGTGGTCTTCCCGTGGCAGCCCGCCACGGCAATACCCGTCCGGCCTTCCATGAACCAGCCCAGAAGCTCAGCCCGCTTTTTTACAACCAGCCCGCTCTGACGAGCAAAAAGCAGCTCTTCATTGGACTCGGGAATAGCCGAAGAAATCACGACTACAGGCTCTGCGGTGATGTTATTCAAACTGTGAGGGAAAGAAATGGATGCCCCCCGACTTGACAGCCTCCGGGTTACTTCGGACTGACGCAGATCGGATCCACTTACGGTAAAGCCGTTTTCCAGACAAATCTGGGCGATACCACTCATTCCAGTGCCGCCTATTCCTATGAAGTGGAACTTCTGCACTTCTTCAGCTTTCATCATGGGCCTCCATGGTCTCTCATTGTAATCCAGCCTGAAAACAATGGATTTGTTCCCCTGTACATCGGCAGACAAAAACAGGCAATGAAGACCAGATCTTGTTACAAATAACGCATGAGGATATCATGGACTTTCTAAAAATCAACCCTGGAGGCCACGGAGCAGGTCTTCTGCTACTATTTGTGCTGCAGACTTCACTGGTTTCTCCGGGTAGGCATTTCGCATTTCCAAAAGCCTCTGTGGATCCCCCCAAAGCTTCAGCACCTCTTCATGCAGGCCCTTAAGCTCACTGTCTTCCACCAGATGGCACGCACCAGCATGGACCAGATGCTCACAATTCAACTCCTGCTGCCTGTCCCGGTGATGTGGATAGGGAACACAAAAAGCCGGAACCCGAAAACACTCAAGCTCGGCAACAGTGGAAGCCCCTGGACGACAGAGCACAAGGGCCGCATTTTCATAGGCACTGGCCATTCCCTGCATAAATGGAAGAATCCTGACAGATTCTCTCTGAAGTTCCCGATAGGCTTCATACTCCTTTTCCCCGGTAATCCAGACCAGGTCCCCTGGAAGATCATATTCACAGAGCTTACTGGCAAACTGATTCAGACTCGAAGCCCCAAGAGAAGCCCCAAAAACCAGAAAAGAATCCGGTTTTATGTCAAATTCACTCCGCTCCAGAAAAAGCGGAGTTCCACTCCTAAGAAGATTCCGGGTCAGGCCCAGAGGTTTTTGGTAATGGACATAAATCCGTCTTGCCCAACCTCGAAACCAGCGATTCACTTTTCCGGCAATCCGGTTGGGCTCAATCAGAAACAGAGGGACCCCCCTCAGCACTGCATGCAAACAGACAGGAAAGGCAGCATGCCCTCCTGTAGACAGTACCGCCTGCCAGCTTTCTTTCTGAAAGAGTGCGTCTACTTCTAAAGCAGCCCGTAAAATCCGCCATATGCGGCCCGGAACAGCTCCCCGGTGGAATTTTCCTGATTTCAGAAAGATGCAGGGAGTCCCGGTTTTCTCCGGCCAGGCATCTTCCATTCTTCCATGAGGAAAAAGATGAAAGCTCTGATGGCCCCGGCTTTCAAGTTCAGTTGCCACTGCCTGAAGAGGCCTTAGATGACCTCCCGATCCCCCTCCTGCCAGGGCAATCCTGAAAGCAGAACCTAAGTTAGTTTTCATAACGGCAATAACGACTGATCGCGAGGAGGAACCCTGTTGAGACCAGATTGATGACAAGGGCCGTACCTCCATAGCTGATAAAAGGCAGAGGAACCCCGGTAGGAGGAATCAGGCCGGAGACTACAAGAAGATTGATCAGGGCCTGGATCATGATGTAGACGGTGATTCCGTAAGCCATCAACCGACCAAACAACTCTTCCGTATTCAGAGCAATCTTGAATCCTCTCCATGCCAGAATCATGAAGGCAAAAACCACTATGGCACAGCCTACAAAACCAAATTCTTCACCCAGAATGGCAAAGATAAAGTCTGTATGCTCTTCCGGCAGATAGAAAAACTTCTGTCTTGACTGGCCAAGTCCGAGACCACTTAGCCCTCCTGAACCCAAAGAGACATAGGACTGAATGATCTGGTATCCAGAACCCAACTGATTTTCCCAAGGATCAAAGAAAGCCATGGCTCGCTTCAGACGATAAGGAGTGACCAGGACCAGATAAAGGCTTCCGGCAACCCCAACTGCCCCAATTCCTCCCAAAATCCACCAGTTGGGATACATCAGGAAAATCATGGACATACCAATCATGGAAACAACCAGGGCTGTCGACATATTCGGCTGGCGATCAATCAGAAAGAAGACAAGGCCAAGAATCAGAAATTCCGGCAGAATCACCCGCTTGAAAGCACTACTTACCAGAGGAATCCTCATCAGAGAGCGTGATAGCCAAAGTATGTAACAGACCTTGAAGACCTCCGAGGGCTGAAATCGTAAAAGTCCGATATCAATCCAGCGCCTCCCACCATTGACATAGACCCCAAGGCCCGGCACGAAAACCAGAATCAGAAGAATAATACCGGCCAGAAGCCCAATCCCAGCAAACTGCATGAGCTTTCGATAGTCCAGAAACGTGACCAGAAGCATCAACCCCAACCCAAAACCAACCCTGAGAAAATGCAGGCGGAAATAATGCAGACTGTCATCCCTCTCATGCATGGAGATTACAGAGGAAGACGAGTAGACCATAATCAGCCCGAAAGCCAACAGAAAGAGAACGGTAAACAGGAGAATCTGGTCCGGGTAAGACCAGGGATGATTCCGCGCCGACAGGTTCTTGAAGCGGAATTTCACATTTTTTGGATGAATTCCTTGAATGCTCGCCCCCGGTTTTCAAAAGATGGAAACTGATCCAGGCTGCTTAGCCCCGGACTCAGAAGCACTTCACTCCCAAGCTCATGCTTAAGACTCCCAAGCACTGTCAGCATATCCTGAAATCTGGGTTCCACAATAACAGACGGGATCCACCCTTTCAATGCCAAAGCCGCCTCTGCAAGCTCCCCGTAACAGAAAACATGTCTGAGCCTGTTGCGATAGGGCTTCAACCCCTCCCAGAGACAGGACGGATCAATCCCCTTACTCTTGCCACCCAGAATCAGACTGATGGAATCTGTTCTCATCCGCGCCAGAGCATATAGGGTAGCTCCAAAGGTTGTAGCCTTGCTGTCATTATAAAAGCTGCGTCCATCCCGGCAGAAAAACAGCTCCAGCCGATGTTCAAGGGGCTTGAAGTCGACCTCAACCGGCAGGGGGTCGATTCCAAGACATTCCAGAATGCGGGCACACACACCCAAAGCTGGCGCAATCGGCTGAAAACGGAAAAACTCAGCTTGCTGGCTCAAATCTTCAGGCCAGGGCAGGAGCGAACTGGATTCATCCTCTTTCAAAATGGATTCGGGGACCAGAAAATTACGCCGATCCTTCACTCTCTGTCCAAGCTGCAGCTTGTCCTGAATATATTCCTCAAGGCTGGTATGCCAGTCCAGATGATTTGGCTCAAGATTCAGAATGACCCCGCACTCCATCTGGGGAGCTTTCAGGTCGTGCAGCTGAAAACTGGACAGCTCAAGTACGATAAAATCAGGCTTGCTGACTTCAAGAGCCAACTGACTCAAGGGAGTCCCGATATTGCCGGCTACCTCAGCCGAATAACCAAGCCCCCTTAGCCAGGAAGCCAGAAAGCTGACCGTCGTCGACTTCCCGCTGCTTCCTGTCACACCAATAAAACGGGTCTTTGGAAAATGTCGACTGGCGTAGGAAATTTCATTGTCACAGACCCCAAGGGCTCTTACCGGATGACGAGAAGACAGACCCGGGACAACGTAAATTCTTTCCCAATTGCGACTCCTCACCTCTTTCTGTGAAATTCCCTTGAAACCTTCGTATTCAACAGGCTGATCCGAAGCCAGGCAAAACTCAGCTCCATCCTGTTTCAAAAGTTCCAGCAGAGCCTGATTGGTTTTTCCAAGACCATACAAAAGCACCATAGTTTTCCCCTCACAGAACGAAAAAACCCCCGACTCGAGGGCCGAGGGCTGCAGCTTCAAGCAAGTATGAAAAAATTATTTCTTGCAACAGCCTTTCTTGGCCTGTGCTTTTTCAGTTTTGGTCTTGCAACAGGATTTGGAAGCCTTGGCCTTGGAAGCACAGCCACCACAGCCGCCTTTCCTGC
>CAZDAM010000045.1:21452-26855 GCA_964503595.1 uncultured bacterium
TCTTTCTTGCCATGAGCATGAGATGTATTGCAGCAGGATTTGGAAGCCTTGGCCTTGGAAGCACAGCCACCACAGCCGCCTTTCCTGCAGTCAGATTTTCCACAGCAGGCCTTGCCGGTATTGCAGGAAGAACAATCTTTCTTGCCATGAGCATGAGATGTATTGCAGCAGGATTTGGAAGCCTTGGCCTCACACTTGGGGCAAGCTGATTTGGCGCCACACTCAGCGCAGGCTTTGCCTTCTTCAGCCTTCCACTGGCTGTAAATCACCGAGGGCCTGTATTCACGACCGGCGAGCTCGGCCACACGACGGCGCACAGACTCCAGACGCTCCATAGCATGTACAGATCCCGTGGCTGAGCCATAAGAACCGTCTATTTTTTTCAGACCGGTGTCAGCCATCGGCGAACAGACAAACGCTAAAACAAGGGTAATGAGAGCCAGAAACTTTTGCATGTGCACCATCTCCATAAATTATAGTAGAAACTCAAGGTTGCGGATTATATCAGTGCCCAAGAATTTTCTTCAAGCCAAGCCAAAGTTTTCCCCTATATCCTTGTACTTCCTGTCCCAGAATGGAAAAATATTCTCCCGGAGGGATCAACATGGCCGTACCTGTGGACGCGAAGAAACTTCAAACCCTGCAAGCTGAACTCGAAGAACTCAAGAACAGGGCTCCACTGGAATCCTTCTTCCATCGGCTCAAGCCCGGTCAGGAGCTTCTTCTGCATGAGCGAGAACCCCTGGAACTGAAGATTCTTCAGATCTGGCCTCTTCCCAAAGCCCCCCTGAATGAAACTCTGGCTCAGGCCCTAAGAACCAGTCTTTTCTGGGAATTCTCGCCACTAAACCCTCTGGATACCGACTGCATGAGTCTCATGGAAAAAATCCGGGGTGCCCAAAAACTATGCCTTTTGTGGCATCAGCCCATCATAGATCCATGGCAGATTTACTATGCCCGTTACCTGGGAGCCCAGGCCATCAGCATCTACCCGGCCATTCTTTCCCCGGCCGATCTTCTGACCCTGATTCTGCTTTGCAAGGAACTCGGTATGACAGCAATCCCGGCTCTTCTGTCGCGCTCCTGCCTCCAGCAGTCCCTGCAAACCCCTGCCCCTTGGTTGGCAATCCGGGAAGCAAACCCACTTGGGCCCAATCTGAGCCCTCAGGAAATTCTGGAAATTGGCGCCGAAATCCCGGAAAATCGCAAACTCATACTCTTTCACACCAAAGACAATCCCGGTCTGATGGAAGAGTTTAACGAACTGACCCCGGAAGCCTTTTTCACCCCTGCAGAGCTTTACATGAAACCGAAGCCAAAGTCGGGAAAACCCCCGGCAAGAGCCTTTTAGCAGGGATGAACCCGAAGACCTAATGCATCTTCAACCTCTGCAAGTGTCCCGGCTGCAATCAAAGATGCCCGATCAGCCCCACTCTTGAGATTCCTCAGAAGTTCGGCCTTGTCCTGCATCAGATCTGCATACTTCTCACGGACCGGGCGCAGGAATTCAGCCACAGCCTCAGCTGTTTCAACTTTCAGGTGGCCATATTGACGACCCTCAAAATGAGCCACTGATTCCTCCATCGTTCTTGATGTCACCGAAGCAAAAATAGTCAGAAGATTGGAAACTCCCGGCTGGTTTGACACATCAAAGCAGATCCGGTTCTCTGAATCCGTCACGGCAGCTTTGAATTTCTTCAGGATCTGTCCGGGTTCATCCAGAAGCAATATATTTGCCTTGGGATTTTCATCCGACTTGGACATCTTGGATTCGGGCTCCTGAAGAGACATAATCCGAGCCCCAAATGTCGCAATATGAGGAGTCGGAACAGTAAAAATATCCCCATAGAGAGAATTCATCCTCTCCGCCAGATCCCGGGTCAGCTCCAGGTGCTGCTTCTGATCTTCTCCAACCGGAACCCGATCGGCTCGATAAAGCAGAATATCAGAGGCCATCAGAACCGGGTAATTCAAAAGCCCTGCATAAATTCCGGAGGTTCCCTGCTTCAGAGATTTATCCTTGAACTGAGTCATTCTCTGCAATTCCCCAAGCCCCGTATGACAGTTCAGAATCCATGCCAGCTGGGCATGTTCCATGACATCGGACTGGATAAAAATAGCCGCCTCATCAGGATCAATCCCACAGGCAATATACTGAGCCGCAATGGAAAGGGTTCTCTCCCTGAGCACTTCGGGATCCTGGCGTACCGTAATGGCATGCAGATTCACAATCATGAAAAGGGCTTCGAAATCGCGCTGAAGCTCAAGCCAGCTTTTCATCGCTCCAATATAATGTCCGATATTCAGATCCCCGGATGGTTGAATCCCACTTAAAATCCTCTGCCGCATTCTATCCCCTTCTTACACTCAGATATTCATTCCCAGCTCCAAAGGCTTCATGCTGAAGCTCCCTATGGATCGGAGTCTCAAAACCCGTTTCTTTCATCAGTGGGTGCCAAAAACCAATCCCTCTGCCTTCAGAAGACTCATGAATCAGAATCCGCCCGTTGGTCTTCAGTCCCTCGTAAACCCTTTTCAGAACCGAACCAGCTTCATGAGAAGAAAAATCAAATCCCATCAACCAGACAAAATGAAGGGACTGCTCCGAAGCAAAAAAACCCTCGGGCCTTCCCAGCAGAAGTCCTTCTCCAGGCTCCTCGCAGACAAAGGATACATTCAATTCCTGAGACAGACAGGTCCTTACCTCGTCAATCCATTCCTTCCTGCGGAAAAACAAAAGCGCCCGACTTCCGGGCCCAAGAGACAATAAGCTGCTCATGAGTTCGGAAACCGGGCGCATCAAATTCCCGACCTTAAAGGGTTTCAGCCAAGTGCTCCACAGTCAGCGCAAAAGTGCGTGCCGCAGTGCCGGTGGCTCCATCTTTTGGCAGATAGGGTTTAAAGGAATACTGGGTTGGAACATTTTCCACCCAAGCAGTTCCGGCAATATCCAGGTGACAGAAAGGAATGTTTCCAACAAACTCATTGAGGAAAATAGCTGCAGTTGTCGAACCGGCAGCCCTCCCACCGGAATTGCTCAGATCTGCATGAGAGCTTTTCAGGATGACCCGATATTCATCATCCAGAGGCAGTTCCCAGATTTTTTCATCGCATTCCTTGGCAGCACCAACCACCAGAGACTTCAGACCTTCATCCTTGCAGAAAAGACCGGTGCGCACATGCCCAAGGCAGGTTACAACCGCTCCAGTCAGAGTTGCTGCATCAACAATTCTCCGGGCTCCTTCTTCACAGGCCATGATCAAAGCATCAGCCAGAATCAGACGGCCCTCTGCATCGGTATTGTTGATTTCCACGGTTTTGCCATTCTTGAATTTCAGAATATCCCCTGGCTTGTAAGCCTTGCCATCCGGCATGTTTTCAGAAGCGGGAACATAAAAACGGACATTTACCTTCGGCTTGAGCTGACCCACGATATAGGCTGCACCAATAGTCGCTGCTCCACCACACATATCATATTTCATCATGTGCATACCCGAGGCCGGCTTGATCGAAATACCACCCGCATCAAAGGTCAGGCCCTTACCCACAATGGCAATATCGATTTCATTGCTCTCCGGACGGCCCATATGAGTGATTTTGATCATCTTGCAGTTTTCTTCCGAACCTGCGGAAACCGCCGTAATTCCAGTATACCCGGCCGCGATCAGATCCGGTTCGTCCAGAATTTCAAGTTCCAAACCGCATTCCTGAGCAACCTTGTGGGCTTCTTCAGCCATCAGGGCAGGAGTCATGCGGTTTCCAGGATGATTGGCAATATCACGGGCCAGGGTATTTCCCTTGGCCAGAATTACTCCACGAGCAACCCCTTTCTCCATTTCTTCTACCTGGGAGGCCTCACAAAGAAACTGCACATGGGTCAAAATATCCCTGTCTGATTTTTTCTTGCTCTTGTAAACCTCAAAGCGATCCAGGCCCATGATTACGCCTTCGGCAGCGCAAACCCCGGTCGCAAAAGCATCGGCAGCATCAAAAGGTTCCATGAGAATGCTGACTTCGGACTGGTTCAACTTGCGGGCTGTACGAGCCCCTTTGGCCACTGCCGCCCGGATGGTTTCCAAAGAAAATTTCTCCCGCTCGCCCATTCCCAGAACAATCAGCTTGTTCATCGGCAGAGACAGATTGTGCAGAATGTGAAATTCCTTGCTCTCCCCAGTAATCTCACCCCGCCCCATAAGCTGGGAAAGCAAACCGCCAAAAGCGTCATCCAATGCCTTCATCATTTTGGATTCAGGCTTCTCACCTTCATAAATACAAACGACCAGTCCCTGGGTCTGATGGTTCACTGGAGCTTCATGAGCTACAGTGATTTTGACTTCCTGTTTCAACATTGGTTCCTCCCTTGAAAATGGTTGCCGCTGAAGGCCTCGCAACTATATATTCTACTTTGAAAACTTGCAACAGATGAGACAATAGGATTTGACATTTCAGATCTGGATCGTTATGATCCGCAGCTCGCTGATTTCTCGGATAGAAAGGGGCGTTCATGGCCAGTAAGGAAAATAAAATCGAAAAAAACGTAGATGGTGTCTTTTACGTTGATGACCAGTGTATCGATTGCGATCTCTGCCGCTCAACAGCACCGGATAATTTTACTACTGAAGACGATCTGGGCTTTTCCTATGTTTATAAACAGCCCGAAACCGATGATGAACGAGAGCTTTGCGTGGAAGCCATGGAAAATTGCCCCGTAGAAGCTATCGGCAACGACGGCTGAGATTCACCTGTCGCAAAAAAAGCCCCTTTCCGGGGCTTTTTTCATATCCTCAGGTCCACATTGGCTCCTCGAAGCGGAACCCGGGAGATTTCAACTCTGCCCGGCTCGATCAGGTCAATCTGGGGAGGGGTTCTCTCCGGCAGAATCTCCAAAGTGGCGTCCCCGCGTACGGATACATTCCCAGCCTCAAAATCGTTCAGAATCAGGGAAGGCTCGGAAAAGCTGATTTCGGGGGGCACGCCGGGCCGAACGGCAATCTGAGTCTGGACATTCTGGCCATATTTGGCCGCAATCAGACGAGGAAGGGTTGCCCGGCCAGGATTATCCAGAATCGCCAGGCCTTCCGAAACCCTCTCGACAATGCCTTCCCGGGCCTTCTGCTGGGAGACCCTCTCCATCTTGCGGCGAAACTCATTGACCCTCAGAAATCCCAGATCGGTCTGAATCGCTCTTGTATCAATCTGGATTTTGGAAGATTCGGATGTTGCAATGACAGAACGGAACGGAGTCACCAAAACCCGGGTATCGACAAAGGGAGCCGGGACGTCGTAGCCAACAGAAAGCCGCCCTGCCCTCACATCGAGGCGAGCTGGAAGGCTTCTTATGGACAATCGCTCGGTCAGCATATACCCAGCCTAGCGCCAAATACTGCCAACCTGCAAGAGTCA